>JBCBYZ010000183.1:0-4532 GCA_039815595.1 Pseudomonadota bacterium | reverse complement strand
GCGTTTTGGGGAGCCCAATGCCCCCAACCAAGCGATGACCCTAGCGTGACCGTTTATCTGTCACGCGGCCGGGGCACCTGGCGAGCCGCTGTTATAGCGCACGCCAAGCCAAACGACAGGGTTAGAGCGCCGCTTCAATGGCATCGACGACCGTCTTGAGGTTTGAATCCCCAAGTTTCTCGCCGTTGATGAACACGGTGGGGGTTGCCCGCACACCAAAGTCCTCAACTGCCTTGTTACGATCTTCTACCATTTTGGTGAGCAAATCCTGGTTGGACAAACAGGCTTTGAACTCGTCTTCGCTCATACCAGCCAGTTTGGACAGACGCATCAGTTCTGGCACAGGGTTGCCGCTGCCACCCCAGACTTGCTGAGTAGAAAACAGGGCGTCAACCATGGGGTAATAGCTTTTGTTTGGCGCGCACATGGCCAACATGAAAGCGGCTTCGCCACGGCGGTCCCCGTCAAATGGAAAGGGGCGCAGGATGTATTTCACCTTACCGGTTTCGATGTATTTCGCCTTCAGTTCCGGCAATATTCTTTCATGGAAAGTCCGGCAGTGAGGGCATGTCATGGAGGCGTATTCCACCATGGTCACCTTGGCGTTCACGTCGCCCATCACCTGATCTTCCAGCTTCAAGCCGGTAAACATGTCAAAACGGCCTTGAGCCACTGCGATATTTGGCATCATGACCAAAGGCGTGGTCATAGCAGCGGAGGCAGCCAAGAGGGACAGAGCGCTGCGACGGGTCAATGGGGCGCTGATAGTCATGATCGTTCCTTCATTCAGTGGCTTGCTCAACGGCGGCTCAAAGCGGGTTTGTTGAGAGCGATACAGTTTAGCCTGCACGCAGGCGTTGGTTTGCAGTTTGGTAGAGCGACAATGGGGCAAACGCCAGAGGGTCGCTCTGAACTTGAGTCATTTTGCCGTTATCACCGCGACGGGCGGCAAGACTGTAGACCTGCATGAACCTTATGAAGGTTCATCTGAACCCTTGCTGAACACGCCAGCGCCCATTTTTTTCAGCGCCCGGCGCAAGTCCGGGTCTTCTACAGCGTCCAGCGTTTCGCGCAGGTGTGCATCGGGTTCAGCGCTTTGTCGTTGCTCATTGGACCGTTTTCCTTTGGTTGTCTTGTCCGACGGCATTTCTTCAACGGTGCCTTGAATGAGCTGCACCCGGGAGACTGCCTCAAACCCGAAAAACGCGTTCACCCGTTTCAGGATCGTATCCGTGTCATGTTGCAAAAACAGCGCTGCGGCGGGCTCGCAACGGATAACAAGCGTTGCTGGTTCATAGGCGTCTTCCTGGCTTGCACGTTTGGCCCACTTCACTTTTTGCGGACGACAGAGTGCCGCTTTGTCACCGCCGACAATCTCGGGCCAAACCGCCAGCAGATCCAGCGACATGCCGGCGCGCTTGCGCATCACCGGATCCAAGAGTTTTGAGGCCAGCGAAGACAAGGGCTTCGCAGCTGCGGATTTACCACCTTGATTTAATGGCCGTCGCGTCAAAAGGTCGGCTCCATGGATTCGGTGTCTCAAAACCTGTTGGACTGGTACGACCGGCACGCCCGCAGCCTGCCTTGGCGTGTGCCACCGGACCAAAGCGCCAAAGGCGTTCGGCCTGATCCATACCATGTCTGGCTTTCAGAAGTCATGTTGCAACAAACCACCGTTGCCGCCGTCAAAAGTTATTTTGAAAAGTTCCTCCGACTCTGGCCATGCCTGACCGACTTAGCAACGGCCAGCGAAGAGGACGTTATGAAAGCTTGGGCAGGGCTTGGCTATTATTCTCGGGCCCGCAACTTGAAAGCCTGCGCTGACACGGTGGCGGCAGGCTATGGCGGACATTTCCCAACCACACAGGCAGACCTGATCAAGCTTCCGGGCATTGGCGACTACACGTCCGCCGCCATTGCCGCCATCGCGTTTGGTGAGAAGGCTGCCGTGGTTGATGGCAATATCGAACGGGTGATTACCCGTTTGCTGGCCGACGCCACGCCGTTGCCAGCCGCCAAAGAAATCTGCCGCACAGAAATGAGCCGCATTACCCCGGATGATCGCCCGGGAGACTTTGCCCAAGCCATGATGGACCTGGGTGCAACGATCTGCACGCCCAAGCGACCGGCCTGTGCGCTTTGTCCGCTGAACGAACACTGTAGCGCCTACCGGCTGGGAACGATGGAGCAGTTTCCGGTCAAGCTGGCCAAAAAGGCAAAGCCTCTGCGCAAGGGTGCAGCCTTCGTGGCCATCCGCGAAGATGGGGCGGTCTTGCTCACCAAACGAGCGGATAAAGGACTGCTTGCCGGAATGAGCGGGGTGCCAACGACTGCATGGACAGCGTCGGAAGATGGAGCAACCGGAGCGGAGGCTGCACCGTTCCGCGTGCCATCTGGTGTACGATGGACGGGCTGCGGCACCATCCGGCACACGTTCACGCATTTTCATCTGGAGTTGGAAATTTACCGCGCAGCCGATTTACCGATGGGTTTTTGCACACCAGCGCTCGACGGTTGGTGGAGTTCTGCCACCGCGTTGCCCGAGGAGGCGCTCCCCACTGTCATGAAAAAGTCACTGAGCGCAGCCATTCCGAACGCTTTCAAACCAAAAGCATAATGGCTGCGGGTGCGTACAATCCCGCATTTGGGGGAGGCGACAAAGTGAGCGCGATCAAGCATGTGGTGTTCGATATTGGGCAGGTTCTGCTCTACTGGAACGCCGAGTTAATTTACACGGACCTGATCCCCGACGCCGTCGAACGAAAGGCGTTTTTGGCCACCGTCTGCACCAGCGCCTGGAACTTGGAGCAGGATCGCGGGCGCCCGTGGCAGGTCGCGGAAGACTCGTTGATTGCCGACCACCCAGACCAAGAAGATCTCATCCGCGCGTTCCGCCCAAACTGGCACCGTAGCGTACCGCATGCCATAGACGGGATGCCGGAGTTCTTGGCGAGCGTTCAGTGCGCCGGATACGACGTGACACTGCTGACAAATTTCAACCAAGATACGTATCTTGAAGCCGAAGAGCTTTACCCGTTTTTGACGTCAACGCGGGGTGTAACGGTCTCAGGTCGCGTCGGCCTGCTCAAGCCCGACCAGGCGATCTATGACCACCACGTGGCAACTTTTGATATCGATCCAGCGCTGACGCTCTTCATCGACGACAGTGGGGCCAACGTAGCCGGGGCTATTGCAGCAGGGTGGAACGCCGTGCAGTTCCACAATGCGGATGAGTTGCGCATATCGTTTTCCGAACGGGGTGTGAAACTCGCCTAGGCTGCTGTTCCCAAGTTCTCGCGGTATTGGCTGCGCAGGTCATCGATTGAGATCAGTTTACCCGCACGTTCGACGTTCCAGAACGTCCAACCATTACAAGCGTCCAGATTTTGCAACTTCGCGCCCATGCGGTGGATGGAGGCCGTTTCGCCTTGATGGTCCAAAGAGCCGTCGAGCCGCACTGTGGTTTTCCAACGTTGTTTACTGTCCGTCAGCGTTTCGCCTACCGACAAGAGTCCGGCCTCGATCAATGCACCGAAAGCAACACGGGGTAATGCGCGCTTGCCTTCGGTCACCAGTAGACCCGGCTGTTCCATAGGCTCTGTCGCGTCAATACGAGCGGATGCGGCATCGATATAGCTTTGCTCCCGTTCGACACCCACAAAATGGCGGCCCAACCGCTTAGCCACCGCGCCGGTCGTGCCGGTTCCAAAAAACGGGTCCAAGACGACATCACCCGGTTTGGTCGAGGACAGGAGCACGCGGTGCAACAAGGCTTCCGGCTTTTGGGTGGGGTGCACTTTTTTGCCTTCGGCGTCCTTAAGCCGTTCAGCGCCGGTGCACAGGGGAAACACCCAGTCGGAACGCATTTGCACGTCGTCATTGGCCATTTTCATGGCATCATAGTTGAACGTGTAACCCTTGGCGTTTTGATCTCGCGACGCCCAGATCATGGTTTCATGGGCATTGGTGAACCTGCGACCCCGAAAGTTCGGCATGGGATTGGTCTTACGCCAAACGATGTCGTTCAAAATCCAAAACTGCATGTCCTGCAGTATCGTGCCGACGCGGTAGATGTTGTGATACGATCCAATGACCCAGATCGTGCCACTGGGTTTTAGCACGCGCCGAACGGCCAATAGCCAAGCGCGGGTAAAGTCATCATAGGCGCGGAACGTGTCGAACTGATCCCAGTGATCGTCACATGCGTCTACCTTGGACTGGTCCGGGCGCTGCAAGTCGCCGCCCAATTGCAGATTGTAAGGCGGGTCGGCAAACACGACATCGACGCTGTTGGTGGGCAAAGCTTCCAATGCCGCAACGCAATCCCCTTGAATGATCGCATCGCGCCAAGCCGGATCGGCTGGCGAGGAGCCCAAAGGCGAGCGTGCGGTAGAAAGGTTCGACCGCTGCAAAGCGGACGATTTGAGAATGCGCATCGAAAATACCCGTACAAAATACACTTCAGGCGTTCGTTAAGGTTACCCAACGGGGTGAAAAATTGCTTAAGGGACGCGGTATGAATTCAAATGAGT
>JBCBYZ010000067.1:0-17951 GCA_039815595.1 Pseudomonadota bacterium | reverse complement strand
GAAATTTTGGTCCCCGGCGAGGATGAAACCATCTGATGTTTGCCCGTTCAGCCATAATCGCGTCCCAATGTGCGCCCACAAGCGCGCTTGCTATTCATGGTGCCGCTCGAGCTGGTTTGTTGGCCTTTTTAAGAGCAGCACGCCAATTTTTGTACGCCCACTCGACCGATCATCGGTCCGTTCCCGGTCTGTAAGGAAACCCCACCCAATGACCTTTTCCCAACGCATTTATTCAAGTTCTTGCTTTGCCATTGCGCTTTTCTTTGCGGTGACAGTGTCCTTTGTTGCGCCACAGGCGGCCAGCGCCAAAATCAATGGCAAGGACCGCAAGGCTGTTGAGCAGATCAGCCAGCACTTTTCTGGCGTGCCATCGATGGCCGGTGAGTTCATCCAGTTTGGACCCAACGGTGAGCAGACCGGCGGAAAGTTCTACCTTAAGCGTCCGGGTAAAATCCGCTTCGATTACGCAAAACCGTCTCCTATCACCGTGAAGGCCGACGGTCGGACCGTTGGCATCAACAATCGCAAGTTGAAGACCTGGGACTTCTTCCCCCTTCGCAAAACGCCACTGCGCCTTCTGTTGGCCGACCGTATCGACGTGAACGACAAGGCTATCAAATCGGTCAAGCGGGAGGAGGACCTCACAACTGTCATTTTGGGCGATAAGAGCATTTTTGGTAATTCGAAGATCACCTTGATGTTTGATCCCAAGAGCTACGAGTTGCGGCAGTGGACCATTACGGATGATCAGGGGAAAGACACATCGGTGATGATCTTCAACGTGCAAAACAACGTGCGTCTGTCGCAGCGTTTGTTCCGTATGGACCAGCGTCGTTTGCAGGCAACACAAGAGCCGGGCAACTAGTTTCAAGCTTCCTTCACCGGCGTTCGATTGCCGGTGGACGACGCACCTTTAAGCGTGGCCTTGGCCTCCAATGGCCTTGCCGTTCCGCTCTTGTCCCAGCACATTGCCCGTCTTGATTTTAAGGTCGTTAGCGACCAGACGGGCATGGTACGATGGCACAAAGCTCCTTCAAATTGGCAACGTGGAACATCAACTCGGTGCGTTTGCGCATCGGTCTTGTGGAGCGGTATTTACGCGAGCACGCGCCGGACGTTCTGTGCCTGCAGGAAATCAAATGCCAAAACGATCAGTTTCCCGCCAAGGCTCTTAAAGCCTTGGGATATGAGCATTTCGCTGTGCACGGCCAAAAGGGATATCACGGTGTAGCCACAATTTCGAAACGGCCGTTAGATGGAATCTCGACAACGGATTACGTGTCGATGGGAGATACACGGCACATCGAATGTGTGTTTGAGACCGATATTGGGCCGGTTCGTGTGCACAATTTTTATGTGCCCGCCGGCGGCGATGAGGCCAACCCCGTGACCAATCCCAAGTTCGATCACAAGATGAAATTTATTGAAGAGATGAAAGCGCTGAACAGTCGATCAGACGACATTCCGTCCATCTTAGTGGGCGATCTCAACATCGCACCTTTGGAAACCGATGTCTGGTCACACAAACAGCTTCTTAAAGTGGTGAGCCACACGCCGGTTGAGACCGACGGCCTCAAGGAAGTGCAAGCCAAGGGCAGCTGGGTGGATCTGATCCGGCAGGAGATCGATCCGGCTGAGAAGATCTATACGTGGTGGAGCTACCGCGCGCGCGACTGGGATGCGGCGGACAAAGGACGTCGATTGGACCATATTTGGGGTGAAGCTGCTTTGGCCGAAAGACTGACGGCCATCGAAGTTTTGCGGGAAGCCCGGGGTTGGGAAAAACCGTCTGACCACGTTCCGATTATGGCCACGTTTTCACTCTGACGAATCCGTTCTAGCTCTGGGCTCGCCTCACAAGATCATTGGCATGGTCGAGTTTCGCGCGGATGCGTTCCAACTGATCTACGAATTCGTTGACCGAGTGTCCGATGCGTTGTTGCAGCAACACCGCCAGTTCTGGGTATTCGTCCAACATGCGCAAAAAGAGGGGGCGTGGAAGCTTCAAGACTTCCGTGTCTTCCTCCGCGATGGCGGACGCGGCATGATGTGTTTGGCTGATCAGGGCCATCTCGCCGATTAGCGATCCGCGCTGATGGGTAGAAATGAGTGTGTCGTTCAGGCCAGAGACCAGTGCCACGGTTCCACTCATGATAACGTACCCGCCATCGGAGTATCCGCCTTGGCGGTAAATGCGGGATTCGCGTTTGAAGAAGCGTTTTTCCGCGCCGAAGGCCAAGAGACGCAGATGGTCTATGCGAAATCCCTGAAACAGGCGCACCGTACCCAGAAGACGAATGTCTGAATCAAGTGACACTGGGTCGCGCTCCGCTCAGTCCATATCTGCGCCGATGAAAGCGCTGGTTTTCACGAAACCTCCCTCTGCAGCTGCATCTGCAGTGCATGAGGCAGGTTTGGGAGGATGTCATAGATTGCAGGGACACGCCCTGCAATGACGCTTAGGACGCGATGGTCTTAAGGCACCAGTTTATAGCCACCTGATTCCGTCACCAGCAAAGCTGCGCTGGACGGATTGATCTCGATCTTCTGGCGCAAGCGGTAGATGTGTGTTTCCAACGTGTGCGTGGTGACGCCGGAATTATAACCCCACACTTCTTCGAGCAAGATATCGCGGGTGATGACCTTTTGGTCTGCGCGGTAAAGATATTTGAGGATGGCCGTCTCTTTTTCTGTCAGACGTACCTTGCCACCATCTTCCATCACCAGCAGTTTTTGAGCGGGGCGGAAGGAGTAATGGCCAATAGTGAAGACAGCGTCTTCGCTTTGCTCATGCTGGCGCAGTTGTGCGCGGATGCGGGCGAGCAGGACAGCAAACTTAAACGGCTTCGCAATGTAGTCGTTGGCACCCGCTTCCAAGCCCAAAATCGTGTCACTGTCCGTATCGTGGCCTGTCAGCATGATGATGGGGGATTTAAACCCGCCTTTGCGCAGGAGTTTCACCGCTTCGCGCCCATCCATATCCGGCAGGCCCACGTCCATGATCAACAGATCAAGATGGCCTTCGCGAGCGGTTTTAATGCCTTCGGTGGCGGTTTCTTTTTGCTGTATGGAAAACTCTTCATAGAGTTCCAACTGTTCGGTTAAGGCCTCCCGCAGGTCGTTGTCGTCATCAACAAGGAGGATGGTGCGTTCGGTCATCTGCGGTCAGTCTCCAAAAAGGGCATTTTTTGCAATAACTCCGCTTATCTAGGTTTTGAAGCGGTGTTGTGAACGTGTTGGCCTCTTGATCACACGTGAATGTGAGTGTGTCGTGCGAAATGTGAGCAGATTGGGACGATGGTCAAAAAAAGAAAGAAAAATCAAGGGAAGCGCTCCATACCATCATCAAGAACTCCCCTTCATCTCATTGTGCGTGCCCGTCCGGGTGATCCGCGTAAGGGCCTTTTGACCGTCGATGGGCGGGCCTATCCTTGTGCCTTGGGGCGTTCGGGCGTGGTGAGTATCAAGCGGGAAGGGGATGGGGGAACGCCGCGCGGGTCGTTTGGTCTGCTTTGGGGATACGTGCGCAAAGATCGTGCTTTCCGCAGCGTGAGTGGTTTACCCCTTTATGGAATGTCGCCGCACGACGGTTGGTGCGATGCCGTGGGTGACCGGAATTACAACAGGCCTGTGCGTCTGCCCTATGGCGCGAGCCACGAGACGCTCATGCGCGATGATGGGCTCTATGACGTGCTGGTTGTGATGGATCATAATATGTCGCGTCGGCTCACACGCGGTGGCAGCGCGATCTTTTTTCACATTGCCCGTCCTGACCTTGCGCCCACCGAAGGGTGCGTGGCGGTAGCGCCTCATGTCATGCGGCTTTTGTTGCCCAAGCTCTCTCGGCGTGTCCGGTTGACTGTACTTTAGTGCAAACGATTATTCGCTGCCTCTTGCACCTTTGGGGATCAGGTCCGGTGCGGCGTTCAACGCATCGATGGCAAACCCTGCGACGGCCTTATAGCCGCTGGCGTGATCGGCCAGTTCTTCGTGGCTCGCTACATCTTCCAAACGATCGAATTGTCCGCCACAGCGGTCTTCAATCATTTGCAAAACCGCATCCGGCCCGTTGCCCCGGTTTGCCAAAATCACCTTCTCGGTGGCGGGCCGCATGGCAGCCTCATATGCCTGTAGTGCGTCAGGCGTGATCCCGTGCGCCAAAAACTGTGCCCCCAAGTGTCTGCCATCGATAATGGCCTGGCTCGCGCCGTTGGAGCCAACGGGGTAGGTCGCATGGGCCGCGTCTCCCAAGAGCGTCACACGTCCCTGCGTCCAAGATGGGAGCGGATCTCGGTCCACCATGGGATATTCGTAAACTCTATCTGCTTTATGAGCCATGTCCGGGAAGTCCAGCCAGTCGTAACGCCAGTCCTCAAACTGTGGCAGGAAATCATCGAGCCCCGCCTCGCGGTTCCAGTCCTCTTTGTTCCAACCTTGGGAAGGATCATAGGTCAGTTCGGCAATCCAGTTCATATCGGCCAAGCCAGTTTCAAAATCCACTTCGCTGATTGGATAGGACACGATGCGTTGGCTCGCGTGGCCTATGAGGGCCATGGATGCGCCCGTGCGGAAGGGTTTGGCGCGGCTGGTGCCCCGCCAGAGAACAGCGCCGCCCCAAATGGGCGGCCCTTCATCGGGCATCATCTGTGCTCTTATGGCGGAATGAATACCATCGGCTCCGACCACCAAGGAGCCGCTGACCGAGCGCTGCTCGCCCGTGCCGCTTGCTTTTAGATAAAGCGTGGCTCCGTCGGACGTGTTCTCGAAGGATTGCACCCGCCACCCGGCTTCCACGCAATCGGGTCCCGCACGCTCGATAAGGGTGTTGTAGAGCAGCATCTGAAGTTTGCCGCGATGGACGGAATATTGCGGCCAGTTGTAACCGGCGAGCAAACCTCTTGGCTCGGTCCAAATTTCCAAACCGTGCTTGGTGAACATAACGTATTCACGGGTCTGGATGCCGACTGATGGCAGATCGTGCTCCAGGCCCAGGGCGAACAGTTCCCGCACCGCGTTGGGTTGAATGTTGATCCCAACGCCCAATGGCTTGATCTCACGGGCGGCTTCAAAGACCCGAAACGGCACGCCTACTTGGTGACACGTCAGAGCAAAGGCGAGGCCGCCAATGCCGCCGCCCGCAATCAAGACCGTCATGCTGCTTCTGGTATTATTAAAGAAGCTCGCCGCATGGGTTTGGCTTCACGATTTCGCCAGATGGGCAGTCTCCGGAACGGGCGCCACCGGGTTGCCTGTTTTGAAGAATGTGACAAGATTTTCCACAACCAGATCAGACATGTCCTGCCGGGTCTCCACCGTGGCGCTGGCCACGTGGGGGGTGAGCACCACATTGTCCATCGCGTAGAGCGCTTCTGGAACGATGGGCTCTTTTTCAAACACATCGAGACCGGCCGCGCCCAAGCGGCCTTCTTGTAAAGCGAGGATCATTTCCGACTCGTCGACCACACTTCCCCGCGCGATGTTGATCAACGTGCCTTGCGGGCCAAGAGCATCCATGACGCCTCGGTTGATTAGCTTGTCCGTCGCTGGCCCGCCCGGGGTGATCGCCACCAGAATGTCGCAGGCCTCTGCCATTTCGGTCAGGTTGCCAAAATAGGTGTAGGGAACGCCCGGTTTTTCGTTGCGGGAGTGGTAGACCGTCTCGCACTTAAACACGGATAGTTTTTCAGCAATCGCCTCGCCGATGCGTCCAAGACCGACAATGCCAACTTTCTTGCCACGGATGCTGCGGGTCAGGGGTGTGTTGCCCTCTTTGTCCCAGCGCCCTTCGCGGACATAACGGTCGTTCCACACCAAACGCCGGTCTGTCATCAAGATCAGCGCGATGGCGAGATTGGCAACATCGTCGTTCAGGACATTGGGGGTGTGGGTGACCATGATGCCCGCTTCTGCCGCGTGGTCTGCTGCCACGCCATCGTATCCCACGCCGAAGCTTGAAACGATTTTGAGCGCAGGCATGCGGTCCATAACGTCTTTGGGGGCCCAACCGAAAGTGGCAAATCCTTGAACGTCGGCCAACTCTTTTTCGCTCATGGCAGCGAAAGCGTCGCGGTCGGCGGCTTCTACCACGTCAAATTCCTTGGCCAGATCTTCTGCCACTGACGGGAAAAATCCGCCCACTTTCAGAACTTTGATTGTCATGAAGTCTTCTCTTTCAAACTGCCGATAGTGCTGACGCCGAGGCACCATATATCGCGCCGGAATGCAAGATTGTGCGGCTTTCATTCCAGTCTGTTGCACTAAGCGCGCGAATTGCGACTGGAAGCGCAGAGGCAGTCAGGTTAGGCAAACGCATTGATTGATTGAAGGTTGATTTGAGGATTTTGGTCGTGACGCAGAGCAGCACAAACGGGCATTCTATCACCGCACAAAGCCGCCCGCATTTTGCGCATCTGCTCGACTTATGTGGTCCACTGCCGCCCCTGCGCACTGCGGTCATCTGCCCGGAAGAAGAAACAGCGCTCGCCGGGGCCTTGTTGGCTGCAAACGAAAATCTGATCGAACCCATTTTGGTGGGAGATCGGATAAAAATTCAGGAAACCGCCGCTGCGGCCAGTGTGGACATCAGTGCTTACGAGATTGTGGATGCTGAAGGCGAGGACGGCGCAGCCCACACCGGGGTTGATCTGGTGATTGCGGGTCGCGCGGACGGACTGATGAAAGGGTTTATTCATTCCGACACCTATCTGAGTGCCGTCATTCGCAAGAAAGACGGTTTGCGCACCGCGCAACGCACAAGCCACTGCTTTGTAATGGACGTGCCCAATTGGCCGAAACCCGTCATCATCACCGATGCTGCGCTTAACGTTGCACCGGAAGTGAAGCACAAGATCTCCATCGCTCAAAACGCTGTAGACTTGGCAAGAGCTTTGGAAATTGAGGAACCAAAAGTGGCTGTGCTGTCAGCGGTGGAATCGCCCAATCCGGCAATTGCCTCTTCTGTCGAGGCGCGTGCTGTGGCGGAGGCTGCACAGGATGGTGCCGTTGTGGGCGGTCTGGTGGATGGGCCGTTTGCGCTGGACAATGCGGTCAGTATCGAGGCTGCAGACTTGAAGGGCATCACTTCACCGGTGGCGGGCAAGGCGGACGTGCTTTTGGTGCCGTCCATCGAAGCCGGGAATATCCTGTTTAAAGCGCTCACCTTCATGTGCGCATCTGAGACCGCCGGCCTTGTTGTCGGTGCAAAAGTCCCGGTCATCCTCACCAGCCGCGCTGACAGCGAGGAAGCCCGGATCGCCAGCTGTGCGCTGGCGGTGTTGTACGACCGGTTTTTAAAGTCTGCCGGATGACGCCCGCATGCTCTCGGTGTTGACGAGCGACAGGAGTATCACGGCCCAACCCAAAAGGCCGCGACTGTGAAACGACAGATTGGCGTTGTCGGTAAAAGTCAGCAAACCGAAGAGCGTGCCCAAACCGGGCGGCGGACCGATCACCCACTGCGTTTCCAGCGTCTCAAACAACAGCAGGTAGTAAGTGTAATAGACCTGTGGCGACAGCCATTCAAAAGCTGCAAACAGGCCAAACCCGATCAACCCGCGTAAAAGGATGTGCTTCCTTCGGCTCCATCGCCATGCCAGCCAAAGGGTCAGTCCAGCCATGGTGGCTGACAAAAGCACCAACCCGACCCGTCCAGCCACAGACAGTGTAAAGAACGAATCCTGATCGTAGAGGTCCAGCACAATCCTTATCCGGTCGCTGTGTGGGCCATTCAGTAGTCGCCCAATTTTATGTCCTCGCGGTAGTCTTCGTTTGGCACATCCTTGGTCACCGGTTGACCACAAATCGTGCGGCCGCGCACGGCATCAAATGTAAGAGATGCGCTGCCCGCCAATTCCCATCCGTTTGACAAGGCTTTTGACACGCGATGGCAGAATTGATCATCGTCCGGCCCGGTGATCATGCGATAGAGGCGCATTGTTGATTTCTCATCTCTTGGCGATCCTAGATGGCTGGTGTACAGCCAGCGCCACACGGATGCCAGACAGTCAAATGAGGGTTTTGAGATGGAAAAGTTCACCACGCATACAGGCGTTGCGGCGCCGCTGCCCATCATCAATATCGACACCGACATGATCATCCCCAAAGATTATCTCAAAACCATCAAACGCACCGGTCTGGCGGAAGGCCTGTTTGCCGAAATGCGCTTGAACGATGATGGCAGTGAAAACCCTGATTTCGTGCTCAACAAGCCCGCCTATCGCGAGGCATCTATTTTGGTGGCGGGTGATAACTTTGGCTGCGGTTCATCGCGTGAGCACGCCCCGTGGGCGTTGCTGGACCGGGGCATTCGCTGCGTGATTTCCACGAGCTTTGCCGACATTTTCTACAATAATTGCTTCAAGAACGGCATCTTGCCCGTGACCGTGAGTGAAGAAGAACTCGAAGCGCTGATGGATGATGCCAGCCGCGGGTCCAACGCTGTTTTGACGGTTGATCTGGAAACGCAGACCATCACCGGCCCCGACGGCGGTTCCATCTCATTTGAAATCGATGCCTTCAAAAAGCATTGCCTGTTGAACGGTCTCGATGACATCGGCCTTACGATGGAAAAAGCAGCATCCATCGACACTTACGAGAGCAAACTGGAAGCCAGTCGCCCCTGGGTGTAGCCGCATACCTATTTGCGAGCGGCGTTTGGGCGCTTGGTTACGGAGATCATTGGCCCCAATTCACGCCACCCGCCTTGGCTGATTGATCCTGCGCGAATGGCTGACACCGTTCCGTCGAGGTAAAGGGCATTTGGTGCTTTTAGCACGTCCTTAAACAGCGTTCCGAAATCGTGAAATGTGACGGCCTGCTGGGAAATCGCGAAGTGGATGGTTTTACCGTCTGCCGCTACGCCAACGCCATTGCGGATTTTCGGGCTGTTGGAGTTTTTCAAGAAACGCGGGTGAAGTTTGCCGTTGATGACCAACATTGGTCCCGATTGGGTTGCGAAATCAGGCTGCGCGCTCTCTTTCGTTCGGGTGGTAAGGTAAATTTTGGTCTCGGTGACGCCCACGCGGCGGTCTTTCATCCAGAACACACCATTGGGCAAGAGATGAAAATTGCCCCACCCACCCTTGGTGGAAATTGGTTTTATCCTTTTTCCGCTCTCAATATAGAGACCGACCGGGCCAAGGTCGCTGTGATACATGCCCCCATTCATCAGCATGATAGGTTCGGGCGCCGGCGTTTGGCGGTCCTTTTTAGGTTTGTCTTCTGGAGCCTCAGACAAGCTTTTTTCCAATACTTGCAGTCGGCGATAAGGCGTGCCGTCTTTCGATTTGAGATGCGTTCGAACTGTTACCTCCGCTGTTTTGAAGCTGCAGACCGTATGGGCGGCGTTGGCGTGGATCACCGTGCGACAATCGCTTTGGCCGCATGTGCCGAACAAGGCACAAACGATAGAAGCCAAGAAGTCCCAAAACTGCGCCATGGTGTTGTTTCAGCCCTTTGTGACAGTGCGCACGCACAGCAATTCTTGACGGGAGCGGTTCGCTTGCCGCATATCCTGCGCCACACCATCAAGGGGTTGTTGGGCGATATGCGCCCTTCGATCACTGTACGAAAATTGCAAGGACAAACACATGTCTGCACCGACCACGCTTTATGACAAAATCTGGAACGACCATTTGGTGCACGAGCAGGATGATGGCACCAGCTTACTTTATATCGACCGGCATCTTGTTCATGAAGTGACGTCGCCTCAGGCTTTTGAGGGTCTGCGGATGACCAATCGCGGTGTGCGCGCGCCGGACAAAACGCTGGCTGTGGTGGATCATAACGTCCCCACAACCAGCCGTGCCAACGGTATTGCCAACACCGAAAGCCGTATTCAGGTGGAAGCCTTGGCCAAGAATGCGGCTGATTTCGGTGTGGAATACTACTCCGAAACCGATAAGCGTCAGGGCATTGTGCACATCATCGGCCCTGAACAGGGCTTCACACTGCCGGGCATGACCATTGTGTGCGGTGACAGTCACACATCCACCCATGGCGCGTTCGGTGCCTTGGCCCACGGCATCGGCACGTCCGAGGTAGAACATGTTTTGGCGACGCAAACGTTGATCCAGAAAAAAGCCAAGAACATGAAAGTCGAAGTGACCGGTGGCTTGCCCGATGGGGTTACAGCCAAGGACATCATTTTGGCCATTATCGGCGAAATCGGCACGGCCGGAGGGACCGGTTACGTGATTGAATTCTGTGGCAGCGCAATTGAGGCCTTGTCCATGGAAGGCCGGATGACGGTGTGCAACATGACGATTGAGGGCGGTGCCCGAGCCGGTTTGATTGCGCCCGATGAGAAGACGTTTGAATATATCAAAGGCAAACCCAAGGCGCCGTCCGGCAAGGCTTGGGATATGGCTTTGGAGTATTGGAAAACCTTAAGAAGCGATGACGATGCCGTTTTCGATAAAGTCGTGACAATGGACGCCAACAATCTGCCCCCCATCGTGTCTTGGGGTTCCTCACCTGAGGACGTTATCTCGGTCACCGGTGCGGTTCCCGACCCGTCAGAAATTGAAGATGAAAACAAGCGCACGTCTAAACAGCGGGCTTTGGACTATATGGGTCTGACGGCGGGCACGAAGATTACCGATATTGCCATCGATAAAGTCTTCATCGGTTCTTGCACCAATGGCCGTATTGAAGACTTGCGCGCGGCTGCTGCTGTCGTTGAAGGTAAAAAGATTGCAGACAGCGTATCTGGAATGGTCGTGCCCGGATCCGGCCTCGTGAAGGAGCAGGCGGAACGCGAGGGCCTTGATAAAGTCTTTATGGATGCCGGTTTTGAGTGGCGCGAGCCTGGGTGTTCCATGTGTCTGGCCATGAATGATGACCGTTTGAAGCCGGAAGAGCGCTGCGCGTCGACGTCGAACCGCAATTTTGAAGGCCGCCAGGGTTTCAAAGGCCGGACCCATTTGGTCTCGCCCGCTATGGCCGCCGCTGCCGGTATCGCCGGGCATTTTGTGGACGTTCGCGAACTGTAGAGTGCGATCTGCGTTCGGCGCCCAGGCAAGGTCGGGGCGTCGCTTAGGCCTCTGTTAACCGCGTGTGGTGTTTGGCGCTGACGTTTCGGTGACGGAGTGAAATAGAAAACCTCCATAAACCTTCCTGCCCTACGGTTACTTCAGGGGTGCAGGAAGAATATTATGTCCAACGAACACTTGCCTTTGCTGGTTTTGCCGTTTGCGCTGATGGTTATTAGCCTAGGCTTCTTTTGGCTTTGGCATTCTGACAGAAAACAGACCGATTCTTTGGCGTTTTGCGTTGCATTTAGCTCTGCTGCGGTCGCCTTTGCCATGTTGTCGCTTTGGGCGGAGGTCCTCATCGGACCGCTTTTGCCGCTGTTGTTGCTGCCAACCACTGTTGCTTTGGGGTCGGGTCTCGTCGGCTTGTCCATCCATCAGATGCGATCTCACAAATACGGTCTTCAAGCTTGCGCCATCATTGTGGGCGTTGCGCTCAGCTTCATGCTGTTTATGGAAAACGAGCGCATCGCGTTTGTGGTGGTGGGTGAAGTCATTTGCCTGTTATTTTTCACCATCGGTTTTGCGATGTGCTTGTCCGGCCCCCGTCGCATGCCGGATTTGATTACCGGCGGTTTGTTCTTGGGGGGCAGCGTGTTGTTTACGGCGCGCATCCACGTGTTCTTGAACGGCTTCTTAAACGATGTGTTCAACGCCCAGATTCTCGAAACGAATTATTTCAACACGCTGCAGTTCTTCACCGGGATCATCATTTTGGGTTGCGGAAGCAGTCTTCTTGTTGCGGGTGTGGAGCGGCGGATTTCCAACCAGAGACGCAATGATCTGACGGATCAACTCAGCGGTGTTCTCACTCGCAGGGGGTTCTGGTCTGAGGCGGAAACTATCGTCAAACAGGCGGGAAAAGCCAATGGACGCATCTCTTTGGTGCTCTGCGATATCGATTACTTCAAGATCGTCAACGACACCTATGGCCATGCGGCTGGTGATATCATCATATCATCCGTCGGGCGCACCTTCCGCGATTTGACCCGTGATCTTGATCTGTGCGGTCGGGTTGGGGGAGAAGAGTTTGCCATCGTCTTGCGCGGTGTGGGTCGGGAAGACGCGACGTCTATCGCCGAGCGGTTCCGCAATTCCATTCGCAACAGACAGCACAGTTGCATTGACGAAAACGCAGTTACGGCGAGTTTTGGTGTGGCGGAGGTCATGCCGGGTATGGACCTGGAAACGGTTTATCAAAAAGCCGATGAAGCATTGTACCATGCCAAGCATACCGGTCGTGACCGCGTGGTGACTGTCGGTGCCGAGGGCGAACTGCAGGACATGCACAATGTGAGCTACGCCCTGCGACGGGCTGCTGCCTAAACGGCTTTGCCTTTGGGCGCGCGTCAGCCCACCGCCTGGACTACTCCTTAAATCAGGCCGCGTTTTTCCAGCATGGCATCCGGGGTCGGCATTTTCCCGCGAAATGCGGTATAGGTTTCGTGGGGGTCGACGGATCCACCCGCAGAATAGATGTGTTCCAAGAGTTTTTTGGACATCTCGGGATCAAAGGGATCGCCGGTCTCTTCAAAGGCGGTAAAGGCATCGGCGTCGAGAACCTCCGACCACATGTAGCTGTAGTAACCCGCAGAATATCCATCACCTGAAAACACATGGGCAAAGTGGGGTGTGCTGTGGCGCATGGCGATGGAGGCTGGCATTTGCAACGTGTCGAGCACGCCTTTTTCAAAGGCCATCACATCGTGAAATTCGTGGGATCCGTCCGCTTGCGGTGTGTGGAATGCAAGATCAACCAGTGCGGATGCGGTGAACTCGATCGCCTGGAAACCGGCGTTGAAGTGTTCAGCCGCTTTCAATTTTTCCAGCATGGCATCTGGAATGGTCTCCCCCGTCTCCACGTGACGGGCGTGTTTTTTCAGGATTTCGGGTACCATTAGCCAGTGCTCAAACAGCTGACTTGGCAGTTCTACAAAGTCGCGCGCCACGCTGGTGCCTGAGACGCTGGGGTATGTGACATTGGACATCATGCCATGCAGAGCGTGGCCAAACTCATGAAACAGCGTGCGGGCGTCGTCGAGCGACAGCAGAGAGGGTTTGTCTTTTGCGGCTTTCGCAAAATTCATCACGTTGACGATGATGGGCAACTGCCCGTCTTTTGCGGTCGGGTTGTTACTTGCATCTGACAATTTGTGTTGACTTTGAAAGCCGCTCATCCACGCACCGGAGCGTTTACTGGGGCGGGCGAAATAGTCTGCCAAAAAGATCGCCTTTGGCTCCCCCGCAGCATTCAAAACCCGAAACACCCGTACGTCTTCGTGATACGCGGTTGTATCTTCTTGTTCCTCGAACCGGACACCGAAGAGGCGCGTTGCGACATCGAAAGCGGCTTCGATCATCGCGTCCAACGCAAAATAGGGTTTGAGTTCCGCATCGTTGAAATCGTAGTTGGCCTGACGCACCTGCTCGGCGTAGTAGCGCCAGTCAGATGGTTTGATCGGTTCGTTTTCGCCCAGGGATGCGCTGAGAGACGTCAGCTGCGCCTCTTCTTCCAGCGCGTGCGTGCGGGCTTTGTCCCAGACGGTTTCCAAAAGCTCTCGCACTGCATCCGGTGTTTTCGCCATTTGGTCTTCAAGTTTGAAATGGGCAAAGCTCTCATGGCCAAGCAAGGTCGCTTTGCGTTGGCGCAGTGCGAGGATCTCCTTCACCAAAGGTCGGTTGTCATGATCTCCCTCATGGCGGCCGCGGCTGGTCCAAGCCTCAAATGCCTGTGCCCGCAGATTGCGCTTTGTGCTGTGGGTCAAAAAAGGTTCGATGATGGAGCGTGAAAGGGTGACGCAATAGCCTGTGTCGAAACCGCGTTCCCGCGCAGCCTCTCCCATGGCATCGCGCAGAAAGGCGGGAAGACCGTCGAGGTTTGTTTCGTCCGTAATGTGCAAGGACCAATTGGCTTCGTCGGCCAAGATGTTTTGTGAAAACTGCGCTCCCAAGGAGGCCAAGCGGGCGTTGATGGTGGCGAGTTCGTCTTGTTGGTCTTTTGGGAGCGCGGCACCGGATTTTACCATGCCCTTCCATTTGCGTTCCAGAACACGGGTTTGCTCCACTGTCAGCCCCAACGTGTCTCTGGTTTGCCAGAGTATATCGATGCGTTGAAAAAGGTGTTCATTGGCCCCCGTTTCTGAACTGTGCTGGGACATTTTGGGCGCGATGGTGCGTTCAAGTGACCGCAGGTCTTCATTGCTGTGGGCACCGATAAGGTTCCAGAAAATCGAGGCCACGCGGTTTAGTGCTTCGCCGGATCGCTCTAGCGCCTCAATTGTATTTTCAAAACTTGGGGGCTGCGGATTATCAGCAATTGCGTTGATTTCGATGCGGTCTTCTTGAAGCGCATGGTCAAAGGCATCGGCAAAATCGGACGGTGCGATGGCGTTGAACCGGGGCAGTCCAAGTTGCGTATCCCAGTTAAAAATTGCCGGATTGATCGGTTGACCGTTCGAAGTTTCGACGCTGGATGACATGCTGGGCCTTTTTTGGAAAACTGGGTGACCCAAGGGGCTGCTTTGGGTTTCATCGTATCTAGGAAGAGGCGGGACGCACCACAAGAATAGCGGTTGCGACCATGCGTGCATGAGACAGGCTGACAAACTGTTCGTGATCTCTTATTTGACCTCAAAGCGTGAACCGCTCATCCCACGCATTCGCCCAATTTACTCGACGAAGGACACCCCATGCGCGCTCGTCTTGCCGACTTGCTGATCAGCAAACGCTTTGAATTCTTTATCATCGCACTGGTGGTGCTGAACGCGATTATTTTGGGCCTGGAGACTTTTCCCTGGATTATGGAGCGTATTGGCCCGGCTCTGATCGCTATCGATAGCGCAATCCTTGTGGTGTTTGTGATCGAACTCTTGATGCGGTTTTACGTGCACCGCTTGCGGTTTTTCCACGATCCATGGCGCGTGTTTGATTTGGTCGTGGTGGCCATTGCACTTATCCCCGCTTCGGGCAGTTTCAGCGTGTTGCGGGCTCTGCGGGTGTTGCGGATCTTGCGTTTGCTGTCCGTCATCCCGTCGCTGCGTAAAGTGGTGACCGGGCTTGTGGCTGCCCTGCCCGGCATGGGCTCCATCATGGTGCTGATGCTGTTGGTCTTTTATGTGTTCTCCGTGATGGCCACCAAACTCTTCGGTGAGGCCTTTCCGGAGTGGTTTGGCACGCTTGGCGCATCCGCTTATTCGCTGTTCCAAATCATGACGCTGGAAAGCTGGTCCATGGGGATTGTGCGCCCGGTCATGGAAGCCTTTCCCTATGCGTGGGCGTTTTTCATACCGTTCATCATGTCCACCAC
Source organism: Pseudomonadota bacterium (assembly GCA_039815595.1). Classification (GTDB taxonomy): domain Bacteria; phylum Pseudomonadota; class Alphaproteobacteria; order Rhizobiales; family Rhizobiaceae; genus Pseudahrensia. The sequence goes on along the minus strand of JBCBYZ010000067.1, from coordinate 2,615 downwards.
GTTTACGGTGCTGAACTTGTTTATCGGTATCATCGTTTCCGCCATGCAGGCGGAACATGACGAAGAGGCCGCGAAAGAACGGGGCCAATTGCATGTCGATCAAGAAACGATGTTGCGGGAAATTCAGGCCATGAGAGCCGAAATCTCGACCCTTACGGAAGCTACAAAAGCTGGGCAGGCGAAGGGTTAAACCGGTTTTAGGCTCTCAGGGTCGAGGCCACCCATCAGGCAAACTTCCACCCACTCGTCTGCTTTGACCGGCTGGACAGATAAGCGCATGGACGTGACGAGGGACATGTCGGCCAGTTTGGGATTGGCCTTTACGTCTTTCAGACTCACGGGGTCGGGCATGTCTGCCAAGGCGCGTACGTGGACGCAGTCCCAGCGTTCGTCATCGGTCGTGCTGTCCGGCGCGCTCAATGCATTGATTTCGACAACACCAACCACGTCCAACCCTTCGTTGGAATGATAAAAGAATGCACGGTCGCCCAACTCCATGGCTCGCATATTGTTGCGCGCTTGATAATTTCGGATGCCATCCCATTCTTCGCCGACATCGCCTTTGGCCTTTTGCTGGTCCCAAGACCATTTGAAAGGTTCAGATTTAAACAGCCAGTATTGCATGCGCTCGGTTCCAGACGGGATTTCATCGCTTTTGTGTTCACCAAGGTGACTGGCGTCAAGATGATGTTTCGCTGCGCAGGGGGCGAGAGAGTAAAGCCTCCACCGCTTTCGATGGTGTGAGCGCCCCTGCAATCAGGTTTGATACGGCTTGGATAATTGGAACGTCGATGTCTTTGGCCTGCGCCAGCTTTAAGGCGGCTTGCGCACTTTTTGCGCCTTCGGCCAGGGGAAGGTCTGGTGCTATTTCATCACGCGCCAAAGCAACGCCGAAGGAGAAGTTGCGGGACTGTGTGCTTGCGCAGGTCAGTACAAGATCGCCAAGACCAGACAGGCCTGCCAGCGTTTGTGCCTCCGCGCCCATGGCCACGGCCAAGCGGGTCATTTCCGCAAAGCCACGCGCGGTGAGGGCGGCTTCTGCGCTTGCCCCCAGTTCCAAACCACGGGCGACGCCGACCGCTATGGCAAAGATGTTTTTGAGTGCACCACCCGCTTCGACACCCGCAACATCATCGGTGGGATAGATGCGCAAGACCTGCGTGGCGAAGAGCTGCGCCAATGCCATGGCTGCGTCTTCACCGTCTTTGTGGGCCAATGTGACGGCTGTTGGCAGGTTGCGCACGACGTCGTGGGCAAAACTTGGTCCGGAGAGGACGGCGACAGGGCGACCGGCTAGGGCCGATCCCACGATTTGCGACATGGTGCGCCCACTGACAGCATCAATCCCTTTGGAACAGAGCAGCAGGCTCGTGGTTTTTGGCAGGAGCGGTGCGATGGTTTTTGACAGGTCTGCAAAACCCTGCGCTGGCGTCACCCAGGCAATATGGGTCGTGTGTTCCAACGCCTTTAAGTCGCCGGTCACATGGAGGTTTGTTGCCAGTTTTTGGCCCGGCAGGTAGCGCCGATTTTCTCCCGCTTGGATGATATCATCGGCTTGTTTTTGCGTCCGTGCGATCAGGCTGACTGATTCAAAGCGCGCGTTGCCTGACATTTGTTCGTGGGCCCAGCAATGGGCCAAGGCCGTACCCCACGCGCCTGCGCCGAGCACGCAAAGGCGGTTGCCGCTGCTCACGCTTTTGCACCTTTGCGACCGGACCCGTAGGCGCTGGACCGCGCAGATTCGGCGTCCAATGGCCACCGGGGACGTATATCCGTTTGTGCGGGAGGTATCGTGCCGGATGCCAAATGCTCCAATCCAACCCAGGCGATCATGGCAGCGTTATCGGTGCATAATGCCAGCGGCGGGGCGGACAAGGTCCATGCATGGTCATCGCAAACGGTCTGCAACCGGTTTCGCAAAAGGGTGTTGGCCGCAACACCACCAGCCACCACGAGTGTCGCCTTTTGGCCCAACTCATCTTCAAACCGGCTGAAAGCCCGCTCGACTCGGTCCGCCAAAATGTCGGCCACAGCCGCTTGAAATGAGGCGCAAATGTTGGCCGTTACCTTGTTCGTTGTATCGGTAGCCTCGATGGCTTGGCGTACCGCGGTCTTGAGGCCGGAGAACGACATGTTGAGGGTATCGCGCCCAGAAAGAGGGCGCGGTAATGCATATCCTTTTGGATCGCCGTTAAGCGCCATGCGCTCCACGTTGGGGCCGCCGGGATAGGGCAGACCCAAAAGCTTACCGGTCTTGTCGAAAGCCTCTCCCAGAGCATCATCAATCGTCGTGGCCCAACGGTTGTAGTCTCCCAATCCGCGCACCAGCAAAATCTGGGTATGGCCGCCCGAAACCAGCAACAACAAATAGATCGTGACTTCACCGAGAGCGTCCTTTCCGCCTGTGGTGGCCTCCACGTGGTAGACTTCTAAGTGTCCGCGCTGACCGAGAATCCGGTCGATGGCTTTCATCGACGCATCAACGGCTCCGTTTCCGGGGCTGGAATCCTCGAGAATCTCTTCTCCACGCTTGAGACGAACAGTCGCAGTGGGTTTCATCGGTGGGGAGCCAGAAGTCACCTGGATCAAATCCAGCGTTACCTTTTCATTTCCCT
>JBCBYZ010000064.1:0-18431 GCA_039815595.1 Pseudomonadota bacterium | reverse complement strand
CCTGGTTCGTCTTATCGCACGTCCCATTGATGTGCAGGGCCAGCAGATGACGATTGCAGCCAGTGTCGGCTACGCTTTACCAAGCCAGGACCATGCCAGCGCCGAAGCCATGGTGAGCGCCGCCGAAATGGCGAGTCGTCAGGCCGAACTCAACAAGAGCAGCCATATTGCTTTGTATGACGAAGCGCTTGCTGACGCGCTGCACCGCGCCCATGCTGTTGAAAATGCTTTGCGTTCTGCTTTGGCGGAGCGTGAATTCGAGGTGGTTTATCAACCGCAGATCGACATGGAGAGTGGAGCCTTTACCGGGGCGGAGGCTCTTATACGTTGGCGCAGCGCCAAACTGGGGTCGGTGTTCCCCGACGAGTTCATACCGCTGGCCGAATCCAATGGCAGTATCATCGCGCTTGGTCGCTATGTGTTGGAAGAGGCCTGCCGGGCTGCCTCCACTTGGCGGTCGGATGCCGTTGTGGCGATCAATGTCTCCCCGGTGCAACTGGCCACGCGCGGTTTTGCGCGGCTCGTCGCGGATACGCTGAGGGAGTTTGACCTGAACCCAAAGCGTCTCGTGGTCGAGCTTACCGAAACTGCCATGGTGAAAAACCGCGTAGCGTGTCTCAATGAGTTGACCGAATTGCGCCAAATGGGCGTGAGAGTTGCCATTGATGATTTCGGCACCGGCTACTCGTCCCTGCAATATTTGACTGACCTACCGTTTGATATTTTGAAGATCGACCGCGCTTTCGTGCTAGATTTAGAGCGGGGTGGGAACGCCTTGCCGGTGATTACGTCGGTTGTGGATTTGGCGAAGGGCTTGGGCGCGAAAACCTGCTGCGAGGGCATTGAAACCCAAGCGCATCACGATCTGATCCGCCAAACAGGCTGTTCGTCGGGTCAAGGTTATCTTTATGCCCGCCCGGTCGAGCTTGTAGACTTGTCCGCGCTGGATGGGGCATTTTGCGGCGAACCGCATCGGCTTCGAGCTGTGGTTGCCTGACGGGAGCTTGGGCATCATTCGGTCCGGCACCGCGCCGTTTTCAGACGCCATGGCGAAGGTCTTTCGACAGCAGCCTTGCGCTGGTCGCCATCGTTGTCCAAGGCCGTCTTTCTTGTTACAGGGCTGTATTGATTTTCTCTTCGCGCGGCAGGGTCTGCAATTATGAAACATTCTGTAATTTTGGTGGGTGCGGACAAAGGCGGTGTCGGCAAGACCACTGTGTCTCGGGCGCTGTTGGATTTTTTGGAGCGCAACAACGTGATGGCGCGTGCTTTTGACACGGAAAACCCACGCGGCACGCTCAACCGGTTTTACCCGAACAAAGCCCAGATCATCGATTTGGCGAATGTTGCCGACCAGATGAAAATTCTGGACACGATGGAAAGCGCCCCGGAAGGCGTGACAGTGGTGGATCTGAAAGCGGGCAATCTGTCCGCTGCACTTGATGTGTTTGATCGCATTGGTGTGTTGGAAGCGGCCCGCGAAGGGATGTTCGATCTGGCGCTCATGCACGTCGTTGGCCCCTCCATCGCATCGCTGGATGAAATGAATGAAGTGGCGAAATACACCAACGGGCTGAACTACGTTGTGGCGCGCAACTTCATCAACGAGACGAACTTTTTTGAGTGGGACGAAAAAACCTACACAAAATACTTTGCGCGCTTGCCCAATGCCCGCGAAATCGAAGTGCCGAAACTCAATGAAATGGCTTATGAGCAGGTCGATTTGGCCGGGGTGACGTTCTCCGATTTTGTGACTAACAAAACAGCCAAAGGCACGGACGCCGACTTCTCGTTTGTGCTGCGCGGTTATGTGCGCAAGTGGATGCATGACATCGATGCCGAGTTCAGCGAGTTGGAGCTTATTAAGTCGGTGCTGCAAGCCAAACGTGGTGATGTTGCTGAAGACTGAGCTCTTGTCTCTGTGGCAGCCCATTGCGCTGCCTCCGGGCCGCCTGCGTTTGTCAGGCGGCTAGCGGTTGTCTTCGGATGAGGGACTAGAGCAGGCAGGCGGAGCAGGGTCGTTAACGATCATCTGTTCCGACTGTCCGCGTAACGGCAAAACGCTGTTTGCAAAGCTGGCCTGTGATCTCGTGCGTCTGCGCAGGGGCGATGCTCCCAGAATTTTTGACACCGATGAGCCAGACGGTGTGTTGGCAGCGCACTTTCCAGACACGTCCACCATCGTCGATTTAGCAAAAACGCCACAGCGTGTTGGCGTGATCGATGGGATGTTGGGTGCTGAAGACACGGCATTTGTGATCGATCTTGCCGACCGGCACTACACGCCGTTCTTTTCCATGTGCGCGGATATCGGGTTTGTCGAAGGTGCACAGGAAGTCGGGTTGGACGTCACTGTATTTTTTGTGGTGGATCGCACCGTACGCTCTGTCGAAGCGCTGATAGCGCTCAATCAGACGTTTCGCGGCCTTAGAGTGGTGCCCGTGTTAAACACCGGCATTGGTCACGCCGTGGATGATCCAGCCATTGCCAAAGCGTTTGACCGGCAACATTTTGAACGCGTCATCACGCTGCCCGATCTGTCCGCCGATGCACTCGGTATGATGGAACATGTGGACTTTCATTTCGATGCGTTTGTGGCCGGGCGCTATGAGCATTTTCCGTTTGAGTTAAAGGCGGAACTCTGGGACTTTCTGGAAACGCTGTACGAACAGCGCGACCAAGCGGAGGATGATCCCGCACGGGCGCTGTGATGCGCAGCCCATTCATGCTTTGAGGACCGGCAATGGCCTATAGAAACTACTCGACCGAACAATTGCAGGTGATGGACAATGGCCACCACTTGCACCCTTTTACCGATCACGCTGCGCTGCATGATGAGGGGGTTCGGGTGATAACAGCGGCGGATGGCCACCGCCTCACAGACAGTAATGGCAATTCCATCCTCGACGGTATGGCCGGTCTTTGGTGCGTTAATGCAGGTTATGGCCGCGAAGAACTGGCCAAGGCCGCCTATGAGCAGATGTGCGAACTGGCCTATTACAACACGTTCTTCAAAACGACCCATCCGCAGGTAGCGCTGCTTTCCAAACGTCTGTCAGAATTGGCACCCGACCACATCAATCATGCGTTCTTTGGAGCATCAGGGTCTGAGTCTAATGATACCGCCATTCGCACGGTTCGCCACTTTTGGGCGCTGCAGGGAAAGCCGGAAAAACATATCATCATCTCGCGTGAGAGCGCTTATCACGGGTCCACCATTGCAGCGACGTCGATGGGAGGCATGGGGGCAATGCACAGCCAGTTGGGGCCGCACTTGCCGGGCTTTAAACATGTCATGGCGCCCTACGATTTCGAAAACGCCTTGCCGGGAGAGAGCCGTACCGACTTTGGTGTGCGCGCCGCGAGGGCTATCGAAGATGCGATCTTGGAAGCCGGGCCTGAAAACGTGGCGGCTTTCGTTGGTGAGCCGATCCAAGGGGCAGGCGGCGTTAAAATTCCGCCCGAAAGCTATTGGCCGGAGGTGCAGCGTATCTGCCGCCAATATGATGTGCTGTTGATGTTGGATGAGGTGATCACCGGCTTCGGGCGCACGGGTGCTTGGTTTGCGAGCGAAAGCATGGGTATTGAGGCCGATACGATCACCGTCGCAAAGGCTATCACATCTGGCTATCAGCCGCTTTCCGCCGTGTTGTTCTCCGACCGCATTGCGAATGTCATCAGCGAAAGCGGTGAATACTATCATGGATACACCTATTCCGGTCATCCTGTTGCCTGCGCCGTGGCACTCGCCAACCTCGATATTATTGAGCGCGAGGGTCTGGTTGAAAGGGTGCGTGACGATACGGGGCCGTACCTTACCGACCGACTGAGCACCGTGCTGCAAGGCCACCCTTTGGTGGGCGAGGTGCGGGGCTTTGGGCTGTTAGCCGCCATCGAAATTGTCTCCAATCCGCAAACACGAGCGCGCTTCGAGCCGGAAGGTCATGCCGCCGTTGTGGTGCGGGACGAAAGTATTCAGCGCGGCCTTATGATGCGCGCTGTGGGAGATACGATGATCCTGTCGCCACCGCTGACTTGGACCCGCGATACGATTGATGAAGCCGCAGACATCATCAAAACGTCCTTGGATGCGTCGATGGGCAGTTTGGTCCCCGTGACATAGGATGATAACTTACGGTCCAAACGTGGGAGGGTGAACACATGGACGCGCTAAACTATACCGACCGAGCGTTTGATCTGACGCAGGACCAGAAGTCCATGCGCGATATGGTGTTGGATTTCGCCGATGAGAAAATTGCGCCGTTTGCCGTCGAGTGGGACGAGAAGCGGCATTTGCCCTTGGATGTCATCCGTGAGACCGCGGGACTGGGCATGGGCGGTGTGTATGTGGGCGAAGATGTTGGCGGTTCGTCCCTGTCGCGCCTCGACGCAGCGGTGATTTTTGAGGCGCTGGCCACCGGCTGTCCCGCGACATCCTCCTATATCACCATCCACAATATGGCCGCGTGGATGATCGACACCTACGGCAACGAGGTACAACGCCAGCAGTGGCTTCCCAAGCTCACATCCATGGAGTTGATCGCCAGCTACTGCCTCACCGAGCCGGGCAGCGGGTCGGACGCGGCCGCAATGAAGACCTCGGCGAAATTGGATGGTGATCATTACGTTTTGAACGGGACGAAGCAGTTCATCTCCGGCGCCGGTGTGAATGATCTTTATTTGGTCATGGCGCGCACGGGCGGGGATGGACCCAAGGGCGTCTCTAGCTTTGTGGTCGAAAAAGACACGCCCGGCCTCTCCTTTGGGCCGAATGAGCGCAAGATGGGTTGGCACGTGCAGCCGACTGCGCAGGTGATGTTTGATGACTGCCGCGTTCCGGTTGAAAACCGCATCAATGAAGAAGGTTTGGGCTTTCGTATTGCGATGTCGGGCCTTGATGGGGGCCGTTTGAATATCGCGGCCTGTTCCATCGGTGGGGCGCAGGCTGCATTGGACATGGCCTTGGCATATTCGCGAGAACGCCAAGCCTTTGGCAAGCCGATAGGCGATTTTCAGGCGATTGAATTTAAGCTTGCCGATATGGCCACTGAACTCGAAGCGGCCCGGGTATTTTTGTATTCAGCGGCTGCGCGGTTGGACGCGAAGGCGCCGGACGCCACCAAGTTTTGCGCCATGGCCAAACGGTTCGCCACGGACACCGGCTTCAAGGTCGCCAATGAGGCGCTGCAAATTCACGGTGGCTACGGCTATCTCGCCGATTACGGCGTCGAAAAGATCGTTCGCGACCTGCGCGTGCACCAGATTTTGGAAGGCACTAACGAGATCATGCGGGTGATCATCGCGCGCGCGCTGCGGGCTGGTTAGACGCCGTCCTTGCCGTTGCGTGCCAATCCGCCACGAACGGAATTTTTCGTCATTTATAAATGTACCACTGGGAGTGAGTTATGGCATCGATTGCCTTCATAGGGCTGGGCAACATGGGAGCGCCCATGGCGGCCAATCTGGTCAAAGCCGGTCATGCGGTCACGGGCTTTGATTTGAGCGAAGCTGCGACCGTTGCTGGTCGTGATGCCGGATGCATCATTGTTGCGAGTGCTCTTGAAGCGGTGGCGGGCAAGGACGCTGTAATCACCATGTTGCCTGCCGGTGCGCACGTCGTTGCTGTGTATGAAGAAATCGCCGACGCGGTTGCATCGGGTGCAACCATGATCGACTGCTCCACCATCGATGTGGATTCGGCTCGAAAAGCCCACGCCATCGCGTACAAGGCTGGCGCGCGTAGCGTGGATGCACCGGTTTCCGGCGGCATAATGGGGGCTACTAACGGAACGCTGACATTCATGGCCGGTGGGGCAGATGCCGCTTTGGACGCGGCGGAACCGATCTTGGAACCGATGGCGGGTCGTGTTGTGCGTTGCGGCGACGCGAGTGCAGGGCAGGCGGCCAAAGTTTGCAACAACATGATTTTGGCGATCACCATGATTGGCACCTGCGAGGCTTTCGAGCTCGGTCGCCGCTTAGGCCTTGAAGATCAAGCGCTTTTTGACGTTGTCTCCACGGCATCGGGACAAAGCTGGTCCACCACGACTTACTGTCCGGTGCCCGGTCCGGTGCCCACATCCCCAGCCAACAATGATTACAAGCCCGGGTTTGCCGCTGCATTGATGCTGAAAGATCTCGGCTTGGCACAGGAAGCCGCAACTGGCACAGGCGCTGAGATCGCTTTGGGTGCTCACGCCCACACGCTGTACCAGGCGTTTTGTGACGCCGGGCACGGAGATGTCGATTTTTCCGGAATTATTCGCAGTCTGGCGAAATCTGACGCAAAGTAAGTTCGGCGATCCGGTTCAAATAGGGACAGATTTAGCAGACATGGTAAATCTTTCCGGCCACATTTCCCTTTGATTAACTCCTCATTAGCCGCGTGTTAGGAAACAGCGGCTAGATTACAGGCAAGACAGATTGATCTCCGTCTTGCTTCCCGGATCAGGTTTTGCGTACCGGTGAAGGACTTGTTCGGCGTGTATTTGCCGAACCCAGTAATGCGTTTGAGTTTGCAAAGCCGCGTCTGTACTCCGCCCAATCGGTGCGCAGACGCGGCTTTCGCGTTTCATGCGTTGATGTTTGAAGTTGGTGTCAATCTCCACGTCACGCCGCTTGTCACGCTCCATGTCACACTCCACGTCATGGGCGAGCGTTAGACGCTCTTACGAGGGCACTTTCTTTCCCACCTCATGACATTTCGTCATTGCCGGGCGTGTTTTGGCAATCCATTGTCCGGCGCGAAACCTTGGGCATGGATTGCGTGGACGCACCACGCAATGACAATTGAACTGCACCTTATGAGATCGAGAATGGCATCCTCCATCATGCTGCAAGGCACTGGCTCTGACGTTGGCAAGACTGTGCTGGTGGCCGGTTTGTGCCGGTTGGCGCGACGGCGTGGGCTCACCGTGATGCCGTTTAAGCCACAGAACATGTCCAACAACGCGGCGGTTGCCAGCGTGCCGCTTGCTGACGGAGGCGGTGGCGAAATAGGCCGGGCGCAATGGCTGCAGGCCGTGGCCTGTGGTGTCCCGTCCAGCGTGGATATGAACCCGGTTTTGCTGAAACCGCAATCGGAAACCGGAAGCCAGATTGTTGTGCACGGCAGGGTTTGGGGCACGGCCATGGGTCGCGACTACCAGAAGCTTAAGCCGGACTTGCTGGGGGCTGTGCTGGAAAGCCATCAAAGACTGTCCAAAGAGTGTGATTTGGTTATTGTGGAAGGGGCTGGTTCCGCCGCCGAAATCAATCTACGCGCCGGTGACATTGCCAATATGGGCTTTGCTGAAGCGGCCAAGGTGCCCGTCGTTCTGGTGGGAGATATCGACCGGGGCGGAGTGATTGCCAGTCTGGTGGGCACACATACGATCCTGCCGCCTGCGGACCGTGCCTTGGTGAAGGGGTATCTGATCAACAAGTTTCGCGGTGATGTGAGCCTGTTCGATGAGGCATTGGTGCAAATCAAAGGCTTTACCGGCTGGCAGGATTTTGGAGTGATCCCGTGGCTGCACAGCGCTTCTTCGCTGCCGCCGGAGGATTCTGTTGCGCTGGAAAAAGCCGTTGCCGGGCGCGGCAAGGGTGCGACGGTGGTCATACCTGTGCTCTCACGCATCGCGAATTTCGATGATTTTGACCCGCTCAAGATTGAACCCGGTCTCGACGTTCAATTTGTTCGTCCGGGGGACGCTTGGCCTCAGGACGCTCGCTTGGTGATTTTACCTGGTTCTAAATCGACCATTTCCGATTTGATGGAGTTTCAAAAGCTCGGCTGGGATCGCGAATTGGCGAGCCATGTGGAACGCGGTGGGCATGTGCTTGGTATATGTGGCGGCTACCAGATGCTGGGGCGCGTTGTGCGGGATCCGCACGGCATTGAAGGAGCGCACAAGAAAGCGCAGGGTCTTGGCTTGCTGGAGGTCGAGACTGAACTGGTACCCGCAAAAACAGTGGTGAACCGGATCGCTGCGGACGTCGAAACCGGGCTTCCGCTTGATGGCTATGAAATTCATATGGGCCGCACGGTTGGGTCGGACACGGGCCGTCCCATGGTCACATTTGATGGTCAGCCCGATGGAGCCGTACGGGCTGACGGACGGGTGCGGGGAAGCTATCTGCACGGCCTCTTCGCGGGGGATATGTGGCGGCGTGCCTACCTCAAAAACCTAGGCGTTCCTCCCGGCAGCGTGGACTATCGTGCTTCTGTCGAAACTGCCTTAGACAACGTCGCTGACGTCTTGGAACAAGTTGTCGATCCGGCGATCTTTCGCCTGAGCGTGTCTTGAAACTCTAACGGGCGCGGCTTGTAGCGAAGCCGAATTGGAGCGCGGTGCAATGCGATGACAGTGGGTCTGGTTTTGGGTGGTGCGCGATCCGGTAAAAGCCGATTTGCCGAGCAGCAGGTGGCTGCCAGTGGCCGTGCCAAGCTCTACATTGCCACGAGCGAAATCTGGGACGATGAGATGGCCCGACGGGTCGATCTGCACCGCCAGCAACGGGGGAATGATTGGCAGCTTGTGGAAGAACCTTTGGCGCTTTGCGAAGCCCTGAAGGACTACGCAAGTGCCGAATGCAGCATCCTTGTGGACTGTCTCACGCTTTGGCTGACGAATTTGATGATGGCTGAACGAAATATCGCGGCAGCCTCAAAGGAATTAGTTTCGACACTGGTTGCGTTGCCGCGCGATGCACATGTGGTGTTGGTCAGCAACGAAGTGGGGCAGGGGATCGTCCCCATGGAAAAGATGTCCCGCGATTTCCGCGATCACGCCGGCCGACTCCACCAAGATATCGCAACTGCGGTAGATCATGTCTGGTTTGTGACTGCCGGATTGGCGCAAAAGCTGAAATAAGCTGCAACAAGCTGACTCTGGTGCCGCACACCGGGAACGACGGCACACGATCAAGAGGTACACTTTCGTTATGGACGCACAAAAAATTCCTGCCACCGTGGTCACAGGCTTTTTGGGATCGGGAAAAACAACCCTGATCCGCAACTTGCTCGCAACCGCCAATGGTAAGCGTATCGCGCTGATCATCAACGAGTTTGGCGACCTGGGTGTGGACGGCGACGTGTTGGCCGGATGTGGTGACGAGACCTGCACAGAAGACGATATCGTCGAACTGACCAACGGTTGTATCTGCTGCACGGTGGCCGACGATTTCATCCCCACGATCACCAAACTGATGGCGTCTGACCGCCGCCCGGATCACATTGTTATTGAGACGTCCGGCCTGGCGCTCCCGCAACCTTTGGTGAACGCGTTCAATTGGCCTGATATTCGTGAACAGGTGACCGTCGACGGCGTTGTCACTGTGGTGGACAGCGCGGCTGTCGCCGATGGTCGGTTTGCCGATGATCATGACGCGGTGCAGGCGCAGCGGGAGCAAGACGAAAGTCTCGACCACGAAAGCCCGCTGGAAGAACTGTTTGAAGACCAGATCACCTGCGCCGACATGATTGTGATGAATAAGACGGATCTGGTGGATGAGGCCGACTTACCGACATTGGAAGGGGCGATCCGCGACGCTACCACGCGGCGGGTCAAGCTCATCCGCTCCAACCAAACCAATATGCCGAGCGCCGATGTGTTGCTGGGTTTGGGCGTTGGCAGTGAGGCTGATATGGCCAACCGCAAGAGCCATCATGACATGCACCACGATGCGCACCATGCGGCGGGCGAAGATCATCACCACGATCACGATCATGATGAGTTCGAGAGCTTTGTTGTCACCGGTGGGACCGTCGCCAATATGGACGCGCTAAAGGCCGCCTTGACGGGATGCATCGAAGACCACGACATCCTGCGAATGAAAGGCTTCATCGCGGTGGAGGACAAACCCATGCGGCTTGTGCTGCAAGCGGTGGGCAAGCGCATTGATACCTATTTTGATCGGGCTTGGAATAACGGCGAGAACCGTGAAAGCCGACTTGTTGTGATCGGTTTGCACGATCTGGATCAAAGCGTGATTGGTGCTCGTGTGGCCGAAGCGCTGGGCGCACCAGTCGCCGGGAAAGACGCTGCTTGATGCATTTCGCTTTGTCATTGCCGCGGGTGTCCCGGCAGTTCAAGCCTTTGAACAGACCGTGCGCAGCTCAGTTTATCAGGGCAAGGGAACGCTCGGGACTTGCCGCGTAGATGCATCTGCTGGTTGCACAAAAGGGCGCGCTTGCTGATGAAGGTGAAGCGATTGATCTGGGGCAGGAGCCAGCAGACGTCGTCTACCTGAGCGCGGCTGACACTGAGCTTGCCTGCTTTTCTGCAGCCCATACGAACCGCTCCGAGAGCGCAGGTTCGCTGCGTCTGGCCAATATCATGGCCCTGTCCCACCCCATGTCGGTGGACGTTTATTGCGAAAAAACCATTGCCAAATCCAAGCTGGTGATCGCTCGTGTTTTGGGGGGTGAAGCCTATTGGTCATACGGGTTGGAACGCCTTCACACCACTTGCGTGCAAAACGGTGTGCAGCTTGTTGTTGTACCCGGTGACGACAAGCCCGATGCCAGTTTGGAGCGGTTTTCGACGGTTGATGTGGAGACACGTCTGGCCGTCTGGTCGTGCCTCGTGCAAGGCGGCATGGACAATGCTCGCGCAATTTTAGACTGGGCCGATGAAGCTGTCAGGGGTGGTGCGGTTGATCTGCCGATAGCGCAGCCGCTTTTGAAGGCCGGACTTTGGTGGCCAGATCTCTCCGCCCCTGACGTCGAGCGTGTTGGTAAGGCTTGGCTCAAGGCTGGATTGGCGGATGGTCCGGTGGTTGCGATTTGTTTTTACCGGGCACTGGTCCAGTCTGGAAACACGCAGCCCGTTGACGCGTTGGTGAAAGCACTGGGCGCGAAGGGTGTTCGAGCGCTTCCGGTGTTTGTGTCTTCGCTGAAGGACGGCGTTTCGCAAGAAACAGTAAGAGGACTGTTTGGGCAGGCGTCACCGGCGGTAGTAATAAACCTTACCGGCTTTGCCGTCTCGTCCACGGACGGCGAGCGCGTGCCTACCGTCTTGGAAGAGGGGGGCGCCGTTGTCTTGCAGGCCGTCCTCTCTGGTGGTGGCGAAGAGGCCTGGCAGGATTCTGATCAGGGGCTGTCCGCCCGCGATCTTGCCATGAATGTGGCCTTGCCGGAAGTCGATGGGCGTGTCCTGACCCGTGCCATCGCTTTCAAAAGTGGCGGCACGTTTGATGAGGCGACCCAGTGCACATTGGTGCGCCACGAGCCGGTAGTGGATCGCGTGAACTGGACCTGCGCGTTGGCTGCGGCCTGGGCGCGTATAAGCAATACCGACGCGGCAGACAGGCGGGTGGTAATCGTTCTGGCCAACTACCCCAATCGCGACGGACGTTTGGGCAATGGTGTCGGCCTCGATACGCCTGCCGGCACGGCTTCGCTTCTTTCAGCAATGTTGAAGCAAGGGTATCAGGTTAGCGATGTGCCGCTGACGAGCGATGGTTTGATGGACTGTCTGCAGTCTGGCCCAACCAATGCCGCGCGGGACGGGCGCGAGATACGCGAAACGATTTCCTTGAGTCATTACAACGCGTTCTTTGCGTCTCTTCCCGTTGAGATTCAGAATCAAGTTGTTGAGTGTTGGGGTGAGCCGCGGTCTGATCCATACTTTATGGCGGAGGATGGGGTTTTTGCTTTGCCATTGACGCGGTTTGGCAATGTGATCGTAGGTATCCAACCTGCCCGTGGATACAACATTGATCCTACCGAAACGTATCATTCTCCAGATCTTGTGCCGCCCCACGGATATCTGGCGTTTTATGCGCATCTACGTGGTGGATTTGATGCCCATGCGATTGTCCATATGGGCAAGCATGGCAATCTGGAATGGCTGCCGGGTAAAGCCTTGGCGCTAAGTGAGACCTGCTATCCCGAAGCTGTTTTGGGGCCGGTGCCTCACATCTACCCTTTCATCGTCAACGATCCCGGCGAGGGCAGTCAGGCCAAGCGTCGGACTGCTGCCGTCATAATTGATCACCTCACACCACCGCTGACCCGCGCCGAAACCTATGGCCCGTTGAAAGAGTTGGAAGCGTTGGTGGACGAGTTTTACGAGGCGTCCGGTGTGGATCCGCGCCGTCTGGATTACCTGCGCAAGCAGATATTCGACCTGATGCGGGATACGGGTCTCGACAAGGATGCGGGCATTGCGGCGGATGCTGATGAGACCTCTGCCTTGCAGGACATTGACGCTTACCTTTGCGAACTCAAAGAGATGCAGATTCGCGATGGGCTGCACGTGTTTGGCCAATCGCCTGAAGGACGTTTGCGGCGTGACTTGGCTGTCGCTCTGGTGCGGGTGCCGCGCGGTCAGGGGCAAGGTGCGGATCAATCGCTGCAACGGGCTTTGGCCCATGATCTGTTGGACGACGGTTTTGATCCGCTGGACTGTGCCATGGGCGAAGCTTGGGAGGGTGCAAAACCACAGGCATTGCAGCACGTGAGCGATGCTGTTTGGCGGACGGCCGGCGACACGGTGGAGCGGATCGAGCTGCTGGCCTGTGCCCTGTTGGACGGTGATGTGACAGCGCCGGAGGCGTGGATCGAAACCAATACAGTCTTGGCTGGCATTAATGCGAGTATATTGCCCGCTGTTGATGCCTGTGGTGATCGGGAGATCGAGGCGACGCTGGCTGCACTGGACGGTCGTTTCGTGGCACCGGGACCGTCCGGCGCGCCGACCCGTGGGCGGTTGGACGTGCTGCCCACGGGGCGCAATTTCTTTTCTGTTGATACCCGCTCAGTGCCCACCCCGGCGGCTTGGTATCTAGGGCAAAAATCCGCTGAGCTTTTGATCCGCCGCTACCGGCAGGACAACGGGGAGTGGCCCACGTCTTTTGGCTTGTCCGCATGGGGCACGTCCAACATGCGCACTGGCGGTGATGACATTGCCCAGGCTCTGGCACTGATCGGGGTACGACCCGTCTGGGATCATGGCTCGCGACGAGTGACCGGGTTTGAAGTCATCACACTGGCTGAACTGGGCCGTCCCAGGGTGGATGTAACCCTGCGCATTTCAGGGCTCTTTCGTGATGCGTTTCCCGCTCAAATCGATCTGTTCGACCGGGCCATCCGTGCCGTTGGCGCGCTGGAGGAAGACGTGGAAGATAATCCGATTGCCGCTGACATGACCGCGCAGCGGTCTCGTCTTGCGGATGGTGGGACAGACGATGCTTCCGCCGCACGACAAGCTGGCTACCGTATTTTTGGTTCTAAACCCGGGGCCTACGGGGCTGGGTTGCAAGCGTTGATTGATGAGAAAGGCTGGGACCGCAAGGAAGATTTGGCGGAGGCCTATCTAGTTTGGGGCAGCTACGCCTACGGCGAAAAAGAAGAGGGTGCCCCGCGCCGCGCCGCCTTTGAAAAGCGCCTGTCGGGCATAGAAGCGGTGATCCACAATCAGGACAACCGTGAACACGATCTGCTCGATTCAGACGACTACTATCAGTTTGAAGGCGGTATGACGGCTGCGGTAGAAACCGTTCAGGGCGTGCAGCCCAAGGTTTATCACAACGATCATTCCCGCCCTGAGCGTCCCGTGGTGCGATCCTTGGAAGAAGAGATTGGCCGGGTGGTGCGGGCGCGGGTGGTCAACCCAAAATGGATCGCTGGGGTGATGCGCCACGGCTATAAGGGGGCCTTTGAGATGGCGGCGACCGTGGACTACATGTTCGCATTTGCGGCCACGACCGGGGCGGTGAAAGCCCATCACTTCGATGCTGTCTACCAGGCTTACATTGCCGATGATGCTGTCCGCACTTTCTTGGAGGAGGCCAATCCGGCGGCTTTACAAGAATTGTGCGACCGCCTGCTGGAAGCGCAGGAGCGAGGACTTTGGACAGCGCGGTCGAACTCGGCCAAATTTGAATTGGAGGCTCTGCAAAGCGGTGCCCGAACGAAGGAGACTGCGGACCATGGCTGACAAATCCAAGACGCTGGACACGATGAGCGAAGAAGAACTCAACGCCCGCCACACCGACAAAATGAAAAAGAAGAAGGCCGCGCGGGACAAAATCATCGCCACGAAAACCCGCGAGAAAGGTCTCGTGATCGTTCACACAGGCAAAGGCAAGGGCAAGTCCACCGCCGCATTCGGCATGGTGTTTCGCGCTCTTGGCAACGGCATGAAGGTCGGCGTTGTACAGTTCGTCAAAGGCAAATGGGGCACGGGCGAACGGGCGATTTTGGAAAAACTGGGCGACCAGGTGACCATGGAAACCATGGGCGAAGGGTTCACCTGGGAAACGCAGGACCGTCAGCGCGATATCGATGCCGCCCGCACCGCGTGGGAAAAAGCCAAGGCCATGATTATGGACGATGAGCACGCCATGGTGTTGTGCGATGAGCTGAACATCGTTTTGCGTTACGACTACCTGCCGATTGAAGAGATTGTTGAGACCCTGCGCAACAAGCCGGAGATGAAGCATGTGATCGTTACCGGTCGCAATGCGAAGGATGACCTGATCGACCTGGCCGATTTGGTGACCGATATGACGATGATCAAACATCCGTTCCGTGATGGCGTGAAGGCGCAGGTGGGAATCGAGTTTTAAGGTTTCAATCTTTCGTACGTGCAGCCCATTTCGCGCTCCATGCGCCGACGCGGGTCGGTCTGTCTTGCCTTGCTTCCGTCCTTAGGTCACGCTCTGCGTCTGGTTGCCGTAGACGACGAGTCGGGCTTTGGGCCTTTGTATTGCGTGCAGGAAATTGGGTGCAGGGGAGAATGACATGCGGGTTCTTGATGCGATCAGCGAGTTTTTGAACAAGAAGTCATCCGTCCAGATGGTGGCGGATGATCCGCAGTTGACCTCTGAAATGCTGCTTCTTGTGCGGATGATGTTTGCAGACGGGGAACTGTCTCCTGCGGAGATGACGCTGTTTAAGAGCCTGTGCGGCAGCGCGTTCGGTATTCCGGAAGAAGACGTATCGGACGTGATCAAGTTTCTGCGCGACGTGGGCTATGAGACGTCCGGTCAGCAGGCGGCCAAGATGTTTGAGTTCATGCCAGATGAGCGCAAGCAGCAGGTGCTTGGCAACGTCATGGCCATGGCCCGCGCGGACATGAAAGTGCACGCAAACGAGGTGGAAATGATCGGCCGTATTGCGAAAGCGCTTGGCTACGATCCAGACAAAGTGCGTGCGCTTCTGTAGCGAAACGCGACTGCGCTGCGCGGGACGGACGGGTTTTGAGCGACAAGCGATCGATTGTTGGAAGTGGGGCCCGTAACATGTTTGACCGGGTGATGGATTGGTTGGAGGCCGACGCGGAGGGGGACGATACCGGCTTTTCCAGCGATACCGTGCGCCTGTGCATCGCATCCCTGTTTTATCATCTTATCGCCGCCGATGGGGAAATCACCGCGATGGAACGCCATCGCATGCGCCGGCTGCTCCAATCGCGTTTTGGCATGAGTGATGATCAAGTTGCAGGGTTGGAAACCGATGCGCAGGAAAGCGACGAAACCACCGCCGGGCTGTTTTCATTCACCATCGTGCTCAACCGCGAGTTGGACGAGGCGGAACGCAAAAGCGTCATCAAACACCTGCAAATGCTCGCCATGGCAGACGGAATCCTGCACCCGGCAGAATCAACGGTGATTGATCACGTTCGGCGGTTGTTGAAGGTCTGAAACTGTGCCGTCATCGGAAAAATGATAGTGCGGTTGCAGTTCAATCGTCCGCCTGTGTTTTTCCAGAAAGTTCCGCATTGGCGGCGGTGGCCATTCTATCCATGGTAGCTTCCATGAAAGGCATTATGGTGTTGCGGAGCACGTAACCTGCCACCGGACCTGTCAGTAAACCATTGGGAGCGATGGCGTAGGTCCAATTGATGGTCGTTACACCGTCGGAGTTTTGGCTGTATTCAAGCCGACCTTGGATGTGGTTTATCACGAAGCGCGAAGGAGCTGTGAAGCCAAACACCTGATAGTGGAACAGGTCTGGATCACGGTTTTCGATTATCAGATCGATTGCGGTGTTGCCGTCATCAAGGTTGGCATACCGCAACGCACCGTTTTCACCCCAGTTGCCCGAGATTGGGGTGGTTGAAACTACGGATGGTAAACCCTCTGTAGGTTCCATGAAACTCACAAGTCTGCGCTGCTCAAGCCATTTTTTTACCTGCAGGCGTGGTGCTTTGACCTCTCTCTCGGTGGTATGGGTGTAGTACTGGTTGGCGCTGAGAAGGGCCGGAGGCATTGTAGGGTCTGCCGGTCCCGGCGTTTGAAGAAATAGTGTGCTTAAGGGGATCGCCAACAAGGCGAGCAAAACGAGAAGGATACGGAATTTTGTCATGTGTGAAGGCCTTTGATGATCAGGTCAAATTACATTGATTTTCAGCCTATATAGAATGAAATACGTTGTAAACAAGCGTGGAGATTTGAAAAGGTGAGCGGTGCTGAACAAGTCGAAATGGAAGAACGCTTAGCCGAGGCCATTCGCGGACTACTGAGACAGTTGTACGTGGGCGGGCAATACACGAGTGTCGAAGCCGAGTGGTTGAAACTGTCGGTTTTGGAACGGCAGGTTCTGGGTGTCTTGCTGAATCAACCGGGAATGATGATCAAAGAGTTAGCCATCTATTTTGGGGTGCAAGGCACCACTATGAAATCAGTTCTTGATCGCCTGATTGCTGGGAATTTGGTGCACAAGGCCCCCCATGCAATCGACAAGCGAGCGGTTGCTTTGAGTTTGACACAGAAAGGGGCCGACATCATCGGGTCTATCCGTTCCCAAGATCTCAAAAACTGCCGAGACATGTTAAAGCAGCTCAGCAGCAAGCGGCAGGAACAGTTCGTTGATGATTTGGAGCGGATGCTAAAACGATTCTCAAAATGATGCTTGCAAGTGTCGGTGGTCTCCTCTCCACAGCCCATGTCGCAAATCCTCCCATCGGCTTCGTCTGCGGGTTTGTGTTGGTTCGGTGAATGCCTTACCCACGGTGCAGATGGTGCCCATACAGGGCTGAAAGCTATTTTGGTGCGGTCGACCCATGTCGGGGACCAAGTCCAAGACTGTCCTTCGCGCTGAGCGCGTGCCCTCTTGCGGGTGTGCGGTCTTTGGTGCCTTCGCTATGTTGTTTTATGCAGGAGGTTGCCGTGGTGCGCTTTAGGTTTCCCGGTTTTGTTTTTGGTTGTGTGGCACTTGCCCAACCCGCTTACGCCCATTGGGGTCATGTGGGCGAAGTGGCCGGTCACGGGCATTGGATCGCCATCGGCGCAGGCATGGGGGCTGCTGCCTTGGCTGCTTGGCTGGCTCGTGGACGCAAGAGCAAGGATGATGCTCAGGACAGCGCCGATCTGGAAAATGAAGACGCCCAAGGCGTGGAAGATGGGCTAGAGGGAGAGACGGCATGAGCGGCGCAACACCGGCAATGGGCGGCAAACGCGGCGTGATGATCTGCGGCCACGGCAGCCGCAACCAAAACGCCATGAAAGAGTTCTCCAAACTGTCGGAAGGTCTTAAGGGCCGGTTTGGCGATGCGCCTGTCGAATATGGGTATTTGGAGTTTGCCAATCCTGTCATCAGCCACAGTCTCGATAAGCTGGTAGAGCAGGGTTGCACCGATATTTTGGCTGTGCCGGGCATGTTGTTTGCCGCCGGTCATGCCAAAAATGATATCCCGTCTGTGCTCAACACGTATCAGGCGCAGCATCCCGGTGTGACTATTCGATACGGTCGCGAGCTTGGGGTTGATCTGAAGATGATCCGCGCGGCTGCCGGGCGCATTCAAGAAGCCATCGACGCTTCCGATAGCGACGTGCCGTTGCACGAGACGTTGCTGATGGTGGTGGGGCGTGGGTCTTCCGATCCGGATGCCAATTCCAATGTCTCCAAGATCATGCGGATGTTGTGGGAAGGCTTTGGCTTTGGCTGGGGCGAAGTTTGCTATTCGGGAGTGACCTTCCCGCTGGTGGAGCCGGGCCTCGAACATGCGGCAAAGCTTGGCTACAAACGGGTCATCGTGTTCCCGTATTTTTTGTTCACCGGCGTGCTGGTTAAGCGGATTTTCTCGTTCACCGATCAAGTGGCGCAGCGCCATCCCGATATTGAGTTTTTGAAGGCCGGCTACCTCAACGATCATGAATTGGTGCTGTCGACTTTTGTGGACCGGGTGAACGAAATCGATGCCGGCCAGAACGTCATGAATTGCCAGATGTGCAAATATCGCGCGCAGGTTTTGGGCTTTGAAGATCAGGTTGGGCTGGCACAGGAAAGCCATCACTACCACGTGGAAGGTATAGGGGGTGGGCTGGAAAATTGCCCCTGTAATGGCGATTGCGATGCATCGTGCCGCGACGAAGCGTTTTGCAAACAGCACGACCTGCCTTGGACGCCGCTGCACAGCCATGCCCCGCACGATCATTCACATGATCATGACCACGGGCATAGTCACGATCATGATCATACCGCCGATCATGCGCATGAT
>JBCBYZ010000165.1:0-5939 GCA_039815595.1 Pseudomonadota bacterium | reverse complement strand
CCTTTGACACGCACGTCGAGCGGCACTTGATCATCATTGCCACCATATATGCCCATCCACCAGACCATCAGCAATGCGCCTGCCAGGGCGGCCAGCGTGAGCAGTCCAACAGCAATGTAATTGGCGCGGGTTTCCATGGCAGCCTCTTACCTCGCATCCGGGCCGTTGGCCATGGTGGCGCTGTGCGCTTCCCCATGTTGGGCATCCCGCTTTACACCGCGTGCGCGCTCCCCATGGAAATACGATTGCACCCACGGATCATCGACCGACATAATGTCTTCCAGTGGCCCGGCGGCCAGAATTTTACCCTTACGCAGTACAGCCACCCGGTCGCACACGCTCAACAGACTATCGAGATCGTGCGTCACCATGTAGACGGTGAGACCAAGGCTATCTCGCAACGACCGCAACAATTGGTCAAACTCAGCCGCGCCAATAGGGTCCAGCCCGGATGTTGGCTCGTCCAAAAACACAAGCTCGGGATCGAGCGCCAAGGCTCGGGCAAGAGCGGCCCGCTTGATCATCCCACCGGACAACTCGGAGGGGAATTTGTCACCCGCCTCTACCGGTAGACCCACCAGATCCAGCTTCACATCCGCCAACTCATCCATCAGTTTTTGGCTGAGCTGATAGTACTCGCGCATGGGAACCTGGATGTTTTCGCGTACGGTGAGTGAGGAAAACAGCGCGCCATGCTGAAAAAGCACGCCCATGCGCCGATCAATCGAAATGCGTTTTTGCGCGTTGGTGCCGTAATAATCGACACCGAACAGGGTCACGTCTCCAGCCGATTTTTTGATCAAACCCAGCAGCGTGCGCATCAACACGGACTTGCCTGAACCGGAGCCGCCCACGAAACCCAGAATTTCGCCTCGATAAACATCAAGATCGATCCCTTTGAGCACCTCAATGGGGCCAAAAGCGACCTTGATGCCGCGCGCCGCCAAGATGACGTCCCCATCCGCATGTGATGACGGACGGTGAGCTTCTTCCGTCTCTGAGATGGCTTCTACAGACAAAATACGCGACCTACCCCATTCATGTCTTGGTTCTCTTAAACCTCAAACGGCCAGCCTAGTACCCGAGGGCAGCAAAGAAGATGGCAAACAAACCATCCATCAATATGACAAGAAAAATGCCCTTTACCACCGAGGCCGTGGTGCGCTGTCCCAAGGATTCCGCGCTGCCCCCGACTTTGCTGCCTTCCACAGCAGCCACAAGGCCAATCACCAACGCCATAAACGGCGCTTTAACCAAGCCGATGAACACATGGCGTGAGCCAATACCCACTTCCAGGGCGTTGATAAACTGGTCTGGCGTAATGCCCAGATAGAGTGCGCAGACCACCATCGCGCCTAACAGACCGGCCCCATCCGACAACAGCGTGAGGATGGGCATAACGATAATCAAGGCCAGAAGCCGCGGGAATATGAGCACCCCAACGGGGTTCAAACCCATAACTTGCAGTGCGTCGATCTCCTCACGCATTTTCATGGTGCCAAGCTCTGCAGTAATCGCGCTGCCCGTACGACCAGCCACCATGATAGCGGTGATCAACACACCGATTTCACGCAGATGCAGAATGCCGACTAGATTGACCGTCAGCAGTTCGGCACCAAAGCGCGACAATTGGAAAGCACCCTGCTGTGCGATGATCGCGCCAACTAAAAAGGACATCACGAAGATTACGGGAATAGCCCGCACGCCCATGTGATCCATCTGGTTGATCACCGCATTGATGCGCACCGACCCACGGTGCCCGCGCTTCATTTGCGCCCCTTGGATGGACGCGCCGATCAAATAACAGGCGGTGAGAAAGTCGGCTCCTGCACCGCTCATAATGCGGCCAATCTGCTCGATTGGGTTTAGGCGGGGTTTTTCCAGCAATACGGGGGATGTGTCCGCCTCGTCCTCGCGCACCACATCGGTGAGTCGCGTGTGGCGAACCTCTCCGTCGATGTGCTGGAAAGTGGCCCCTTGCGCTTGCGCGGCTCTCCGCAACCGCTCCACAAGCCATGCGCCGGACGTGTCGAGCTGAAACACGGAATTGGTATCGAACAGGATACCGGGAAATGACTCGGTCTCCAGTTCGCGCAATTTGGTATCGGCAATGTCGATATGCGCCATGGTCCACGAGCCGCTAGCCACGATTCGCCAGACTTCGCTGTCCTTGATGACCTCAAAGTCAGCAAGGCTCGCCGAAGCGGGCTCGGACATCGTATTGCGATCTGTTTGCAAACCCTAACCTATTTATCCGCCGGACAGTTTGGACTGTTCGCGTAGACATTAAGCGCTCTAGGCTAGTCCAACGGTGACAGACTGGCACGTTAAAGGAGTGTCATCCAGTGATGTTTGACCCACCTTGCACCCCATCAAGTCGGCCAAGAAACGTGTAGCGGTGATCAGGAAAGAGCCCGCACCATCATGTCCGGGTCGATATTGCCGCCAGAAAGCGTGGCGACCACCGTTTCTCCAGCGACGTCAACCTTTCCTGTAAGCAAGGCTGCAAGCGTGACCGCCCCGCCCGGTTCCACGACCAGTTTCAACTCCCGCCAAGCGAAAGCGACCGCCGCAAGCGCTTCTTCGTCCGAGACGCAAAGCCCTTTCTCCAACTGACCTTTGCAGATTGCGAATGAGGCTGCGCCGGGCATGGGGGTCACAATTGCATCGCAAATGCTGGGGCCACCTTGGTTGCCGCCTACGCGATGCCCCTCGGCGTGGGACCGGCGTTGATCGTCATGACCTTCCGGCTCCACCGGATGGATACGTGCTTCAGGAAAAACATCGCGAACAGCTAGCAAAACCCCCGCCATCAACCCCCCGCCACCGGCACAGACCAGGACGCGGTCAATCCTGTGCCCCATCGCCGCGATGTCCGATGCGGCCTCGAGACCAACCGTGCCCTGCCCGGCAATGACATGAAACGTTTCATATGGATGGATAATGCTGCCGCCGGTCTCCGCCGCCAGTTTTGCGGCAATCGCGTCCCGGTCTTCGGTGTAGCGGTCATATTCCACCACCCGTGCGCCCAGACGTTTGGTCCGCTCTTTTTTCATCTCAGGCGCATCAGAAGGCATGACGATGGTCGCGGCCATTCCGTGCAGCGCCGCTGCATCGGCAACGCCCTGCGCGTGATTCCCGGATGAGCAGGCATAAACGCCACCCGCACGGGCGCTTTCTGGCAAGTTGCTGACAGCGTTGAATCCGCCCCGAAACTTGAAACTGCCTGTCCGCTGCAGGTTTTCTGCCTTCAAAAACACCTGACCTCCGGTCAATTTGTCCAGCACCGGTGACGTGATCAAGGGAGTGCGGACCGCATACGGTTTGATTGTCTCTGCAGCCGCGTGGATGTCGGTGATAGTGGGCAGGGGCATGTTTTGATGGTCAGTCATGCGGCAGACTCGGATTTAATTGACGCTCGTTCAGTGGCAAGCGCTCGGCGTGCCGTCAATGGATGCTTTTGCTGAACTCGCTTACGAACTCCAGCCTGCAGGTTTACGGCTTGTAAAAAGACCCGTGTTAGGGTGCCCGCAATTTATTGAGTGCAACGCCGATGTTCGGCTCTTGTCGCTTCTGCTCACCCGTTGGGAACTGTGTTTTGCGTCCAACCAACGCTTTTCGAGCCTTCTCTTGGGGCTACAAATCGGGCTTGTCCGCCTTTGCCGTGCTCGCTGTTCTTGCAACAGTACCGGCAGATGCACAGGCGAACGCGCGCACATGTGAACGGTTAGCCGCAAAACTCAACAGCGGTGGCAACGGTTCAAATCGATATGCCAATGCAGTCGTCGAACAGTCTCGGCAGCTGGCCAAGATGAAGCGCGTCATGCGTTCCAACAGCTGCTCGTCGAGACCATCTTTGTTCAATCGCGATGGCAACAGATCTTGTCCGCGCTTGCGCACCACCATGGCCAAGATGCAAAAGAATCTCAAACGCCTGCAGCGATCCGCCAGCCGTTCGTCAGGGCGCGTGAGCAAACGTGAACGGCGCCGGATCCGTCGTGCAATGCGGCGCGCCGGTTGCGAGTTTAAGGGACGCAGAAGCATCGCAGAGCAAGTGTTTGGCAATCAAAACCGCAAAGCCAAAGCGACTCCGACAATGGACGAGAGAACCAGAACGGTCAGCCTAAGAGGCAGAATGCGGACCATGTGCGTGCGCACCTGCGACGGCTATTACTTCCCGGTGAGCTTCTCGACACGCAAGACATCGCTCGAAAAAGACACGGAGGCCTGCGCTAACATGTGTCCGGGCACCGACACCCAGCTTTTTGTGCAGCCGATCGGAAACGCAGAGCCCAAAGCCATGGTATCGACGGTGGACGGCACGCCCTATGAAAGTCTGCCAACAGCCTTCGCCTTTAAGGAGCGTTTCGACCGCTCCTGTGTGTGTAACCACCGCACCGTGCGGCGCGAAGCAACGGATCTGCCTTTGATGAGCGTGCGTCCCAAAGGTCGAACCGGCGGACTGGCCAAACGGCCCGATCCGGCGCGGTTTCCATCTTGGCGCGATGGAACCCCGGCTTATCCTACACCAAAGCGAAGCGAGCACGATCAGCCTTTGCAAGTCGCGCAGGATGATACGATCATTCCGGCTGACGAAAACACGCTATCCAACAGACGGGTTAGGATAATCGGCGACGCGTTTCTTCCAACCCGATAAGCGGCAAAAATGCTGCCATATCCGGGCCGTGTTGCTGTCCCGTCAACGCGATGCGCAAGGGCATAAAAAGCGCCCGTCCCTTGCGTCCAGTTTCGGCTTTCAAGGCAGACGTCCACTGCGACCACACATCTTCCGGCCATGGCGCGTTCGGCAAAGCTTCAAGCGCGGCAGACACATACTCTTTGTCCTCATCGGCAACACTTTGGGCTTCAAAGGAGCCGTTCACCACATCACGCCACAGGGTAACATCTGTCATGATAGAGAGGTTGGGCCTCACGCAGAGCCAAAACGCCTCTCCAAGATCAGCGTCCAGAGCTTCAAGATCAGCCTTAGCCAATGTGTAATCTCGCGCGTGCAGCAGCCGTTCGTTCAACGCTTTCAAATCGGCAGGATCGAATTTTGCATCGCTCTTGGAGACTTTTGAAGGATCAAATTTCTCACCCAGTTCCACCATCGTCTGGCACGCTTCCACCGACTGTCCCGTCCCGATCAGCACTGCCATTGTGTTGACCGTCATGGGATCGAGGCCTTGCTCTCTAAGACCCGCGATCGACAGTGCTCCACTGCGCTTGGACAGCCCTTCACCCGTGGCGTCCTGCAACAGATTGTGGTGACCGAACTCCGGCGGGGTCAGGCCAAGCGCTTCAAACAACGCAATCTGAGCGCCAGTGTTGGTGATATGGTCTCCACCACGGATAACGTGACTGATGCCCATTTTTCCGTCATCGACCACCGATGGCAAAGTGTAGAGATAAGTCCCGTCACCACGGATAAGCACCGGGTCCGACATGGAGGCCAAATCCACCGTCTGCTCGCCGCGCATCACGTCGTTCCAATGCACTTCGCTGCGTTGGGTGGTCAATGGATCGTCTGTGAAATTGGGCAACAAGAAGCGCCAGTGCGGTATGCGGCCTTCCGCTTCAAACGCGGCCCTTGCCTCATCGGTCAGCTTGAGACCAGCCCGGTCGTAGACCGGAGGCAGACCCCGCGCCATCAAACGTTTGCGGCGGCGATCAATTTCGTCCGGCGTTTCATAGCAAGCATACAGAAGGCCAGCTTCGCGGAGGGCATCGGCGGCTTTGTCGTAATGCACAAAACGGCTCGACTGGGCGGCTTGTTCATGGGGCTGGATGCCAAGCCAGTTCAGATCCTCGACAATGCCGTCAGCAAACGCCTGAGTGGACCGTTCGGTGTCCGTATCGTCCAACCGCAGAACGAATGTACCTCCCTGACGTGTCGCAAACAGCCAATTGTACAATGCGGTGCGGATGTTCCCGATGTG
>JBCBYZ010000006.1:0-46746 GCA_039815595.1 Pseudomonadota bacterium | reverse complement strand
GGGAGCGTGTTTCATCAGCGACATGCCGGAAATGTTCACATGTGTGCCCCGGTCGCCGGCGTTTGGAAACAGCAGTTTGACGGAAGCGGCCCAGTCCTTTTGTTCCGGGTCTTTCTCGTTCGTTTCCATTTTGCCCATGTAGTAGGTGTTGCCCAGCGCGATATCGCACTCGCCGGAGTAGATGCCCTTAACTTGGGCGCGGTCATTGCCGTTGGGCTTGCGCGCCAAGTTGGCTTTGACGCCCTCCAGCCACTCTTCAGCAGCAGCTTCGCCCTTGTGTGCGACCACAAAGGCGATCAGACCCAACGAATAGACGTGCTGGCCGGAACGGGTGCAAAGCTTGCCCTTCCATTTTGGATCAGCCAGTTCTTCGTAGCTGATCGTGTCCTGCGTCACTCGCTCCTTGGACGCATAAACGATGCGCGCCCTTGTGGTGAGGCCAAACCAGTGGCCGTCGCTGTCGCGATAGGTTGACGGAATGTTGGCGTTGACCGTGTCGTTGGACAGCGGCTGCGTGATGCCAAGCTTGCGGGCAGCGTCGAGGCGGCCAATATCCACCGTCATATACACATCGGCGGGAGAGTTCGCACCTTCCGAAGAGATGCGTTGTGCCAAACCCTTGCTGGCAAACAGAACGTTGGTCTTGATGCCGGTTTCCGCGGTGAACGCGTCCAAAAGCGGCTGCAGCAGGAATTGCTGACGGTAGGAATAGATGTTCACCTCGTCGGAGGCCAAGGCCGGTGCGGCTGTGGTTTGGCCAATTGCCAAGACGGCAGCGATAACTGCAAAGCCACGTGGTGAGCGCGATCTGCGTGTGGATGGAGTGGAGGTCATGGATGTTTCCTTCAACCTGCGGGGGTAAAGGCCCCGTGGAGTGGATGTGGAGTGGATGTATTGGTATCAGCAGCGCTGACCGGGGCATCGCTAGACAAGGCACTGGGTGCGGTCAAGCAATTGCGTAGAAAAAACAATAACTTAGAATTCTTCTAATTCCAAAGTGGAGTTTAAGTGTCAGATTTAATGGAGTTTTGCGTTTTTGCCGTCTGAATAAAAAATTCGTGGCTTTTTTGCATTCCCGCAGCTGTGGATCGTCTCAAGCGCAAATGGCGCTTTTGGCGATCCGCTAGCGGTCCGCGAGTACACGCTGTGACGGGAAGTGGATTTCCACCAACGTGCCTTCGTCCAGCTGGCTTTCAATGTGAAAGCTGGCCCGGTTGGCTTCCACCATCGCTTTTGTGAGGGGTAGCCCAAGCCCTGTGCCATCACCGCTGCCAACGCCACCGCGTGAGCTTGGGCGGCCCGTGCCAGTGGACGCATTGGCACCGCTGTCACGTCCCACCTGCTCAAAAGGTTTCAGCGCACGGGCAAGGTCCAATTCGCTCATGCCGATCCCGGTGTCGCGCACGCGCAATACAACTTCCCCGGCTTCGTCATAGACGGTGGAGACGATGACTTGTCCGCCGGATTTGGTGAATTTGATGCTGTTGGATACGAGGTTCAAAATAATCTGACGCAAGCTGCGTTGGTCCGCCACCACTTTGGGCACAACGGCAGAAAGGCTCGTGCGGATGATCACCCGTTCTTTGTTGGCTTCCGGTTGGGTCAGCGCCACGGTCTCCGATACCAGCGTGTTCAGGTCGCAGGCGTCGAACTCCAATTCCATCTTGCCAGCTTCGATCTTGGAGATGTCCAGAAGATCATTGATCAGTTCCAGCACATGGTTTCCGGACCGGCTGATATCGCGCAGGTATCCACGGTAGCGGTCGTTATCAATGCGCCCGAAGCGCTCCTCCACCATCATGTCGGAGAAGCCGATGATTGCGT
Organism: Pseudomonadota bacterium; assembly: GCA_039815595.1. Lineage (GTDB taxonomy): Bacteria > Pseudomonadota > Alphaproteobacteria > Rhizobiales > Rhizobiaceae > Pseudahrensia. Next base: position 44,922 of record JBCBYZ010000006.1, on the reverse strand, counting down.
TCAGCGGTGTGCGGATTTCGTGGCTGATGGTGGCCAAAAATTCGGTCTTTTGGGTGCTGGCACTCTCCGCCAGCGCCTTGGCGCTGAGCAGTTCTTCTTCGGCCTTTTTCCAGCTTGTGATGTCCCGCAGCACGGCACAGCAAGCGTCGGTGCTCTGCAATTTTCCAAACGCCATAAACAAGGGTATCAAGCCGCCGCCGCTGGTGCGCCCGATCACTTCACGACCATCATTGAGCAAGCTTGCCACACCGGTGCCGTTCATGCCGGACAGGTAGTCCATCGCGGACCTATGGCTTTCCGGTGCCAGCAAGTCTGTGATCAACCGTCCGTTGACGCTCTCCGCTTCGCAATCAAACAGAGCTTCGGCAGAGCGGTTCATGGCGCGGATGTGGCCGTCATTGGAGACGATCACCACGCCGTCCGTCGCCGTATCCACAATGCCACGCAGGTCTTCTGCATCGAGCCCGCCAAAGGCGCCGCCTGCGCCAGACTTTGAGCGCCGCTCTTCCGATGTGTCCTTCGAGCGCTCGACTTGCGTCTGTTCGAAACTGCTGCGCTTCCCGCCATCCCGTTCATTGGCAAACGGTACGAGCGAGGCTTGATCCGGTTCTTCTGCACTTTTGGCGAGACCGGATGTGGACCGTTTTGTTGCAGCCAGTGCGCTTGCGGCACCTGCAGCCACGGCTGCACCATTGGTAGCCACCAGACTCAGCCGAGGCCGGTTTTCCTCAGAAGAACTCTTTGGGGCGTCGCTTTGATCAGATTCGGATTCAGTCGATGCTGTGTCGCCAGTATCGTCAGCACCCGTGTCGGGCGTAAGATCACCTCTGTTATCGTCGTCACCATCATCAGAATCATTTGGCCCATCCGAGCCGCCATCGTCCCGCAGGGTAAGCAACATGGCCTTGTCTTCATCCCATGGCACGCGCTGTATGTGGGCACGAAGGGGCAAACGGTCGCCGCTGCGATGGAAAATCTGTGCCTGCTGCGATTCTTCCAACGCGGAAGATGCGCCAAACAGGGCTTCGACTCCACCGGAATTTGCCAGCGATTGCAGATCGGAATAACCGGTGACATCGAAAAACTCATCATTGCCAAACAGCAATTCATCCTTGCGATAGACCAGCACAGGGATGGGCAAGCGTGCCAGAATGGACGTGTCCACATCGTGGACGGGCGTACGCATCGTCTCCGTGTTGCCCGCGGTCTCGGTGGCCGTGCCGTCATCCGTTTGATCGGCTGTATCGCTCTGGGATGATGTGTTGGACAGTGTCCCAAGTGCGGCTGCACCCACGCCTGCAGCCGCTGCCGTGGCAGCGCCTGCAAGACCCGCGCCAGACGTGTCGGGCGCGTCTGCCTCTATCCCGTCGGGATCAGTCTCAGCATCTAAGGCTGCTTTGGAAGGTGCGACAAAAGCGGAAGGAATGATTTCGGCGCTTGAGGTCGCCTCTTCAGTCGTATTCCCGGTTTCACCCTTGTCGGTTGCGTCAGTCGTCGACAGTTTTTCCGCTATCTCGTCAAACGCTTCGCGTTCGTCGCTCGACAGGTCCCGCCCTGCTTTTCCTAAAGCATCGCTTTTTTCAGCCCGTTCCGTCAGGCGGTTGCGCAGATTGACAACCTTGTCTTCCACGCTGGAGCTATTCTCTTCCTCGTCCGACCCGCCCAAACTGGTGGCTGCTAATGCCCCGGCACCAAGAGCGGCCGCACCAGCCCCGACCTGGGTCAGAACACTGCCAGCCGTTGAGCCGTCATCCGTGTCGGATGAGCGGGTGTCTTCCGGCACGACCGCGTCCGGGTCCACCACCGCATCTGCGGTGCGCACCAGCCCAAAGCCGTTGAACCCGTTGAACTGCCGGTCTCGGTTATAGGAAGGCAGGCCAGCAAGATCGACCGGCACGCGCAACTCTGTGCCGTCCACTGGCCACATCACAGTCTTGCCGGACCAAGTGTCGCCTTTTTCCAAAAGTCCGGTGATAACATCACCATTTTTGAACCCGCGCAGGTGCGCCGCCTCTGCCCAGCTCAGCCCGTTGACGTCCGCGGATTTGGGGCCAACGGCGTCCGCCAGTTCGTCCGAAACCGATGTGAACACACCGGCCCCGTCCATTTCCCATACAAACCGCGTGGGTTTCTCTGAAGCGGAAAATCCAAACGCACCACTGCCCAGCGCCGTGCCTGATGGGGCGTTTTCAACGGTATCCGTCAGCGTCTCGTCAGGCTGATCTAAGTCAGTATCCGAAAAGTTGTCTTGAACCAGGCCAGCCTTTTGCAAGGCGCTCTCTTCATCTGCACTGATGGGTGGGGCGGGTGAGACGGGCGTTGAGGCGTCTCTGTCGTTCTCCATAGCCGAACCGCCGGTGGCCAGTTTTTGCGCCGCGGTCGTGGCTTCGTAATCCGTCTTGTCGTCTTCCGAGCCCGTCAATGCGGTTGCCACGGCTGCACCTGCACCGCCCAATGCGCCAACAGCGCCACCAATAACGCCCGCTGTGACAGTCCCCAGATCAGCGCCGTCTTTGTCTTCGGATGGGCTGTCGTCGGTTGTTACTGGCTCGGTTAGCTCATGCTCGCTTGACTCCGGCTGATCCGTGGCGCTGGCGTCCACCGGCGCTGCATCTGCCGCTTCTACCGTCACAGTGTCGTCGGTATCGGCCCCCTCAACTGCTGCGCCGTCTTCTGTTATCGATGTTTCGGCATTGTTGTAGTACCAGCGGCTGAAAGCGCCGTTGGGCAGTTTCCCGCGTTTGTTGGAAAACGCGCCCACGGGCTTTGCCGCTGCAGCGTCTTTGGCATCTTCACCACTGTCAGCCTCGGAAGCGTCCGCGTCACGCAGCGCCGTAACAGCCACCGCACCTATAGCAGCCACGCCCGCAGCAGCTGAGCCCAATGTGCTTGCACTGCTTTCGCTGTCGTCTTCCAAGCCATCCGCCGGTTCAGCAAGTGGCGCGGAGACTGCGTTGTCGTCTGCCGGGTTCGTACTGGCGATCACCAGCAAGTGGCTGGCGGGTGCTTCGCTCAACCGCGCGATACCCGACGGCATGGTGCCTTTTGTGGTTTCGATGGGTCGCTTGACCAACCGGTCTTCTTCCGTTGCGACTTCCTGCACCAGCGCGACAAGATCGCTTTCTTGAACGCCCAGATCCGCAAAATGCTGCGAACCGGCCAGAACTTGACCATCCGCGCCAATGATCGCCGATGCGTGGCTGTATCCGTCCAGCCCTTCCACCGCGATGCTGGCCATGTCGGCTTCCCGATGCGTGCGGGGCCTCAGACTCTCGGTAAGCAGGAACACACCTTTTGCACCGTCCGGTAGAGCAATCAGCCGCACGTTGAAACCCACCAGTCTGGTCTTGAAGCCGGACCGCACCCGCATGATCGCACTGGCATCATCGTCGCTGTCCAGCTTGTCTGCAGCGGTGCGAATCTGACGTTCCATAGCCGGGTTGAGCGTGAACTCCCCTTCTATGGCCGGGCGGACTGCGGCCGCGCCAATCAGCGATGCGCCCTCCCCATTTGCCCAAAGCAGGTGCGAAAGATCGCGTGTAAACAGCAAGGCTGCATTGGGTGCGATGATGTGGTTTCGAACATCATCCAGCACCGTCAAATCGAGATAGGGATACTGCGCCTGCGCCATGGCGAACTCACTTACCTTGCAGTCTGCAGCATTGCGGCGGCGCCCGTGCCGGTCGTGTGAAACAGCCACCGAATTCGGGCTGAATGCGTCCGGTGTGTCGTCCCCCAGTCCCTAGGCGGGCCTGCAGATTTCCTTAACGAAAGGTAAATACAGGGATTGCGCCACACAATCCACACGCAAATGCCGGTTGCGGGGCTCAATGGTCAACGAGGGTTAATGGACGAGCCCGCAATCAGCGGAGCAAAAGTGCCCCATTTTCGATTGATGGGCTTGCCCACCCGCCGCTTTGGATTTAAGGCATCGCTGTTCGGGCTACTTTGGGCCCGGTAGGATAGTGTGCCGCTGTAGCTCAGTTGGTTAGAGCGCTGGTTTGTGGAACCAGAGGTCGAAGGTTCGAACCCCTCCAGCGGTACCATCCCCCATTTCAGCAAGGTTTGAGCAGCTTCAGATGTTCGCGTGAGCGGCGTCTCTTCTGGTCACTGGTTCGACGCTTTGATCGCGCTCACCGCCCGGGTGAGGCAGGCCTGAATACCCTCATCATCTTGCAAGACGGCATCTGCGGCGACATTCAGTGCCGGGCGCACCTGGTGTTCGCTCACCTGAAACGGTTCACGGGCCGCCACTTCTTTGAGTCGATCTCCCAAAGCAAGTGCGCCGGAAAGCCGTGTTTCCGGCAGGACGATACCAATCACATGGCGGTCGAAGACGCCGATAAGATCAATGCCTGTGCGCGAGACGCTTTCGCACAATTGCGCCACACCGGCGAAGATCGCGCCCGTCGTCTCCGCCCCATGCTGCGCTTCGATCGTGTCCAACCCCCGCACACTCACCAAGAGCACGCTGACATGATGGCGGTAGCGTTTTGCGCGGCGAAACTCGGCCGAACCCCGCTCCAGCAATTGCCCGCGGCTGGGCAAGCCGGTGTGGGGGTCAAAACGGTGTAGGCGCGAATGTCGTTTGGCCTGTGAGGCTTTAAGCGCAGACACTTCCTGCGTCAGCCGCTCCACCTCAGCGCGCAAGGCAACCTCATCCATGCTAGCCAGTTCCGTACAACTGGTGTCCGAAACCTCATCCCAACGGGGCGCGTCACGATCCCCCTGGGCAACTTGTTTTTCGGCAGTGTCTTTGGACATGAAGGGACCGTTTGGAGGAGGTTTTGCGCCAGTTTCCCGCCCAAACGGTAACAAAGGTGTAAAAGCGAGCGTGAAATCCCCGCTCTTGGGGAACGGATCCCCAAGCGGCTGAGAAAAGCCTTAACGATTGGTTACGGTGTCAAAGTCCAGCATGTTGTGAAGACCGACTTCGTTGATGTCGGTCTCACCGCACAGGCCCATGGTTTTGTCCAATTCGCTTTCGATGATTTCAAGCGATTTGGTCACGCCCGCTTCGCCCATCGCACCCAGCCCATAAATATACGCGCGGCCGACATAGGTTCCCTTTGCGCCCATGGCCATGGCCTTGAAAACGTCTTGGCCAGTGCGAATGCCGCTGTCTAAATGCACTTCGATGCGATCACCCACGGCGTCCACAATCCGCGCTAACATGTCGATGGATGCGGCTGCCCCGTCCAACTGTCGGCCACCGTGGTTAGACACAATGATCGCATCCGCACCGATATCGGCGGCGATGCGGGCGTCTTCCACGTCGTTGATGCCCTTGAGGATCAATTTGCGGTCCCAACGCGATTTGATCCAGTCGATGGAGGACCAATCGAGCGATTGGTCGAACTGTTTGTGCGTCCACTCCGAAAGGCTGGACATATTATCCACACCGGTTGCGTGACCAACAATGTTGCCAAATGTGCGATTTTTTGTGCCCAGCATGCCCATCACCCAGCGGGGCTTTGTGGCCAGATTGATCATGTTGGCGATGGTCGGTTTTGGTGGGGCCGAAAGGCCGTTCTTCACGTCCTTGTGGCGCTGGGCTAGCATTTGCAGGTCCAGCGTCAGCACCAGCGCATCGCAATTGGCCGTGTGAGCCCGTTGGATCAGGTTTTCGATAAAGCCCCGATCCCGCATGACATAAAGCTGAAACCAGAACGGCGCTGTCGTCGCCGAAGCGACTTCCTCAATGGAGCAAATGCTCATGGTGGACAGGGTGAAAGGAATGCCCGCTTTCTCCGCGGCCCGTGCAGCTGCGATCTCACCATCGGCATGTTGCATGCCGGTCATGCCCACGGGAGCGAGAGCCACGGGCATGGAGACGTCGCGACCGATCATTTTGGTCTTCAACGTGCGACCATCGATGTTGACTGCAACGCGTTGGCGCAATTTGTATTTTTCAAACGCGCTGGTGTTTTCGCGGTAGGTGCCTTCCGTGTAGGAGCCGGAATCCGCATAGTCATAGAACATCCGTGGCACTCGTCTTTTGGCGAGTTTTTGCAGATCAGCGTTGCTGGCAATTGCGGTCATGGTGGCACCCTTGCTTGTCGTGGTGCGGCTACTTAGCGTCCAAGACGCGGTGTTGCCAAGCAGACAAAGTGCGCAATCCCAACAGTGCTTGCGCGTTGCAGGAGGATAGAAGACACATGAAAGACGGGCAAAAGCCGCCGCTGCAAAACCCGCTGCAAAACAAAGTGTTTCCGGACGGGTCCATCCGTGCCGTGCGGATGCGAGGTCTTTTCATGGGCAATCGCGGCATCATTCACGATCACCACACCCGCACGCTCCACCCCGTCACCCGTTGGACCCACAGCGCATGGATTTCGTGTCTTACAGAGTTTAAGGGCCGCAAGCGCACCCTGATGGACAAGAGAAAATATACGGAATTGTTTTTCTTGGACGAGGTGACCGCTCTCTCCGCAGGGCACCGCCCGTGCTACGAGTGTCGGCGTCAAGCCGCCAACAGCTTTTCGGAGGCTTGGCAAACGGCCCACGCCATGGACGCGCGACCTACCGCGCCCGAAATGAACAGGACACTCCATGCCGAGCGCAAAACAGTGCGAGCCAAGCGCATTCACCATTATGAATGGGGAGACCTCCCAGACGGTGCGATGATCCAAGAGCCTGGGCCGAACGAGGGAGCGAGTGCGGGGCGGTTTTTGGCCAAACGCGGTGGCAATCCTGTTCTCTGGACCATCCACGGCTATGACACTGTGCAAAAAACCATGAACATTGCGCCGGCTCAGGTTTGCGACGTGCTCACACCTCCATCCATCATCGCCAGCCTGCAGGCGGGTTATCAGCCGCAATGGCACCCCAGCATTGACGCGCTCTGAGGCTCTTTGCCATGCCGGACTATGATTTCAGAACCCATCGGCTTTTTGTGGACCAAACACTTGATGTAGGAACGGTTGTTGAACCGGACCGCGCCCAATCCAATTATCTTCTAAATGTGCTGCGGCTGCGTGATGGTGCACCGATCCTGCTGTTTAACGGACGGGATGGAGAATGGGTTGCCGAAGTTTCGGTGCAAGGTCGCAAGGCCTGTAATCTTATGGTGGATCGGCAAACCCGCCCGCAAACGCCAGTCCCGGCACTCAGCCTCATGTTTGCTCCACTCAAGCAAGCACGTTTGGAATACATGGTCCAAAAGGCGGTGGAGATGGGGGCGGGCACGCTCCAACCTGTGCTGACCCAGCGGACCCAGATGCGCAAACTGAACATGGAAAAAATGCGTGCCTACACGGTGGAGGCCTGCGAACAGTGTGGCGTTATCAATCTGCCCAACCTGCTTGAGCCGCAAATCCTGGAAGAAGCAATGGCGGCACAGTCGGCTGAAACGCATGTGATCTTTTGCGATGAAGGTGCCCCCGTGGTCAATCCGGCAGATGCATTGAGCGCTTTGCCTTCCCATGCGGTCTGTTCAGTGCTGATAGGTCCCGAAGGCGGCTTCACGCAGCAAGAGCGCGCCATGCTGATGGACCATCCAAGGTCCACGCGCATAGCCCTAGGCCCCCGCATACTGCGCGCTGATACCGCAGCAGTAGCCGCCTTGGCGGCTGTGCAGATGGCCATTGGAGATTGGTCTTAGCCTGCACCGAAGCGTCTGTTCAATTGGGCAACCCGACCTGTCGAGCCCAGCTTGGCGCGATCACAATGCGTGTCCTTGGTCTTATGGGTCGGATTTCCATCTTGCCCCGCCGCCATCGGACGGCTAGCGATGGTGCCAATTCAGGCGCCTGGAAGATCAAGAATGGCCCGCGACACCACCGACGAAACCCCGATTGAAACCCGCGCGCAATTGGTCGACGCGCTCGAATCGGGCTGCAAACCACCGTCTCAGTGGCGCATCGGTACCGAACACGAGAAATTTGGCTTCTACAAAGACGATTTTTCGCCAGTTCCCTATGAAGGGGATCGCGGGATCAAGGCCCTGCTGGAAGGCATGCAGGCGGCAACCGGCTGGGAGCCGATTGTCGATGCCGGCAATATCATTGGTTTGGCGGCAACAACTGGCGGTGGCGCGATTTCGCTGGAACCTGGCGGTCAGTTTGAACTGTCCGGCGCACCGCTTAAAACAATTCACGAGACCTGTCGTGAATCCAACGCCCATTTGGCGCAGGTGCGTAAGGTCGCCGACAAATTAGGCATGGGCTTTTTAGGGCTGGGCGGCAGCCCTAAATGGACCTTTGCCGAGACCCCTCAAATGCCCAAGTCCCGCTACGACATCATGCGCGCGTATATGCCAACGGTGGGCACCCAAGGCTTAGACATGATGCACCGCACGTGCACGATCCAGGTTAATCTCGACTTCGAGAGTGAAACCGATATGCGCCGCAAAATGGCCGTGTCCACAAAACTGCAATCGGTGGCCGCCGCATTGTTTGCGTCATCTCCTTTTACCGACGGCAAGCCGAACGGCCTGTTGTCCTGGCGCTCCGACATTTGGCGCGACACGGACAATCAACGGGCGGGCCTGCACCGCTTCACGGTGGACCCCGATCTGACGTTTGAGCGCTATGTCGACTGGGCGCTGGATTGCCCTATGTATTTCATCTTGCGTGATGGTGGTTACGTGAACTGCACTTCGGTGACGTTTCGCCAATTCATGGAAAACGGTTTTGAGGGCCACACGGCCAACGAGGGTGACTGGACCAACCATTTGGGCACACTCTTCCCGGACGTGCGCTTGAAAAAATTCCTCGAAATGCGTGGCGCGGACGGTGGCCCGTGGCGGCGCATTTGCGCGCTGCCCGCTTTCTGGGTGGGCCTCCTATACGACACCGCCGCCTTGGATGAGGCCGAGGTGTTGGCCGATGAACTGAGCTTCGAAGACGTGGTCGAAATGCGGGATGCTGTCCCAACACAAGCGCTCAACGCCCCGGCCGGTAAGCGCTCTGTGTTGGACTTGGCGCGGGACACGCTGGCCATCTCAAAGCGCGGTCTCATCGCGCGTGCGCAATTGAACGACGCCGGGTTGGACGAGAGCAACTTCTTGGCCCCGTTGGAAGAAGTGGTGGTTTTAGGCGAGACCCAAGCTGAGCGGCTGCTCAAACAGTTCCACAGCAATTGGGACGGCGACATCGATCACGTGTTCGAAGAATACGCCTATTGAGGCTTGGTAAGTTTGTTCCGCCCCTCTCGACCCTTGCTCCCGGAGGCGTCACTTCTTAGGCTTTGCGGACAAGCCAACCGATGGCTTGTTGAACCTCTCAAGTCTTGAAGGCGCGCCCATGAACCTCGCTCAACTGACCATAACGCCGGACAATATTCAGCAGCTTTCCCGTCAATTCGGGATATCTCCCAACGAGGCCTCCGCGGCATTGGCTGCGCTCCTGCCCGCCTTTTCCACCGGCTTGAAGCGCAACGCCTCTTCCCCTCAGGGTACAGCGGCTTTGCTGCAAGCTCTGGCCAGCGGGCGGCACGGGGCCTATGCGAAGGACCCGGCACAGGCGGTGTCTCCCAACGGTGTTCGGGACGGTCAGCGCATTCTTGGCCACTTGTTTCAAAAGAAAAAAGTCAGTCGGCAGGTGGCGCAACATGCGGCTGCCAGCAGTGGTCTTGGCAGTTCCTTGCTGAAACAGATGCTCCCGGTAATTGCGTCAATGGTTATGGGGTCCTTGTTCAAGGGCGCAACGGGTGGACGCGGGTCCCAATCGGGCGGCTTGGGAAGCATTTTGGGTGATGTGTTGGGCGGTGCCCTTGGAGGCGGCTCATCGCAAAGCCGGGGCGGTGGACTGGGCGGTGCTCTGGGCGGCGCACTCGGCCAATCCGCAGGCGGTGGCATTCTAGGACAAATTATCGAGGGCCTTGCGGGCGGTGCCTTAAGCGGTGCGCAACAACAAACGCGTCGGCGTGCACCCAGACGCCGCACATCCACTCAGTCAGGCGGGTTGGAAGACTTGCTGGGACAGATGTTGGGTGGTGGCCCGCCCGCCCGTCGTCAGCGGCGCACTCGTCCTGTCAATGATCCCATCATGCCGCCACCACGCAGTAAAATGCGTCGCCAAGCGCAAAGGCAGGCTCAAAAACCGCGGCGCTCTGGTGGCGGTATCTTTGATGAACTTTTGGGCGGCGGAGCGCCATCGGCCCGCGCACCCGGTGGCTATGCGCCCAAACCGTCTGCGCAACGCGCACCGTCCGGTAGGGGCGGGGGCTTGGCTGACATTTTTGGTGATATGCTGGAGTCCGGCACCCAGATGGGCAGCGACTACGAACGCGCAACCGGTGATGTGTTCGACCAACTGCTCGGCCCTGCGCGATAAGGGAGGGCGGTTTTTTGCCAACATCGCTTCCCGCCTTACCCACGGAGGAGGGCGGGATTTTTCAACCTCTTTCGAGATCTGACAATTTGTAAAGGCCGCGGCGGCAGCTAGCCCTACCCTTGTGGGGAGGGTCGCCGTGCAGCCGGGTCGGGAGGGGGCCCGATGGCTTTTTTTGAACTCGAGCCCCAACCAGCCCTCTAAATCACCATCCGGTTGCGGCGTCGTGTTGCTGTGATTTGCAACGCGGCTGATGGCGTGTCGGATGTGGCGAGCGCTGTGCGCACGTCGTCGCGTGTGATGCCCATGTCGAGCAGCTGGCGCTCGTCCATGGTGAGCAATGCGCTCACCTGCGCCCGTTCTTTTCGTTTTGCGTGGCTCGACACCATCCGTTTTAAGGCTGCCACGGCGACCTGAAAGGGAGAAGGAATGCGAGTGGTTGGGTTTGCTGAATGCGAACGCTGATAACCGGCCATGAGAATGTCCTTTCAAGATGGTCGTTTCGGGTTTGCGGCTTTCGGTGATCACTTGGATCGTCCTGTGCCCTTCGATGGTTTGTAGATGGCACCTCTTGAATAATCACACAAACGAATGTTATTGATGCAATCAATCAGATATTGTGATGAATAGTGACCCATGTACCTTCCCGACATCGATCAGCTTCAAACCTTCCTGGCCGTTGTGGACACGCGCAGTTTCACGCAGGCCGCCCAGCAAGTCGCAAAGACACAATCGGCCGTTTCCATGCAGATGAAGCGGCTGGAGGAAACCATTGGCAAACCCTTGTTTCTGCGCGTTGGGCGGGGCATTGAACTCAGCCCGGACGGGGATCGGCTCACAGGCTATGCCCGTGATATTGTCGAGAAGTCCCGGGAGGCTTTGGCGGCGTTTGATGACAGCGCCCTGCGGGGCAGCGTGTATCTCGGCACAGCGGACGACTATGCGGAGCGCTATCTGCCCGCCATTTTGGCAGGCTTTTCCCAGTCCAATCCCTTGGTAGAAGTCTCGGTGATCTGCGAAAACTCTTTCGGCTTGGACAAGCGCATTGCGTCGGGCGAGTTGGACATGGCGGTCATCACTCACAACGAGATCGCCCGTCACTCCGAGCTTATTCGCACCGAACCGCTTTTGTGGGTTACGTCTTCGCGCCACACGGTCCACACCCAAAGGCCGGTGCCGCTGGCTCTGGGCTCACCGCAATGTATCTGGCGCAAGGCGGCGTTAAAGTCTCTCGATGATGCGGGCATCGCCTACAGGCTTTTGTTCTCAAGCTATTCGGCTACGGTGGTGGGTGCTGCGGTCACATCCGGTTTGGCGGTGGCCGTTTTACCGGAATCCACTCTGCGTCCCGGCATGCGCGTGCTGGGCCAACGGGATGGTTTCCCAAAACTGCCCGACTGTGAAATCGGTTTGCTGCGTGGGTTGCGCGAAAAAACGGACGTGACAGAGGCTCTGGTGAGCCACATTCGCCGGTCGCTTAATTCTATGGCCAGCCCGGACTGGGCAGAGATGGCGCAGTCCGTCGACGTCGACATGGTGGCTTACCCACCCAGAATGCCCAACGCCGTTCCGGCCTAGCGCAACCGGATTGGGCATGGATGGAAGGCGCGCAACCGGTTAGAAGAAGCCATGCCTGATTCAGCCCAATCCAACGCCTTGGAAGTCACCGTCACCGAACTGTCCGGCAAGCTCAAACGGACGGTTGAAGATACGTTTGGCCATGTGCGGGTGCGGGGTGAAATTTCAGGATTTCGCGGTCCCCATTCTTCCGGCCATTGCTATTTTTCGCTCAAGGATGAGCGCGCGCGTCTGGAAGCCGTGATCTGGCGCGGGCAGGCGGCTAAACTCGCTCACATGCCCGAGGAAGGCTTGGAGGTCATCGCGTCGGGCAAACTGACCACCTATCCCGGATCATCGAAATACCAGATCGTCATCGATAACCTGGAACCTGCCGGCGCCGGCGCACTTATGGCGTTGCTGGAGCAGCGGCGCAAAAAATTGCTGGCCGAAGGGCTTTTTGAGGACGCGCGCAAGCAGCTACTGCCCTTCATGCCCAAAGTTGTAGGTGTGGTCACATCGCCGACAGGAGCCGTCATTCGCGATATTCTGCACCGCATTGCAGACCGGTTTCCGGTCCATGTCGTGGTGTGGCCTGTACGGGTGCAGGGAGAGACGAGCGGTCGCGAAGTCGCCAACGGTATCTACCAGTTAAACCAATTGTCGGATGACGGTCCGATCCCAAAACCCGATGTCATCATCGTTGCCCGCGGCGGCGGCAGTCTGGAAGACCTGTGGGGTTTTAACGATGAGGCGCTGGTGCGCGCTGCGGCGGACTCGTTCATTCCCTTAATCTCTGCTGTGGGGCACGAAACCGACTGGACCTTGATTGATTTAGCCGCCGATTGGCGCGCGCCAACGCCAACAGCGGCAGCGGAAAAAGCGGTGCCCGTGAAAGCGGACTTGGAAGCGACACTGGCCGATTTGTCCGCCCGCATGCGTGGTGCCATGCGCAGGCTTGGGGAGCGCAGGCGCACGGCTTTGGCCGCATCCGCGCGCGGATTGAAAACACCCGACACGCTGTTGGCCATGCCCCGCCGACAGTTTGACGAAGCCGTTGGCCGGTTTGATCGAAGCTATGGCCTGCGCCTGGAACGGGCGCGTAGCCGCCTCACGCAGGTCGAAAATCGTCACGCGCCTGCTCTGCTGTCCCGACGCCTGGATCGTGCCCGCAGCGGGCTGCAACCGTGGAGCGAACGCCACGCCAATTCACTGGCTGCCACAATGCGCCGTGCGCAAGAACGGTTGGTACCGCAGGCCAACAGACTGCGGATTGATATGATTGCCCGCCCCTTGTTGCGCCAACGGGATCGGTTCAACCGAGCTTTTACGCTGCTACCCCAGCGCCTGCACGATGGGTTGGAACGGTCTCAATTGCGTTTCAACCGCGCTGATCGGCTCTTAAATTCGCTTGGCCACAAAGGCGTGCTTGAGCGTGGCTACGCGATTTTGATGGATGAAACGGGCACTGTCTTGCGAAGCACAAAAGACCTGCCGTCTGGCAAGTCGTTTCGTGCGCAACTGGCCGACAATACGGTTACGGCCATCTCTCAAGGTTTGGCGGAAGGAACTGCCAAAAGAGCAGGCGCACCGTCCGAACAATCGGCTCCTAAAACGGTCAAGCCTGCCAAAAAAGCCAAGTCGGAGAAAATTGATCAGGGCTCTTTGTTTTAACAGTAGTCCCCTGTCACTTGGGCGGCCTTAACCTCGTACAATCCCGCGCCGTTGTTCCAGCCGCACTTCGGCAATTGTCTGCCAGTCCGCACGGCGCAGGCCCTCATGGGTCATCTCGATGATAAAGCTAATGTGAGCGGCTGAGGCCTCCGCCGCTTCCGTATCCCGTCCTTCCAAAATGGCGTTTAGGATATCCATGTGCTGGCTCAGCAGACTGTCCCGCGCAACGCCGTCATCATAGATCAGGCCCCGGTTGAAAAACACTTCGTCGGATAACAACCGGTAACAGGCCCGCATTGTGTGCAACAGCATAATGTTGTGCGTGCATTCGCTGATGGTGCTGTGCAATTCAACGTCCAACTGCCCCTCGCGGGTGGGGTCTTGCTCCAGATGGGCAGCTTTCATCTCCATGCCAATGCGTTCCAGCAGGGTGCGGTCAGCGTCGGTGGCACGGCGCGCGGCCAAGGCAGCCGTAACGGCCTCGATCTCACGGCGATATTCAAGGTAGTCGGATCGGGCCCTGCTGTCCCTGCCAATAAGTTCCACTACGGGCGGGGCAAACATGGAGCCGATCACGTCGGCCACAAACGTGCCGCCGCCATGGCGGGTCACCAGCAGTTCACGCGCCTCCAGCGCCGACAAGGCTTGCCTGAGGATCGGGCGGGAAACCGCCAGCGATTTTGACAGTTCCCGTTCTCCCGGCAACCGATCTCCCACGCGCAACACACCTTGCAGGATCAGGGCTTCAATCTGCCGCTCCACTTCGCGGGCGGTTTTGTCATGGTCAACGGGCGTGAAGATCATTTAATACGGTTCACTCGATCACGAGGGACGCCATGAACCTAGAAAGCTTTGCCGCCGCCGGTCAACAATGTGGTCAATAATGTTGTCCAGATGGATTTGGGAGCTAGGCGGCCCGATACCATGGTGCACCGAACGGGTGGTCCGGATGCGGGACGTGCTGTCTCAAAGTCTGTATTTTCGTTTGGTTTGTTGATCCGGATCAATTTGTTGACTGCGCTTCTGGCTTATAAAGTTCGCGTGGCATCGAAATTCCTCCTCCCGTTTCGAGACAAAAGCCATTCCTCCTCAAGCGGCGGGTCTTATAAAGACCCGCCGCGAATTTTTTGAGCCTAAGATCAATGCGATCTTGGCCTTTGACAGCCAGCGCAAAGCGGGTTTGCGTCTGGGTTGCACAATACAAGGACGTGCGGGGCAGCCTTGGCTTTGCACGGCAATATTGGTAAACTTTTTTGACCATTGGGCATGCCTTGAAAAGCGGCCCAACCAGATCGTTGAGGAGCCTACGATGACCGGTATCGCCATGCCCCGCCCGGACGCTGCGGTTCTTTCGCGCCGTGACGAGCACATTTCACATTTGAAAACGCTTCTTGGTCCGGACGGTGTCGTGTCGGACGTAAATGAACTGCGTGCCTTTGAAACCGACGGCTTTACCGCCTACCGCTTCGTACCCATGGCCGTGGTGCTGCCTCAAACGACACAAGAAGTGTCCAATGTTCTGCGTTATCTTGCGGAGCAAAAAGTACCGGTCGTACCGCGTGGCGCAGGGACATCGCTTTCCGGCGGAGCGATCCCGCAGGAAGATGCGGTGATCATCGGCCTGTCTCGCATGGCGCAGATTATGGACATCAACTACCAAAACCGCACTTTGAATGTGCAAGCGGGAGCGACCAACCTTTCCATCTCGGAGGCGGTATCCGGCGAAGGGTTCTTTTATGCCCCCGATCCGTCTTCGCAGCTGGCCTGTTCCATTGGTGGCAACATCGCCATGAATTCCGGCGGTGCCCATTGCCTCAAATACGGTGTGACCACCAACAATCTACTGGGCGTCACGTTAGTGCTCATCGACGGCACAGTGGTGGAACTGGGCGGCGAAGCGTTGGATTCCGCCGGCTACGATCTGTTGGGCATCATCTGTGGCTCCGAAGGTCAACTCGGTATCATGACCGAAGCCGTGGTGCGGCTGGTGGCCAAGCCGGAGGGCGCAAGGCCGGTTCTGTTTGGTTTCGATACGTCCGAAGCGGCGGGCGCTTGCGTGGCAGAAATCATCGGCACAGGCATTGTCCCTGTGGCAATCGAATTTATGGACAAACCGGCCATCGATATTTGTGAAGCGTTTGCGCAGGCCGGCTACCCGATGGACGTGGACGCTTTGCTCATAGTCGAGGTGGAGGGTTCCGATGCTGAGATGGACGATATGCTGGCCCGCATCGTGGAAATCGCCAACCGCCATGACGTAAAAGTGGTCAAAGAAAGCCAGTCGGCGACGGAGGCCGCACTCATCTGGAAAGGGCGCAAATCCGCCTTTGGTGCCACCGGGCGCATCGCAGACTATATCTGCATGGACGGCACGGTGCCGCTGGGCAAACTGCCCTATGTCCTCAAAGAGACCGCGCGTATTGTGAACGAGTACGGCCTTCGCGTGGCCAATGTGTTTCATGCGGGGGATGGCAACATGCACCCGCTCATTCTGTATGATGTCAACGATCCGGTGGAAGCCGAGAAGGCTGAGGCCTGCGGTATGGACCTGTTAAAGCTTTGCGTTGATGCCGGTGGTTGCCTGACGGGCGAACACGGCGTGGGCATCGAGAAGCGCGATCTGATGCTCTACCAATATTCGCAGACCGATCTGGACCAGCAAATGGCCGTGCGCGATGCGTTTGATCCCGACTGGGTGATGAACCCGGCCAAGGTCTTCCCTTACGAAGCGCGGGGCAACCGCCAAGGCGCGTCGCAGCCGGTGGATCAGGCTGCATGAGCGTCGCAGACCTCGTAAAGCCCAGCGTGCTGGAGCCGACTGACGAACAAGCGGTCGCTGCCCTGTTCCAAGACGGCAGTCTGGATGGCCTGCCTTTTGTGATCCGTGGCGGGGCCACCCGTCCCATTGGCAAGCCTGTGAAGCAGCCGCACCATGTGCTCTCCACCGCCAAACTGTCCGGTATCGTGGACTACGAGCCGGCTGAAATGGTGATGATCGCCAAGGCGGGAACCCCCATGGCCGAGATCGAAGCCGCACTCGCCAAAGGTCGGCAACGCATGATCTTTGAACCAATGGATTATCGCCCGCTCTTGGGCACCAAAGGCGCTCCAACCATCGGCGGAGTAATCGCCAGCAACGCTTCCGGCCCCCGCCGCATCGTCACCGGTGCTGCGCGCGATTCCCTTTTGGGTGTGCGGTTCGTCAACGGCACCGGCGACATTGTAAAAACCGGTGGCCGGGTGATGAAAAACGTTACCGGTCTCGACCTTGTGAAACTGCTTTGCGGATCTTGGGGCACGTTGGGTGTGATGAGCGAAGTTACTTTCAAGGTCGTGCCCGAGGTCGAAACGGAACAAACGCTCGTCCTTCACGGTCTTACTGCGGGCGATGCCGCAACTGCTATGGCTGCTGCTATGGCAACACCCTGCGAGGTGAATGGCGCAGCCCATTTGCCCGCAAAGGCAGCCGCGAAGATCGGCGCTTTCGACGGCCATTCAGTGACTTTGTTGCGGATTGAAGGGTTCGAAAACTCCGTCAAAATCCGCGTAGGCAAACTGATGGACATCCTGCGCTCCCATGGTGAGATGACCGTGCAAGAGGGCAGCGCATCCCGCCAGATATGGCGCGATATCCGCGATGTGGAACCCTTCGATGATGGCACGATGAAGCCGGTTTGGCGCGTGTCTGTGGCCCCCATGGCCGGCCACCAACTGGTGGCCGCATTGGGAATAGATGACGCCTTTTACGATTGGCAGGGAGGTCTGGTTTGGCTTCGTATGGACGGTGATCCGGAGGCTCAAAAGGTGCGGAACGCTGTTGCTCAAGTCGGCGCTGGACACGCGACACTGGTGCGCGCCAGTGTGGAAGAACGCGCCAAGACCCCGGTGTTTCATCCGCAGGATGCGGCAGTGACCAAGCTTTCCGAGGCGATCCGCCTTCGCTTTGACCCGGCAAACCGCCTCAATCCCGGCTGGATGGGCTGACCCGATGCAAACCAATTTCTCAATTGCGCAGCTGGCTGACCCAGCGACTGCAGAAGCCGAATCCATCCTGCGCAAATGCGTACATTGCGGCTTCTGCACCGCGACATGCCCAACTTATGTGACACTGGGCAATGAGTTGGATTCCCCGCGCGGGCGCATCTATCTCATCAAAGACATGCTGGAAAACGGGCGGGATGCCGACACGCAAATCGTCACCCATATCGACCGGTGCCTGTCTTGCCTTGCCTGCATGACCACATGCCCGTCCGGGGTGGATTACATGCATTTGGTGGACCATGCGCGTGTCCACATCGAGAAGACCTATAAGCGACCGCTTATCAACCGCCTGACCCGCAACATGTTGGCGATGGTCTTGCCCTATCCGGGCCGCTTCCGCGCTGCGGTTACTTTATCCAAGTTCGGCAAACCCTTTGCGGGGTTGTTCGATAGTGTCTCTGCCCTAAAACCCATGGCCGCCATGTTGCGTCTTGCGCCGGGCTCGGTTGACGGGAAGAATACGTACACATTGCCGGGCTCGTTCGCGCCGGAAGGGACCAGCGAAAAAGCCGGGCGGGTAGCCTTGTTGACCGGCTGTGCACAACCGGTGCTGGACGCCGATATCAACCGCACCACCATCCAACTGCTCAACCGCCTCAATGTGGAAGTTGTGCTGCCGCAGGGCGAAGCCTGTTGCGGCTCGCTGGTGCATCACATGGGTCGGGAACATCAGGCCCATGACGCGGCGCGTCGCATGGTGGACGTGTGGACCCGGGAAATCGAAAATGGTGGTTTGGATGCAATCGTCATCACCACGTCCGGTTGCGGCACGACGATCAAAGACTACGGCCACATGTTGCAGCGCGACCCGGACTATGCCGAAAAAGCGGCGCGCGTCTCAGCCCTTGCGAAGGATATAAGTGAGTACCTCACGACGCTTGAAATGCCCGCTCCCGCCATCCAGCCGGAGATGACGGTTGCTTACCATTCCGCGTGCTCCTTGCAGCACGGGCAGAAGGTCAAGACAGCGCCAAAGGACCTTTTGAAGGCGGCAGGCTTCACGGTCAAAGACCCTCCGGAAGGGCATCTGTGCTGCGGATCGGCGGGCACCTACAACATCATGCAGCCGGAGATCGCGGCGAAGTTGAAAGCACGCAAAGTTGCCAATATTGAGCGCACGCAACCTGACGTCATTGCAGCCGGCAATATTGGCTGCCTAACCCAGATCGGCAGCGGAACCAGCATTCCCATTTTGCATACAGTGAAACTGCTCAACTGGGCCTATGGCGGACGCCGACCCGCAGAATTGGATGCTTTTGTGCCCACCGCGGTCAATCATGATAAGCCCGTGCTGGAAGCTGCGGAGTAACCAGTCTGATCAGTATCCATGTTGGTACTGAACAACACCGCGTTGCATCCTTGCCTGTGCGTTTCACCAAGAACTTCCGTCCCAAACAAAAACGGGCCTCGCCCAGCACGAGACCCGTTCCATGTTTCCCCAGAGAAACTTTTAAGCGACACTAGCGCACTAGCGCAGAAAGCTATTGATCAAAACAGTTTGTAAGTGATCCCGAACAGCACTTGGTTGGAGATTACCTCTGTGTTGAGCGTGCCTCCACCGTCGAGTTCGGCATCTACTTCGCCGTATGTCATTTTGTATTCGGCGAACGCGGACCAATTATCCGTAATTGCATAATCGACACCCACCATCGCTTGAGCGGCCAAACCCGTAACTTGGTAGTCAAGCGTGCGCGTGGTTTCCGCTATGTCCGTCACTTCAACGTGCGGAATGGCCAACCCTGCACCGATTCCTACATAGGGCGTCCAACCATTGTCCATGTCATGACGGTACATGGCGTTTAACGTCAGATAGTTGATACCGTCAGTGAACTCCAACTTCTTGAAGTCCGCAGGCAGTGGATCTGCTTTGACCTTTGCGTGGGTAAAGTCGAGAGCCAAACCAACCGCTGGCATTTCGTCAAACCAATAGCTGATACGTGCGCCCCAATAAGGGGGGTATGCAAAAGACTCGCCATCCCAGGCAACAGTATCGCTACCGGAGGTCCCGTTGTTGAAATCGTAGTCAACGGTGGAGTGAGGAGAGAAATTTGCACCACCGTAGAGGGAGATCGACATCTCGGCCTGCGCCGAGGACGCAAATGTTGCGGCCATCAACGCGGTCGAAGCTGCGAGAGCGAGGGTAAGCGGTGAAAGGTTCGGGCGCATGGGAAAGTGCCTGCTTGTCTGTATTTCCGGTATTTTCTTACGCCCACTGCAGGTGTGTGTCGACGTTTGGTCTTGCAATTTAATGCAGCTTTGGTCCGACACGCGTTGGTGTCGGGTCAGTTACATGAACTATGTGACCCATTTGCATCGCTTTAGACGCCGATTGCCCGGTTATTAACGCACTTTTCCGCTGAAAGGACGCGGTAGGTGGAGGCTCGCACCGAGTCGAAAAACGGCCCGCCACAGGGGCGGGCCGCTCGAAAACGAGAACGATTCAAACTAGATCACTTTAACCCGCGCGCCCACCGGCACCCGATCATAGAGATCCATTACGTCTTGGTTGCGCATGCGGATACAGCCGGAAGAGACGGCTTGCCCGATGCTCCAATTTTGGGTCGTGCCGTGGATGCGATAAATGCTGGAACCCAGATACAGAGCGCGCGCACCCATGGGGTTTTTCGGTCCACCGGGCATGAAGGCCGGCAGGATGCGCCCTTTTTTCTTTTCGCGCGCGATCATGGACTTTGGTGGCGTCCATGAAGGCCATTCGGCTTTGCGGGTTACCCTGTGCGTGCCGGCCCACTCAAAGCCCGGTTTGCCCACGCCCACCGCATAGCGCCGCGCTTGGCCACCTTGCAGAACCAGATACAGGCGCCGTTCAATCGTATTGACGATGATCGTGCCCGGATGCTCTTTGCCACCCCAATAGACGGTCGTTGGCAGCAGATCCGCCTTGATGCTGGGTGCGATAGACTTGCGCAGCGCAGCGCTGCCCCGGGTGATGGATGCGGTCTGCAGTCCGGAGCGAACTCCCGAGCGACGGAGCGGCTTTACCTGCTTGCGACGGATGACCCGCGCAGCCCGCTTCCGGCGGCTCATGGCGCGCCGTTTCGCTTCCCGCGACGCATGACTGCGCGGCTTCAACTGAAGCGTCCACGGCGATGTCAGATCGGAACTCAATGTCAAAGGTGGCGGCGTACCGTAGCGCGAACCGGCTTCGGCTGCACCCGTATGCAGTGCCCCCAGCGCAAAAGGCACGAGGGCGAGGGCGCAGATCGCGCCCTTAAAAAAGGTCAAAACTCGCATGGCGTCTACTCACAACAAAAAACCAAGTGAGCCGACCATCACCCCTGCCAAGCGACGAAAATATGAATCAAATTGCCAAACGGCTTGAAACACCCTGTTTACCTTTTAGCGTGGTAAAACAGGGCTGAACGAGTTTGGTTAACGCAACATCGCGTTAAGCATGAGGGTGAGGGGTGTTGCTATATTCCTAGCCTTCAATACGGGCTCTCACGTCCCGCACGACCATCGGCAGCAGCGGCGCGACTGTACCGGGGCTGGCCCCGACCCGAATCCGAGGATCGTACAAGGCATTGAGGATGAGCCGGTCGAACCGCCGAAACTCGGTATAGGGCGACGTGTCGTTAAACATGCTGCCGACCAGCGTGGGGTCATCGTTGAGCGGCCCCAGACCCTGCAAAATCTCTTCGGTCATGCAGCGGCTAAACAGCGCCGCACCTTCGTCCACCACGATCACAGCGTCTGACCGCGTGATGCCCCCTTTGGAAAAGACGGATCGCACCATGCATTTGCCCCGCACTCGAGCGTTTGGATTGCGCAGAACGATGCGTTTTACAGTGTCGGCATATTGGGCGCGGCTGACGAGATGAACCACAAAATTGGCCGACCGTACGCTGCTCATCAGCTGCACCCGCAGATTGCAGATTAAACCTGGCAATTCCGAAATGAATTGATGCACCTGGCCAATCGGCTCGCGGCCCACTCGGGAGCGCACGTAAAACCGCACGGGCCGGGTAAACTTGCGCACGTAAGCGCGGGCAAACCGGTCTCCTAAATACTCAGAACCAAACACGGTGCGGTTGAACCCGTCGATCACCGCTCGATCATCGAAGGCGCGTGCAGGCGGTGCCAAGGCGAAAGAGATGAGGCACAAAACGGCTAACAAAGTTGCGGTATGGCGTGTCATGCCAGCAGTCTGTCCCCCGTGCTTGCGCTTGCCCAACTTGGCCGTTCCGATTCCAACGTTGTTTCGCGCCGTGCTGACGGCGCATTTTGGATAAGATTGACCAATTGCGCCATACAAACCAGTGTTCCGCACACACACCAACGCACAAACTGAAAGCCCGATCCCGCGATGACCGGAGACAGCGCAGATCAAGACACGCAAGCATCGCCTGATCGAGCACCGCCAAAGGGCATGGTTGCGGGGCCGGATGGGATTTGGCGATGTTTTGGTAAGGAAAATGAGCCCGACTATGCCCATTACCACGACACTGAGTGGGGTATGCCGCAGGACGATGATCAACGTTTGTTTGAAAAAATATGTCTGGAAGGCTTCCAGTCCGGCCTGTCTTGGCTGACAATTTTGCGCAAGCGGGAGAATTTTCGCGAGGCGTTTGACGATTTCGACTACCACCGCATCGCAGCCTACACCGACGAAGACGTGGAACGTCTGGTCACCAATGCGGGCATCATCCGCCATCGCGGCAAGATCGTATCCACCATCAACAATGCCAAACGCGCCATCGAGATGGAAAAGGCGGAAGGCTCACTCGGTGCATGGTTTTGGGCGTTTGAACCGGGGCCGTTCAACCGTCCTGCGGTGGCTGATTACGAGAGCATCTCTGCGCTGACGAAGACAGAGGCTTCAACCCGCATGTCCAAGGAGCTGAAAAAACGCGGATGGAGTTTTGTCGGTCCCACCACCTGCTATGCGTTCATGCAAGCCATGGGATTGGTCAACGATCACTTCGAGGACTGCCCTTGGCGTGAAAAAGTTGAAAAGGCTCGTCGGGCGTTCCGCCGTCCAAGTTAGTTTCTCTTAGCTGCGCTTGGATTTTGCCAGCACGGACAGCGCGATGCCCAGCAAGATGAAGGCTGAACACAATGCAAAGCGCAACGTCAGCCCCTCTCCGGCAAAGACGATGCCGCCGAACGTGGCCAAGACGGGCACGGTCAACTGAACGATGGCGGCCCGGGTAGCGGTGAGCAGCGGCAAGACCTGATACCAAAGCGCGTAGCCAAGAGCGGACGTAACCGCACCGGACAGCACAGCCATCGTGACGCCAAAGGGCGTGACGGTGAACGTGTCGACAACCAGAACTGAGATCAGAGACAGCGCGATCACCATGGGCACAACGCGGGTGAAATTTCCTGTTGTAGCCAAAAGCGGGTTGGTGGCCCGTTTGCCCAGCAGCGAGTACACACCCCAGGCAACGCCTGCCAAACCCATGATCACGCTGGCGACCAAGGGTGGCGCGGTGAGACCCGGCGACATCAGGAACACGAACGCACCAAATGCCATGGCGATGCCGAGCCATTCCAGCACGCCCGGACGGTCGCCCTTGTATAACCCCCAGCCGATCATCATCGCCTGCACGCAACTAAACAGGATGAGTGCGCCCATGCCCGTATCCAACGCTTGGTATGCGTAAGAAAATCCGGCCACATAGCCAAACAAGGCCAAGGCAGCGGCCCAGTTGCTTTCGCGTTTTATGTTGGAGAACCGCGCCGGGTAACGCAGTTTCACCAGCGCTAACAGCAGAACTACCGCAGACACGACGCGCAAGAACGAGTAGCTCGCTGCATCCATCGACCCGTCCGCCAAGGCCAACCGCCCCAACACGGAATTGCCGGCAAAGGCGATCATGGTGAGGCTGGTGAGAAGGAACAAACGCATGCGCGACGCCTTAGGCCGTAGGGACGGATTTGCATAGCGAGAGTTGTGAACGACGGCGCAGAAACTAAATGCGCTTAACCTCAAGGCACACAAAGCCAGGTCGCCCTTGCCCGCACGGGTCTACACGCGATAGGGAAACGCCCGACCACACTCATCCCGCTTGAGCGCACGTTTCATGGCCGAAAAAAAGAAAAAACCTCAGCGTCTCAAGGCCCGCCAGCCGCGCGGTTTTGTGGATCGCGATGCGGCGGACATTCGCGCCACCGAAGCCATGATGGCCAAGATCAAAGAGGTCTATGAGCGCTACGGTTTTGACCCTGTCGAAACTCCGATGTTCGAATATACCGACGCGCTGGGAAAATTCTTGCCCGACACGGACCGCCCCAACGAGGGCGTGTTTTCGCTCACCGATGATGACGACCAGTGGATGAGCCTCCGCTACGATCTCACAGCGCCCTTGGCCCGCCATTTCGCCCAGAACATCAACACGTTGCAGACACCCTACCGCACCTATCGCGCTGGCCATGTGTTCCGCAACGAAAAGCCCGGTCCAGGCCGTTTCCGCCAATTCATGCAGTTTGACGCCGATACGGTGGGGGCACCAAACCCATCCGCAGACGCCGAAATGTGCATGATGATGGCGGATACAATGGAAGCGCTTGGGATCAAGCGTGGGGATTACATCATCCGGGTGAACAATCGCAAAGTGCTCGACGGGGTGATGGAAGGAATTGCTATCTCCGACGAAGAGCAAAAGCTCATAGTTCTGCGTTCACTCGACAAAAGAGACAAATTTGAATGGTCCGAGGTGGAGAAACTCCTTAGCGAAGGGCGCAAGGATGTGAGTGGAGACTTCACCTCCGGCGCAGGTCTCTCAGTAGAGCAGATTGCGGTCCTGAAAGACTTTATTGAACAGCCTGATTTCCTGAGTGAAATCGTTGAAGGCAAATACAAAGGTTTGTCGCAGAGAGAGAACCCAAAAAGTGGACCCATCACTTGGGAAGCGATTTTTGAGAGCACACGCAGGGGTGCTGAAGAGCTGCTCGAAATTTCGCAGCAGCTAACTGCCGCAGGCTATTCGGAAGAAAGAGTCAAAATTGATACATCAGTAGTCCGCGGCCTCGAATATTACACCGGCGCTGTTTATGAATGCGAACTTACCTTCCCCGTCACTAATGAAAAAGGCGAGACCGTCACTTTCGGCTCTGTCGCTGGCGGTGGTCGTTACGATGGACTGGTAAAGCGCTTTACGGGCCAAGACATTCCGGCCACCGGTTTCTCCATCGGCGTGTCTCGCCTCATGTCGGCGCTGAAAAACCTGGGCAAACTGGAAGCCGATACGGTCAAAGGCCCCGTCGTCGTCTGCGTGATGGACCGCGATATGGAGGCGCTGGCAGGGTATCAGAAGCTGGTACAAGACCTGCGCGGTGCGGGCATCCGCGCGGAAATGTATCAGGGCAACCCCAAACAGTTTGGCAAGCAGTTGCAATATGCCGATCGGCGCGGATCGCCCATTGCGATCATTCAAGGGTCTGAAGAGCGAGCCGCGGGGGAAGTGCAGATCAAGGACCTAATCGAGGGCAAACGCATCTCCGCTGAAATCACCGACAACGAAGAGTGGCGCGCCGCCCGACCCGCTCAACAGGTGGTGAAGGTGGAGGACATGGTCGCCAAAGTGCGCGAAGTGCTGGCCGCCCAAGCGGACGATGGGTGATGGTAAACATCCCGCCCCCCCTCTGTCAGCATAGCCGACATCTCCCCCGCAAGGGAGGAGAGTCAGCAAGCCGAGAGTTCGGACTCTTGCTTCCAATTATCGAGGCAACCCGACTTTCCAATCTCCCCCCTCGCGGGGGAGATGTCGTCGCAGACGACAGAGGGGGGGGTGCGATGCGCCTTCAAAGGCACCCACGCTGATGCTTGAAACCCTCCTTACACACTTGCGCGAAACCGCGCCGGACGTGGCTGACGTGCCCGTGCTGCAACCGGCCGATCCATTTTTGGAAACGGCTGGCGAAGACCTGCGGCGGCGCATTTTCATCACCGAGGCGGTGGACGGCACGCCCATGTGCCTGCGCCCGGAGTTTACGATTCCTGTCGGCTTGCATCACATCCGCTCCGGCGATGCGGCGGCGCGTTATGCCTGTGGTGGCCTTGTGTTTCGCCAAGCGCGCCCGGACGGGACCGAGTTTGAACAGGTTGGCATCGAAGACCTTGGAAATGCCGTCACAGTGGCGGCGGATGCCCAATGTCTGGCGGACTTTTTAAGCAGTCTGCAAGTCGCTGGTATCGATCATGCCCAAACCACTTTGGGGGATCAGGCCCTGTTCGACGCCGTGGTAAAAGCGCTGGACCTGCCCGCCGCTCTGGCGCGCCGCTTGCGCCGCGCCTTCGGCGAAAACGGCCAACTGGCCCGCTTGATGGAAGACCGCGCAAGCGTGGATGACGATGCGCGGGACACAGACAATCCCGCAAGAAAGATGGCGTTGGCTGGAGACGAGGCGGGTTTGATCAATCTGGTGGCGAATGAACTGTCCGCCGCCGGTGTTGCACCCAAGGCGGGCCGCTCTCCAGAGGCGATTGCCAGACGCATGATCGAACGGACGCAGGAAGAAGATTTGCGCTTGGAGCCGGAGGCGGCCCGCATTCTCACCGGCTTCTTGGACCTGAATTGCCCCTTGGCGGAAGCGCCGGAACACTTGACCGTCTTTGCCGGCTGGGCAGGATTGGATTTGCACGCGGCAATCAAGCGGTTCGACGAGCGCTTGGGCGGATTGGACCGTCGCAAGACTGCGCTTCATCAGGTCACCTACAGCGCGGCTTTCGGCAGGAAACTCGATTATTATACGGGGCTTGTCTTTGAGGCGACCATTGGTGGCTTCTCGCTCGGCGGCGGCGGGCGCTATGACCGGCTTTGCACACTGCTTGGCAGTCCAACCCCTATCCCGGCTGTGGGCTTTTCATTGTCGCTCGACCGCGTGCAAGCTGCTGTGAGCGGAGGAGGGCGCAGCGCATGACCTTGCAGATCGCAATCCCGTCCAAAGGACGTCTCAAGCAGGACACGCTGTCAGTGTTTGCAAACGCAGGCTTGGTGATCGAAGAGCCGAAGGACACCCGCGCCTATCAAAGCAAGATTGTTGGGCGTGACGACATTGAAGTGCTGTTCGTATCAGCCTCCGAAATCACCCGTGAACTGGCGCGCGGCGCTGTGCATTTGGGCGTGACGGGCGAAGACCTCGCGCGGGAAAACATCCCACAGGCCGATCAAACGGTCATCTTTCGGCAAGCGCTCGGTTTTGGCCATGCGGATGTTGTAGTGGCTGTGCCCGAAGCGTGGGTGGATGTCTCCACCATGGCTGATCTTGATGATGTGGCTGCAGATTTTCGGGCGCGCTACGGGCGGCGGTTGCGCGTGGCCACTAAATATTTCCAATTGACGCAAAACCATTTTCGCAACCACGGGGTGGGCGTCTACCGGATCGTCGAAAGCCTCGGTGCCACCGAGGGCGCACCGGCGTCCGGTGCAGCGGATGCGATTGTCGACATCACCTCCACCGGCTCTACCATTCGCGCCAACCGGCTGAAGATCTTGGACGATGGCGTGATCTTGAAGAGCCAGGCGAATTTGATTGAAAGCACCCGCTCCGATTGGAGTGGGGATGCGAGAGCGTTGGCCGATGAGGTGGTTGGAAAATTGGGTGCGGTGCTGAAGTAGCTGGCACTGCGCCCCCTATCTGTCGGCTGCGCCGACATCTCTCCCGCGAGGGGAGAGAGCGGATTTTTGGGTCAGCCAACTGACTACGATTAGAGAATTGAATGTGCCGCTGGCTAGTCTCTCCCCCCTCGCGGGGGAGATGTCCCGAAGGGACAGATAGGGGGCGGGATGCCGCCACCTCAATCCATTTCTACCAGTGCACAGTCCCCGGCGCGCCTTTGATGGGGCCTTCCAGATTGGGGGTCACCCAGCCGCCATAAAAATTGCCGGCCTGCGGCTGCACCACAACGTCCGCAACGGTGCAGCGGTCCATGGGTTCGGCATAAAACGCCACATGATCTTTGATCGGCGCAAAGTCCGGCGTCGGATTGCGGTAAGTCCACGCAGCCGCTTCCAAAACGCGTCCGCCCACCACAACGTCAAAATAGGACGCTTCGCCTTTCCATTCGCACAGTGTGCGTTTGGGATTGGGCCGTAAAATGCCTTCCGCAACGGACGCCATCGGCAGGTAATAGGATGGTGGGTGGTAAGTCTCGAGGGCGCGGTAGCCGCCGGTTGCAAAAACAATGGTGCGGTCTGCCACGTCGATGGTGACAACATATTCGAACGGCTCACAAATTGCGGGCCGTGGATAGTCGTCTCGAACATGTTCGCGGGGCAATGACATGCATGAACAATAACGCCCATGCGCAAAAAGCAAAGAGGGAAGTTGTCGCCGTTTTTCGCAATCGCGGGCGCGCGCTATGAACTCTGTGTTTGGATTGCCGGAACACTTCCGGTAATGACCTTTAATGTAATGTGGCCAACGAAAAAGGCCGGAGCTTTCGCCCCGGCCTTTCAAAGGTTGTTCGGTTAAGAACGGCTGATTTACATCATGCCGCCCATACCGCCCATGCCACCCATGTCAGGCATGGCTGGTGCACCACCGGCGCCTTCTTTGGCCGGGGCTTCCGCCACCATGGCTTCGGTGGTGATCAACAAGGATGCGATGGAAGCTGCATCCTGCAAGGCGTGACGTACGACCTTCACCGGGTCGATAATGCCCATGGAGATCATGTCCCCATACTCGCCGGTCTGTGCGTTGTAACCGAAGGTTTCTTTCTTGGAGTCGAGGATCTTCCCGACCACGATAGAACCTTCGTCACCCGCGTTGGCCGCGATCTGACGGATCGGTGACTGCAGCGCGCTGCGCACGATTTTGACACCGGCGTCCTGATCGGAGTTGTCGCCAGCAGTTTTGATGTTGTCGGAAGCGCGCAGCAGCGCAACGCCACCACCGGGCACGATGCCCTCTTCAACAGCGGCACGGGTTGCGTTCAACGCATCGTCCACGCGGTCTTTCTTCTCTTTAACTTCAACTTCGGTGGCACCACCGATGGAGATTACGGCAACACCGCCAGCGAGTTTCGCCAGACGTTCCTGCAGTTTCTCACGGTCGTAATCGGAGGTTGTTTCGTCGATCTGCTGTTTGATCTGTGCAACGCGGGCTTCCACGTCTTTTTTCTTGCCTGCGCCGTCAACAACAGTGGTTTCCTCTTTGGAGATGGAAACGCGCTTGGCGGTGCCGAGCATATCAAGAGTGACGGTTTCAAGCTTGATACCGAGATCTTCGGAAATGACCTGACCACCGGTGAGGATGGCGATGTCTTCCAGCATGGCTTTACGACGGTCGCCGAAGCCTGGGGCTTTCACAGCAGCGACTTTCAGGCCACCGCGCAATTTGTTGACCACGAGGGTCGCCAGCGCTTCGCCTTCAATGTCTTCAGCGATGATGAGAAGCGGCTTGCCGCTCTGCACAACAGCTTCCAAAATGGGCAGCATGGTTTGCAGGGAGGTGAGCTTTTTCTCGTGCAACAGGATGTACGGATCATCCAGGTCGCAGAGCATTTTTTCGGAGTTGGTCACGAAGTATGGGGACAGGTAGCCGCGGTCGAACTGCATGCCTTCCACCACGTCGAGGGAGGACTCCAGCGACTTAGCTTCTTCAACCGTGATAACGCCTTCATTGCCGACGCGCTGCATGGCTTCCGCGATGCGCGATCCGATTTCAACTTCGCCGTTTGCGGAGATCGTGCCGACCTGCGCAACTTCGTCGGACGTCTTGATCTTTTTAGACATCTTTTTGAGAGCAGCCACAACGTCATCAACAGCGCTGTCGATGCCGCGCTTCAGATCCATCGGATTCATGCCTGCGGCAACGGCTTTCACGCCTTCGCGCACGATGGCCTGAGCCAACACGGTTGCAGTTGTTGTACCGTCACCAGCGATGTCGTTGGTTTTGGAAGCAACTTCACGCACCATCTGTGCGCCCATGTTTTCAAACTTGTCTTCAAGCTCGATTTCTTTGGCAACGGACACACCATCTTTGGTGATGCGCGGCGCGCCAAAGGATTTGTCGAGAACGACGTTGCGGCCTTTTGGGCCCAAAGTCACTTTAACAGCGTTGGCGAGGATATCGACGCCGCGCAGCATCCGCTCGCGCGCATCGGCACCAAATTTTACTTCTTTAGCAGCCATGATTGGTCTCCTGTTCTGCCCCTGAAATTGGGAGCAGTCTTGTCTTTGAAAATGGACTTGAGGGAACGGGCTAGGGTTAGCCGATCACGCCCATGATGTCGGATTCTTTCATGATCAGCAGGTCTTCGCCGCCGATCTTCACTTCGGTGCCGGACCATTTGCCGAACAAGATGCGGTCGCCCGCTTTCACGTCCAATGGAACCAGTTTGCCGCTCTCGTCGCGTGCGCCGGAACCGATGGAGACGATTTCGCCTTCAGCGGGTTTTTCCTGGGCGCTGTCAGGAATGATGATGCCACCAGCGGTTTTGGTGTCGGCTTCCACGCGGCGGACAACCACGCGGTCGTGCAGCGGACGGAAATTCAGTTTAGCCATGTCTTAAGACCCTGTTCTTGCGCCGCTCGCCCCGTTTTGCGGACTGCAGCGCTTCACGTTCAAGATTGGGATGTGGTGTTAGCACTCATCGAACTGAGTGCTAGCGGCGTTGAGATAAGAACAGGTGTCCCCCGTGTCAACGGTATGAAACGCAAAGTCCAGCCGATTGCGATGATTTGAGGCGGTAAACGGCTGTTAAGGAGTCTGAAAGGTTAACGCTTCGCCAATGGCGTCGCGAAAAACGGTTCTTTCACGGTTCAACCTTGTTTACGGCTGCACGCCGAAAGCAGCCTTTTTGCCCCGCATCGGCACAGGTCGCGGCGGCTTGGTTACCAGCCGCTTAACGTGCCAAGCCGGGTCTACGACCACATTTTCAGACGGCGTTTACTTAGCTTCTCAAGCCATCCTCAACGCTTGTCTTCGATACTGGAGGTTCACATGCGGCCCGAATTGTATGCGCAGTCCATCTGCGTTCTTGGCCGGGCGGTATTGAAGCAAAAAGGGAATGAAGATGGAAAAGACATTGAATGGGACGCCCCCCACAATGACGTGCCATAAGAACGCGCAGGCGGGGTCGAAAGCTGGATCACCTTATCGTTCTCACCTTGCCAAGCTCGGAGCGTTCATGCGCGACCGCGCTGGCAACGTGGCCATCACAACCGCGCTCATCATGACGCCCTTGCTGGTGACGGTTGGTGCTGCGGTGGATGTGGCGGAAATGTATCGCGCCCGTGTGAACTTCCAAAACGCGACGGACGCCGCTGCACTGGCCGCCGCAAAGACGCTTTCCAAAGGCGGCACTGCAGCCGAAGCGCAAGCCGCCGGTGAACGCATGTTTGCCGCCAACTTGGGCAACCTTAAAAATTCCACCGGTGCCATCACCATCGATACCAACGGTGGCGAATGCACGACCACGGGTGTGACCGCGACGGCTCAACTGCGCCACCCGATGTTCTTTGATGGGGTGCGCAAGGCATTTCAGGATTCTGGCGATCCAAACCACGCCAACTTGAACGCTGCCACCACCGTGAAATGCGGTAACGATTCAGTCGAAATCGCGCTCGTGCTCGATAACTCGGGTTCCATGGGCTCCAACAACAAGATTGGTACGCTGAAGGAAGCGGCAGCCAACATGGTCAACACCTTGCACGATTCCATGGCGTCCAGCCTGAAGCCAAAACCGGTGCAATTCTCTCTGGTGCCCTTTGCAGCCACGGTGAACGTTGGCTCAAACAACAAAAACGCGTCCTGGATGGACACGTTGGGTAAGTCGTCCATTCACCACGAAAACCTGAAATGGGAAGACGATCCCAATGCGCGTGCCGTTTCAGGCGGATTCAAGGATCAAAATGGTCGTTGGCTGACCCGCCAGACGCTTTACGACAATCTGCGCATTTCTTGGAGCGGCTGCGTGGAAATGCGTCCGCACCCGTACAGCACCACGGATGACACTCCCACAACGAGCAAGCCGGACACTTTATTCGTGCCAACATTTGCCCCGGATACCCCAGACGAATGGGACAACCAATACGAGAAAAACATCGGCACGGTCAGCACCGGCTCGCAATACTATTGCACGCGCTGGCGCAACAACAAGCGATGCAAGCGTTGGAACGATGGTTGGAGAAAAACAACTCATTGGTCCGGCCAGACGGCCAATTACTACAGCGCCGAATATGGTGGGCGCGGCCAATGGCAGGGTGGCAGCACGACCCAAGCCTGGGTGGACGGTAACCGCATCTACGAGGAGGACTATGACAACAACTACCTCGAAGACAGCCACAACTATCCCTATACAGACGCATCGCAAGGGCCACACTATCGTGACGAACAGTTCACCGGCACCGGTACGGATCAGCACAAACGTCAGTTCTGGACGTGGAAATACTTCAACAGTCCACGTGTCTATGACGTGAACCGCAACCGCAGCGGCTTCCCAAGCGAAGGCGGTCCAAACTCGGGCTGCACGACGCGGGCGATCACGGATCTGACAGACTCGCGGTCACAGGTGCTGACGGCCATCAACAATATGCGTGCCAGCGGCTTTACGAATGTGCTGCAAGGGTTTGGCTGGGGCTGGAGAACACTCTCTCCGGGCACTCCATTCACCCGCGGCCGGTCGTACTCCGAAGAGGACAACAAAAAGATCCTCATCATCATGACCGATGGTAACCACGTCTACCCGTCATGGGGCGATGGTAAGAACCTGAACAAGTCCGGTTACGGTGCCTTTGGTTACGGCGAGAGCGGCCATACGGACAAGCGCAACCGAATTTTTGAGGGCTTTGATGCGATCAGAAACCCAAGCCATGCTAGTTCTACTTGGCAAAAGGCGATGGACGAGCATCTCGTCGAGACCTGCACCAATGCCAAAGCGGCCGGTATCCAAGTCTATTCAATCGCCTTCGATGTGAGCAATGGTTCAAGCGTGAAGACCATGTTGGAGGAATGTGCATCGCCAGCCGGAGGCGGGCTCAAACTCTACTACGATGCTGGTGACAAGCAGTCCCTGTTGGATGCGTTTGAAAACATCGCTGAGAAGATCGCAGAACTGGCGATCTCTAAATAGGTACCCCGCTTTAATAACGGGCGACCGACGGTCGAGCGAAAAACCGTCCCGGGCAACCGGGGCGGTTTTTTGTTTGGCAATCTGAACCTAAGCTAGGTGCGTTTTTAGCGGGCCGCACTGGCGGCTGCCGTATCAGCGGCTTCATAACTCGGGGAGGTCAAAAGATCAGATTTGACCGGACGTGGCGGTGCAAACAAAGCGCCTTGGCCGTAGGTGACATTCAAATCGATCAGACGCAGCACGTCCTGCTCCCGCTCAACCTCATTTGCGATCAGCGTCAGGCTGGCATTGGCGAACTCGCTGGAAAGCCGGTCGCGGGACGTGTGGCCGCCACCCTCGTCAATGTCTGCGTGTAGCAAAATAGTCGTCGGCACGCGGACATATCGAAATCCCCGGTCTGCAAGAGCGAGCGGATCAAACGACACGTCTTGCGTCTGGCCCAAGGAAAGCGCGTATCCTAGATCGGCGATCAATGAGAGCCGTTCTGCCTCTCGATCTTTAAGCGCGTTCAGCGTGCGCTGGGTTACCTCAATGACGATCAGATCGTTCATGTGGGCATAGGCCTTGAGCAGAGCCGCAATCTCTTGAAAGCCTTTCGTGTCGGAAAGCGATTGGCCGTCAATCTGGCACAACACCCCGGCACGCATTTGTTTTTCGCCCAACCGGCGCAGCATCCGCAGAGAACTGAACAGCACCTTTTTGTTGATCGTGGGCATCAGGCCACCCTGACTGGCCATCTTCTGAAACTGCGGCTGATCCAGATATTGCCCCCGCGCAGACCTCACACGCATGAAGGCCTCGTAGAGGGTCGGTGTGCGTTGCGCGATATCGACAATCGGTTGCAGGTGCATCGACAGGCCGTCATTGGCGACGGCAGACTTCATGTTCACGGCTTGCGGTGTTTGCGGGACGACGGCGATGGGCGGAACTTGGGCGGAACTTGCATCTTCCGGCGGTATCGGAACACCACGCGGATTGACCTGATCGGACAGCCGTCCGACATCTTTCGCCATCTCGTCCAGTCTTTGTTCAAACTTGGAAAGCTCACCGCGCACGGCTCCGATGCGTGTCTCACCCTGGGCCAACACCGCTTCAACGCCTTCGCGCTCGTCGGCAAGACTGCGTTGGAACCCTTCCAAACGAGCGTTTACCGATTTCTCAAACGCTAGCAGGTCTTCTTCTTGGGTGCGGCGGGAGGAGAGCCGTTTCTCAACGGTTTTTACCCGCTGCCACAGCAGCGCCAGTGCGCCGAACAAAACACCGGCGACTATAGCGCCCAGCACAGTGGCAATGCCGGAAATCATAACCAGCAAGCCCGCAAGCGTGCCCAGCAGAACGGCTATTGCCACGCCGGGGACACCGCCGTTCAGCCGTTCTTTGATCCCTGCATTTTGGAACGCTTTGAACATGCACCTTTGCTCCACCACGCACGTCCACCGCGCTCGATGGAGTGGTGTGCGGGAGCCTTTGCCCCTGCGATTGCCTTAACCCTTAGTAAAGAGCGCAAGCAGATTGTGAAAGATGGCAATTCATGTTGTCCCATCGTTCTTTGAGTGTTGGGAAGCAGAGCGCAGGCTTGGAGGTCTTGCGTTGGGTGCGGATGGCCGTGGCGCAGCGCTCGGCCACCTTGACGTCTTTTGATCAGCGGCCTACCGCACTGCCGATAGAAACACCCGCACGCGTCAGGGCTCTCGGGCATGAACACATCAGCCAAAAACCGATTGGGACGCATTGATGGATTGAGCGATCTGACGGGTCGCTACGATGCGCTGTTTTGTGACGTTTGGGGTGTTTTGCACAATGGCGTGGCTGTTTATGAGCGGGCGGCCCAAGCCCTGTCTCAGTTTCGCGCCGAGGGTGGCAAAGTGATCATGATCACCAATTCTCCAAGACCGCGCGCCGGTGTTGTCGAGCAATTGGCGCAACTGGGCGCGCCCGCGAGTGTCTGCGACGATATCGTAACATCCGGCGATGTGACGCGTGATTTGATCGCGCAGGTTGATGGCACCGTGTTCCATATCGGCCCTCCAAGGGATGCGCCCTTGTTCGATGGTTTGACTGTCTCGCTAGCGGACGAAAATGCAGCCGATGCCTTTGTGTGCACCGGCTTGTTTGAAGACGAAACGGAAACGCCTGACGATTATCAAGACCGTTTTGTTGATCCCATCGCGCGGGGCGTGCCGTTTATCTGCGCCAATCCAGATATTGTGGTGGAGCGCGGCGACCGACTGATCTGGTGTGCTGGTGCGCTGGCGCGGCTTTACCAACAAATGGGCGGCGAAGTGCGGCTTGCCGGAAAACCGCACAAGCCGATCTACGATCTGGCCATGAAAAAACTCACCGCCATGACATCATCCGGCGCAGACAAAACCCGCGTTTTGGCCATCGGTGATGGTATGCCAACAGACGTTGCGGGTGCTTTGGGCAACGGTTTTGATCTACTCTATATTTCCGCAGGCATCCATGCAGCGGACTATGCGGCGGCAGGGGCGGGCCCCGAAACGCCCGATCCGGAAAAGCTGGAAGCGTTTTTGGCCGAGCACGACGCGGAGCCAACCACTTGGATACCCCGCTTGGTCTGGAACAAGGCGTCCGCATAATGGACATGTCGTCGCCCCCTTCTTCCTCACCGGCAAATGGCTTCGTCGTGCGCGTGCTGGATGGCCCGTTATCGGAAGCCATACGGGGCGGCGTGTTGGCGATTGGCAACTTCGATGGCGTGCACAGCGGCCATCAAGCGGTGATCAGCCAAGCGCTGGAGATCGCCCGCCAACAGAAAAAGCCCTGCTACGTGCTGTCTTTTGAGCCGCACCCTCGCGCTTTTTTTCAGCCGGACGTGCCGGTGTTTCGTCTCACGCCCCCGGCTGACAAGGCGCGGGTGTTGGCGGCTTTTGGTGTCGACGGTCTGCTAACACTGCCCTTTAATGCCGATTTGGCGGCAACGTCCGCTGAGGACTTTATTGCGCATTTTTTGTTGGAGTGGGCGGGCGCCAGCCATGTGGTGACGGGCTTTAATTTTTATTTTGGCAAAAAGCGAACAGGCACGCCGCAAGTGCTTGCGGAAGCGGGTGAAGAGCTTGGCTTCGGTGTCACAACGGTTGGTGCTTTCGCTGCGCAGAACCCTGAAACGCAGGAGAACGAGCCGGTTTCTTCAAGCCGCATTCGTGAAGCGCTCCAAAACGCACACACACAAAAGGCTGCTGACCTCTTAGGCTACCGGTGGACGGTCTCGGGCATCGTTGTCAAAGGCGCGCAACTGGGTCGGACGCTGGGCTATCCAACGGCCAACATCAAACTGCCGGAAGGTATGACCCTCGCGCATGGAATTTACGCCGTCCGTCTGCGCCGAGCCGACGGCACGCTGCACAACGGTGTGGCAAGCTTCGGACGGCGGCCCACGTTTGATAACGGCGCGCCGCTGCTCGAGACTTTTGTCTTCGACTTTTCAGAAGATCTCTATGGCGAAATGATCACGATCTCATTGTTTGAGTTTTTGCGCGGCGAAGAAAAGTTTGACGGTTCGGAAGCGTTGGTGGAGCAGATGGATCGCGATTCAGACGCGGCGCGTGACGTGTTGCGGACGGCCAAACCGTTGAGCGTTTTGGACGACCGTTTGAACTTCGCACGCTTCTCAGATGGCGGGTGAGATGGCGAGGCGCACTACCGAAAAACAGGACGATGAAATTCTGGAAGGGTTTCCCGAAGACGTCTTCGACATGAACGACCGAAAGCAATCCAAAGTCGTAGTGATCACCGGCGCGACCGATGGCATCGGGTTAGAACTGGCCAAGCTATACGGCAAAGCCACGCATCTCGTCATCGCGACGGGTCGAAAGACATCGGTGGATGATCAAGCACTGTTCGGGGATGCGTCCGTCTTTTATTTCCGCGCGGATCAGTCTGATCCAAATCGTGCGGCGGCGAACATCCTCAAAGCGTTGGACGAACTCAACCTGCCGGGCCCAGACCTGTGCATTCTCAACGCGGCCATGGGCTGGACGGGCCGGTTTTGGGAAGAGCCGCCCGAAACGGTGCAAAATCAAATCACGGTCAACATTACCGCACAAATTGCAATCGCGCACGCCTTGGCCTCTCGGTTAAAAGCAGCGAAGGGCCATTTGGTTTTCATCGGATCGACCGCCCAAAAGGGCGCTCCCGGGTTCGCAACCTATGCGGCCACCAAGGCGGCCTTGGACGGTTTGGCGCGTTCCCTATGGGCGGAGTGGCGGGGAGACGTGATGGTCTCCACAATCCACCCCGGCCCGACTAGAACCACCATGCATGCCAAAGTCGGCTTAAAACTGGGGGCGGTGCGTCTGCTCTTCATGCCGGCCAAACGGGCCGCGAAGGCCATCATCCGCTCGATCCGCAAACGCGAGCGCCGTCGCATGCTCACGAGAAGCTATGGCTGGGGGTCAATCTTCACCCCCATGAAAGAAGACCGGCTATGAGAGCGCTGGTAACGGGAGCGGCGAGCGGCCTTGGTTTGGCTTTGACCGACGCCCTGTTGGCGCAGGGCTATGAAGTTGTGGCCGTCGACCGGGACATCGATCCGTTGGACGCACGCGTGATGAAAAGCCGCGGCAGCCTGACCGCCAGACTGTGTGATCTCGCTGTGCCCACTTCGCTTGAGCGTCTTCTGGACAGTTTTGAAACCGCCTCTGGAAACCGCCAATTCAATCTGGTGTTCTTAAACGCCGGGGTGAGTGCCACGGGCAAGTTTGAAGACATTCCCGTCGCCGCCTACGCCCGATTGCTGGGCGTGAACTTGCGGGCCCCCATCGTCATGACATCGCAATTGGTGGCCCGCGATCTGATGGCTCCCAAGGGCAAGTTCGTGTTTATTTCTTCGCTCAGCCACGCGGTCGGTTATCCCGGTGCGGCAGTCTATGCAGCCTCCAAGGACGGTTTGGCCGCTTATGCCCGCTCAATCCGCAAACCGCTTAAAAAGAAGAAGCTCGGCGTACTGACCGTCTATCCTGGCCCAACGAGAACAGCGCAGGCGGAACGCCACGCTCCGCTGGGTGCCAACGCTGAGAAGCGCATGCCGCCTGAAAAGCTGGCTACGCTGATCCTAAAAACCGCAAAGGGCAGGGCCAAAGATCTGTATCCCGGAGCAGGCGCGAAACTCGCCGCCATGTTCGCCCCTCTCGCGCCCGAATGGTCCACCCGGGCAATGCGCAAAGTGATCTATGACAAACTGGACGGCCCGACATATTGAAGGCGCATCCGGGGGGTGGTTTTGACGACGATCATTTGGTACGCGCTGGCCATGCAAACCGTGATTACTCATTTCTGCTCGATCCCCACGATGGCGATACCGGCTCCGCGAATTATACGCCCGATCGCAGCCTGAAACGCCTCGTTATATGAGGCTGGGCGGCGTTCGGGACTTGAGACTGTTCACACTTTTTATTCGCGACATTCGGCCAGTTTTTTTTGCACCACAGCGCCGATGAACCCATGAGACCCATCAAAGATGTCCGACGCTTCTGACACCCGCGACTACGCGCAAACGCTCTACCTGCCCAAAACCGATTTTCCCATGCGGGCCGGCCTGCCCAAAAAAGAGCCTGAAATCATTGCCTCCTGGGAAAGCCATGACCTCTACCGCAAGCTGCGCGAAGACGCGGCCGGTCGCCCCAAATACGTGCTGCATGATGGCCCGCCCTACGCCAACGGCAATCTGCACATCGGCCATGCGCTCAATAAGATCCTGAAAGACATGATCACCCGCTCATTTCAGATGCGCGGATATGACAGCAATTATGTGCCCGGCTGGGATTGCCACGGCCTGCCCATCGAATGGAAAATCGAAGAGCAATATCGGGCCAAGGGCAAAAACAAAGACGAAGTGCTGATCAACGAGTTCCGAAAGGAATGCCGTGATTTCGCCACCCATTGGGTTGGTGTGCAGACGGAAGAGTTTCTGCGCCTTGGCGTCACAGGCGATTTCAAACAGCCCTATTTGACGATGAATTTTCAGGCCGAAGCGATCATCGCCAACGAGCTGATGAAATTCGCCCAGTCCGGCCAGCTTTATCGCGGCTCCAAGCCGATCATGTGGTCCGTGGTTGAGCGCACAGCCTTGGCGGAAGCCGAGATCGAATACGAGCAGTATGAGAGCGACACGGTTTGGGTGAAGTTTCCCGTAAAGGAAGTCGCCAATTTGGTAGTCGAGGGGAGCGGCAATGATGTAGATGCCTTCGATGGAGTCAAACTCTTGCTGGCCGATGCGTCGATTGTCATTTGGACCACCACACCTTGGACGATCCCCGGCAACCGAGCGGTCTGCTACTCTGAGCGCATTAGCTATGGCTTGTACGAAGTCGCTTCATCCGAAAATGAGTTTGGTCCTCAGCCGGGTGATTCTTTGATCTTGGCTGACAAACTGGCCGACGAATGCGCTGCGAAAGCCAAAGTCACGTTCAACCGTCTGCACGATATCACCAGCAATGAACTCGCTTCGGTTTCACTCGCCCACCCGCTCGCGGGCGCCGGTCTTGGCGGATACGATTTCACCGTCCCACTCCTCGAAGGCGATCACGTCACCGACGATGCGGGGACGGGCTTCGTCCACACCGCACCCGGCCATGGCCGGGACGACTTTGAAATCTGGATGTCCTCTGCCAAGGCCTTGGAAGCCCGTGGCATTTCATCGGCGATCCCTTTCACTGTGGCCGATGACGGCACCTACACATCCGACGCCCCCGGTTTCGAGGGCGCGCGCGTCATCGATGATAAGGGCAAAAAAGGTGACGCGAACCAGAAGGTCATCACAGCGCTGATCGGGCAAAACAATCTCTTCGCCCGTGGTCGCTTGAAGCACGAATATCCTCACTCATGGCGCTCCAAAAAGCCGATCATTTTCCGCAATACACCCCAGTGGTTTGTCCATATGGACAAGGAGTTGGACACAGCACCCGGCTCCAACACCGGTACTTTGCGACAGACTGCGCTGGCCGCCATCGAAGAAACACGCTTCGTGCCGGAGCGCGGTAAAACCCGCTTGCATGGCATGATCGCAGATCGCCCGGATTGGGTGCTTTCCCGCCAACGGGCTTGGGGCGTGCCAATCTCTGTATTTCGCAACGAAGAAACGGGGCAAGTGATCCCCGGGCCTGATTTTGACCGATCCGAAGACCTTATGGCCCGAATCAAGGACGCATTTGCTCAGGAGGGTGCGGATGCTTGGTATGCGGATGGCGCAAAAGCACGCTTCTTGGATGGGTTCGTCGACGATCTGGATGCTTGGGAAAAAATCGACGACATCCTGGATGTGTGGTTCGATTCAGGCTCCACCCACGCCTTCTGTCTGGAACAGCGCGAAGATCTAAAATGGCCCGCCGACCTTTATCTCGAAGGGTCAGACCAGCATCGCGGTTGGTTCCACTCATCCTTGTTGGAAGCTTGCGGCACGCGGGGCCGCGCGCCCTACGACGCTGTGCTCACCCATGGTTTCGTCATGGCCGAAGACGGTCGCAAAATGTCGAAATCCTTGGGTAACGTGGTCACCCCGCAGGACGTGATCAAACAGTCCGGCGCGGATATTCTGCGCCTTTGGGTTGCCTCGTCCGACTACGCGGAAGACCTGCGGCTGGGCAAAACCGTGTTGCAAACGGCCATCGATGCCTACCGCAAACTGCGCAACACGCTGCGCTGGATGCTCGGTACGTTGGCCCACGCCACGGGTGAGACGGTTGCCGTAGCCGACATGCCGGAATTAGAGCGCTTGATGCTGCACCGCCTTTCGGAACTCGATGGCATCGTACGCGACGGCTACGACGCATTTGATTTCAAGCGTGTGTTTGCAGCCCTGTCGAATTTCATGAACATCGAACTATCGGCATTTTACTTCGATGTGCGCAAAGACGCGTTGTACTGTGATGCGCCGTCCTCATTGCGTCGCAAGGCGTCTTTGCAGGTGGTGGGTCACTTGTTTGATTGCCTCACCGCGTGGATGGCACCCATGCTGTGCTTCACCATGGAAGAAGCGTGGTTACAGCGCCATCCGGAAGGTTCATCCGTGCATTTGCGCCAGTTTCCGGACATTCCGGCGGCATGGTCCAACCCCGACCTGGCCGCCAAATGGGCAAAGGTCCGCACGGTGCGCCGCGTCGTGACAGGAGCGCTGGAGATCGAACGGCGCGAAAAGCGCATCGGGTCGTCTTTGGAAGCTGCGCCGATAGTACACGTAACCGATTCGGCGCTTCTGGCGGCAATTAAGGACCTCGACATGTCCGAGGTGTGCATCACCAGCCAGATCACCATTTCTGACAAGGATGCACCGGCGGGCGCTTTCATGCTCGAAGATGCGCACGGTGTTGCTGTCGTGAATGCCATGGCGGATGGTCAAAAATGCGCGCGCTCCTGGCGCATTGTCCCCGACGTGGGGTCCGATCCGTCCTATCCCGACCTGTCGGCCCGCGATGCGGCTGCCATGAGGGAAATTGAGGCTTCAAACTAGCGCATTTATCGGTGTTTTGGCGCAATCGGTGCTGTTGAACCGCGTTAACCCCGTTGCCGATCGGCAACGGGTGTCGCAATTGCGGTGAACGGCATAGCCTGTTAAGCATTCTCGACAGAATGTGGCCTTAATCCGCGCCTAGCGGATGGTGGCCGGAACTCGCCCTCAAGCGGGTTCTTAATTGGTATTGGGATGGTAGGCCATCCCGCTTTTGTTCAGACGGTTGGCGGAAAAGCACATGTATTTGATGACTGCAAAATCAGCACTCGTTCTCATGGTTTCCAGTTCAGCACTGGTGCTGGCCGGATGCAGCGGCAGCACATACGGCACGGGCCAGACCCAACAGGAAATGCTGTTGTCAGACATTAACGGCATGGTCCCTCTTGGTAATTCCAAGAAGAAAGAGCGGATTGTCTACACGTCCCGGCCAAAGCTCGTTCCTCCACCCACCACAGCATCGCTCCAGCCTCCGGTTGAAACAACAGAAGCGGCGGATGCGTTCTTTCCGGTGAATCCGGAAGAGGCTCGGAGAGCGCGTATAGGCGCTTTAGATGAAGCTGAGGCCCGCGGCCTAACGGGCCGGGATATTGGTATCAAGCAGCAGGCGCCATCGAATGCAGCGCTCGCGCACCCCGCATTTCGCGACAAGGATACGCCTGCTGTCTACACCAGCTATGACAGCGACAAAGAATCGGAAGAGTCCAAAAAACGTTTGGCACGGATGCGTCAGATCCAAGGCACCGGTGGTTTAGGTACTGCCCCCCGCCAGTACCTGACGCAGCCCCCGGTTGAGTATCGCACACCCGCCGAGACGGCAGAGGTCGGCAATATTGGAAAGCGCGAAAAGAGCGAAGCCCAGAAAAAGGGTCCGCGCAACTCTCTCTTCCCCAACCAATAGGGGCACACACCAAAAACGGTTGGGACCAGCCGGCGATGGTGATCAATTGGTCGCCTAGAACCGTCGCCGTTTCTGAAAAAACGCCCTCAGTAATTGCGCGGCTTCCGCCTCGGAAATGCCGCCATACACCTCTGGTGCGTGCTGGCACGTTGGTTGGTTAAAAAACCGCACACCGTTCACAACAGCCCCGCCTTTCACATCTTCCGCGCCAAAGTAGAGCCTGCGAATCCGCGCCAGCGCAATGGACCCGGCGCATTGGGTGCAGGGCTCAAGAGTGACGTAAAGATCGCAGTCGGGCAGGCGGTCGCTCTGTAACTGTTCACAGGCCGCGCGGATGGCGACCACTTCGGCATGGGCGGTCGGATCGTTCAGTGTCCGGTTGCGGTTTCCGGCCCTTGCGATGACCTCCCCTTTGCGCGTGATGACCGCACCCACCGGCACTTCGTCCAAGGCGGCAGCGGCACGGGCCTCCTCCAAGGCAATCTCCATGAAACTGGGCTGGGACAATGGCAGCTGGTCTTTCGGTGGTAAGAGGCGGGGCGCGCATGCGTGTTGGACAAAATGTCAAAACTTTCTCGCACAGCCGCGTTGGCGATGGTAGGCACACCCATGGCATCATCACCATCCAAAAAACCCGGCAAACGCCAAGCGCCCTTGCGCAAAGGGATGGATGTGACTGCGGTTGACGTGAGTAAACCGGAAAACGACGAAATCTCCGAACGCATTGCCAAGCGCATCGCACGGGCGGGCGTGTGCTCACGGCGCGAAGCTGAGCGCATGATCGCTGACGGTAAGGTGCGCCTCAACGGAAAGCTGCTCACCACGCCAGCGATCACGGTTGGGCCGAGCGACCGCATTGAGATCAACGATGAACCACTGCCTATGGCGGAGCGCACAAGGCTTTGGCTGCTGCACAAGAAGTCCGGCACGGTCACCACTGCCCGCGATC
Source organism: Pseudomonadota bacterium (assembly GCA_039815595.1). Taxonomy (GTDB): domain Bacteria; phylum Pseudomonadota; class Alphaproteobacteria; order Rhizobiales; family Rhizobiaceae; genus Pseudahrensia. The sequence goes on along the minus strand of JBCBYZ010000006.1, from coordinate 2,022 downwards.
CCGAGGGTCGCAAAACAGTCTTCGAGCTTCTGCCGGACGATATGCCAAGGGTGTTGTCGGTGGGCCGTCTGGACATCAACACGGAAGGCCTCATCCTCCTCACCAATGATGGTGGCTTGGCGCGTGAACTGGAACTGCCTTCCACCGGTTGGCTGCGCCGATACCGGGTGCGGGCCCACGGCAGTGTCGAACAGGCAAGACTCGACGCGTTGAAGGACGGGATCGCCGTTGACGGCGTGCTCTACGGGTCGATTGAAGCCGAGATCGAACGCGAGCAGGGCAGCAATGTCTGGATCACATTTGCCATGCGCGAAGGCAAAAACCGCGAAGTCAAAAAAGTTCTCGGTGCGCTGGGCCTTGAGGTAAACCGCTTGATCCGTGTGTCCTACGGCCCGTTCCAATTGGGAGATCTGGCTGGCGGGGCTGTGCAAGAGGTGCGGGGCCGCACGCTGCGTGACCAGTTGGGATCGGCCTTGATCAAGCGGGCAGGCGCAAACTTCGATGGCCCTTTGCTCACCCCGTCCGAAAACGTGGGCAAAAAACCGTCTAAAGCGGCTGATACAAAGACCAAATCGGGCGCCAAGCGAAAAACGAAACCGGTTGATCCTCTGTCACGCTTGAGCACATCTAACCCGAACGAAAAGAAGCGGCGGGGCGCAAAGAACGGCGCTTCTATCAATGCACGCAACAAAAAAGGTGCCACGGGTGCGGATCGTCGGCGGTGAATTTCGCGGCCGCAAGCTGGCCCAACCCTCCGACCAAACCATCCGCCCAACCACCGACCGAACACGCGAATCGCTGTTTAACATCCTCCAGCACCGCGATGAGGTGACGCTGTCGGGCGCGCGGGTGCTGGACGTGTTTGCCGGCACCGGTGCGCTGGGTTTAGAGGCTCTGTCGCGGGGCGCACGGTTCGGTCTGTTTATGGAAAAAGGGGCGCATGGGCGGGCGCTGATCCGCCAAAACATCGAAACGCTGGGTCTCACCGGGCGCACAAAACTGCTGCGCAGAGATGCAACCAAGACCGGTGCGGCAGGCTCTCTTGCTGCTTTTGATCTCGTTTTTGCCGACCCGCCTTATGGCAAAGGTTTGGGACCCCGCGCGTTTGAGAGCTTGCACCGCGGTGGTTGGCTGGCCCCCAAGGCCGTGTTGGTGCTGGAGGAAAACGTATCCGATCTGCCCACCGCCATCGACGGGTTCACGTTGCTAGATCGCCGAGACATGGGGCAAACCGCCTTTGCCTTTTTCCAATATGCCGCAGCATAACCTTTTGTGATCACCGACATTTAACATGAATGCGCCACAGCGCTGCCTATATGTGATCACAGCATGTGTGCCCAAGATACAATCAGCGGGGGTGAGAAAGAACCGCTGCACCCAAAATCCCGTATAAGAGTGAGTGTCACAGTTCACCACGACCTCCACTTCGCCCCCACCACGAGATGAGAGCCCCAATCTGATGTCCATAAATTCAAGACCTTTTTTCAAGCTCACAGTGCCAACCTTTGCCGGGCTCATGATGGCGTCCGTCGCCAGCCTGTCGCCTGTTTCAGTCCCCGCGCTTGCAGAAACGGCTGCAAAAACCGGCACGGTCTCAAAGGCCAACGTGACGCATCACGTCTTGGACAACGGTTTGCAGGTTGTCGTCATTCCGGACCGTCGCGCACCCGTGGTTACCCACATGGTTTGGTATGCGGCAGGTGCCGCTGATGAGGAGCCCGGAGTGTCCGGGATCGCCCATTACCTCGAGCATTTGATGTTTAAGGGCACAAAGACGGTCGCTGACGGTGAGTTTTCACGCAAAATTGCTGCGATTGGTGGCCAAGAAAACGCTTTCACGGGTCAAGACTACACGGCGTATTTTCAGCGCGTGACGCCCGAGGCCTTGCCGGAGATGATGCGGCTGGAGGCGGATCGGATGGAAAATCTGGTGCTGACCCAAGAAAAAATTCTGCCTGAGCGCGATGTGGTCAACGAAGAACGCAATTCGCGCGTGGAAAACAATCCGGCTTCGCTTCTGCG
>JBCBYZ010000017.1:0-35373 GCA_039815595.1 Pseudomonadota bacterium | reverse complement strand
GCTCCTTCAAAATCCCGATGATCTGCTCGTCTGTGAACCGTGATTTCTTCATCGTCCGTCTCCTCGTGTGAGGAACAGGACTAACCAAAAATCGAGGAGGTTTCAGGGGAGCAGGTCACTGGACAAGAAGTGCGCAGCACTGCTTCAAATCAGGAGCGGTGCAATACGCAAGACGCCAGTTCAGTTGCTCGCATTGAGTTGTAAAAACCGTTTGCGCAGCTCAAGGGCATAAATCAGCACAGCCCATACGATAAAGACTTCCTGGACTTCCCCATCATGCAGGGGTAAAATATGTGTCATGTCAAAGTTGTTGCTTACTTGAATGATGATCTCCCAAACGGAAATCAAAATCGCGCACATAAGCAACGTTGCCGGTGGATAGACAATCAAGAAGCGCGTTGGGATTAGCTCGGGTCGATACGCTTTGATCCACTGAAAAACCGTTCCGCCCAGAATGATGCCGACCATCAAAATAGCGCGCGGCAACAGATTAAAGAGCACCGAGTTATTGTGCAGGTTGGTTTCGTCTTGTGTGTTCAGCTCTTTCCAACCTTCGGAAGTCTCCCAACCGAAATGGTGCTGGCCCCAGCTCAATTCTTCGCCCCCTAAATAGATGCATCCGGCAGCCATGATGCAAAGATAGACAAATATCAGCTTATCCATTTGGGTGCGGTATTTTACCAATATCCAAATAACGATGACGGCCGAAGCCAGGGGAAACAGGGCGTGTACAAGCTCTGAAAGGCCATGAATTTCGTTTTGGAAAACTTGACGATAGCTCATAAAATCGATGATTGCCCAGATGGGAAGCAGAAAGCTGATAAACAGCGGCACCCAAGCCGTGATCGGAGTGAAGAATTTCTGCAACGGAGGGGTCGTGTGGGTCACTGATCGCGCCGATTTACTATTTCAATCTCGGCACGCCGTATATTATATTTAAAGCTCGATATTAAGGGTGAAAATTAACTGAAAGTGAGTCGTCTGCCCCATGCGAGTGCACTCAATTGATGATCTCGAAGCCCTCTATCCCGGCATAGCGTCTATCTCCAAAGCCACATGGGCCAAAGAAACCCCGGTGGTGAACGACGCCTATCGCAAACTTATCGAAAGGGCTCCCTTCTTTGCCATCGCCAGCATTGGCCCGGATGGGATGGATTGCTCACCGCGTGGCGACGGGCCGGGCAGCGTCCACATCTTAAAGGAACGCCGATTGGCCTTCCCGGACCGCAGGGGGAACAACCGCCTCGACACGCTGCGCAACATTGTAAGCGACCCGCGCGTGGCGCTGCTGTTTCTCATTCCTGGATGGGAGGAGTGTCTGCGCGTCAATGGTCAGGCCTACGTCACGGCTGACAACACTTTGCGTGAGCGGTTCAGTTTCAAAGGTATGCTTCCCGCCTCCGTTGTGGTTGTGGATATCGACACCATGTATTTCCAGTGCGCCCGAGCGATCAAACGCGCCGGCCTGTGGGATGAGGCATCAAAACAAGATCGCGCAACCCTGCCTACCGCGGGTGAGTTGGTGAAATCTGTTATCCAGGATTTTGAAGCGGATGCCTATGATGGCGCATTGCAGGAACGACAGTCAAAGACGCTTTATTGAACCGGGACAACGGATAACGCGTTACAACGCGCCATCGGTTGGACCAACATGAATGGCCGCTCTTAATGCACCCCCAACCGCATAACGTGACGGGCCATCATCAACTCCTCATTGGTAGGGATCACAAACAGGCGCACTCGGCTGCGGTCCGTGCTGATCACTTGGCCGTTTTCGCGGTTGCGGGTGGCGTCCAGTTCCATGCCCAAAAACGTCATTTTTTGGCAGACCCGTTCGCGGATTTGGAACGCATTTTCGCCGATCCCGCCAGTGAACACGACAGCATCCAGCCCGCCCATGATCACGGCCATCGCGCCGATTTCACGCCGGATACGAGTCACGTAGTAGTCAAGAGCCTGAGCTGCGGCTGGCTCTTGTGAGACGAGCAAGCGGCGCATGTCGCTCGACACGCCAGAGAGACCCAGCAGGCCGGATTCGCGATAGAGCATGTGTTCAATCTCCGCCGCACCCATTTCCATCTGGTCCATGAGATACAGCACGACGCCGGGATCTAACTGTCCGCAGCGCGTACCCATGGGCAGGCCATCAAGGGCGGAAAATCCCATGGTGGAGCCGACCGAATGGCCGTCGCGGATGGCGCACATGCTGGCACCGTTTCCCAGATGCGCCACCACGACGTTTCCATCCTGGTAAAGCGGTGCGATCTCGTCGAGCCGCCCGGATATGTATTCGTAGGATAGGCCGTGAAAGCCGAAACGCCTGACACCTTTATCGTAAAGTGCACGGGGCAGGGCGAATGTGTCGTTGACCCAAGGGTGGGTTCGGTGAAACGCCGTATCAAAACACCCGATCTGCGGCGCATTGGGAAACGCGGCGCGGGCAGCCGCAACACCGGCCAGATTGTGCGGCTGATGCAGCGGTGCAAAGGGCGTGAGCGCGTCGAGTTTGTTCAGCGTTTCATCAGTCAGAACCACCGGACCGTCAAAATCCACACCGCCATGGACAATGCGGTGCCCAACCGCCTCCACCACCAAATCTGCTACGATGTCATCCAGTGCAGTCAAGATGATGGGCAGGCCAGCGCCCGGGTTCGGCGCTGCATCCTCCGCGATATCCGTGTCGATGATCACTGTGCCGTCGGCCCGCTTCACCTTGAGATGCGCGTCTGTCCCGATACCGTCTAACTGACCGGTGAACCGGGCCTGGGGTTCATTGGTTGCAGAAAACAAACCGAATTTTACGGAAGATGATCCAGCGTTTAGGGTGAGGATCGAGGCATTGCCCATACTGTTTTGCCCCATGAGGTTTCATAACCGCGATTGAGCAACCTTTTCATGGACCCGCTGCATTGCATAGGGATTGAGTATTTAACCTGTATTGTTCGCGTCGGATCGCACGGTGCCAAGCCTAGCGTAGTCTCGGTAAAGAGGGGTGAGCGTTGCGGTGCCCCCGCAGCGCCGAGCCACGGTTGCAAGCGCCTCTTCAAGATGAACACGCGGCGTCACATGGAACTTCGCTAACCACGTGTGAAGCCCGTTCTTGAACCATGTTGGCAGATGCGCCTGTTGCCCGAAATCGACCACATGAAGCGAGCCGCCGGGTGCCAAAACGTCCACCGCCTGTTCTAAAGCGCCTTCCCAATCCGGTATCATGGACAGGCCGTAGGAGATGAAGATGCGGTCAAACGACGGGCGGCCGAAAAGCGTCTGCGGATCGAATGCGCAGGCGTCGCCCTGCGCCAATTGCACCCGATTGGCCACGATGTCCTTCGCCAGTGTCAGCCGCGCGGATTTCAGCATCTGTGAGGAAATATCCAATCCAAACATCTGCGTGTCGGGATAAAGTCGCCGCGCCTTCGCCAGATTGCGCCCAGTACCGCAGGCGATTTCAAGCATCACATCGTTGCCCTTCGGGCGCAGCTCTTTCAGCAAACGGTCCCGACCCAGCAAGTAGTATTTTCGCGTTAAATCGTAGACGTGCCGCTGATTGCGATACACACCGTCCATCAAATCGCTGTGGTGAGTGGCCTCTGGATTGGCTTCAAGGAGTGGCGACGGCACTTGTGATGGTCGGTTCGTGCTCATGATTAGCCCGCAAACACATAAAGATGCGTTCCACCATAGATTGCTGAGCGATCCATCGCCGACAGCTCTTGCGACCGAGCGGCTCGGTAGTCCCATCGGTCCAACACGATCTGAGCAACCCGTCCGGGCAAGATGTTCTCAATGCCCGCTGTACGGAACAAGACCTTTGCGCCCGGCGCAGCAGTTCGGGTGATCTGCGCCCACAAAGCGTTGAGTTGTTCATCATTCATCCAATCCTGCGCGTCCAGCAAGATGTAGTGATTTTGTGAACCGGTCGGTTGGTCGGCCAAAACGTCAGTGAACGAGCGGTTGAGCGCGGTGATCCGGTCAGCCCGTTCGCCCAAACTCGTAAAGTTGCTCTGCTGCAGATAAGGCGGCAGAGACCCCGTTTGGCCCTCATATCGACGTCCGAAGGCCTGCCAAGCGAAGTAGTTTTCTTGAAACGGGAAGTCGCACATCAGCTTGCGAAGCCGTTCGCGCAACACGGCTTGAATATCGCCATCGGCGGCCCCGGCAAGGGCTTCATACTGCTGTGGAGGGATGCCTAGACCAACGAGAGACGCGCGGTTGTTGATGATTTTGCGCACCAGTTTGCGGTCGAGTAGTGGCGCAATCTGCGTGTCGAAAAACTGCTTCTGCCCGCCCGGAGTTTTCGCGTGCAATACGTCTTCAATCCTAACGCCAAACAAGCGTGTGAGCTTGTGGGCGCACCCGATGAACCAGCCCAGCAGTCCATGGCGATAAAAACCACAGTCAAACAGGTCAAGCCGCCTGCGACCGGTCAACCAACTGCTGATGCCCATGCGCCCTTCCCAATAGGCTCGATCCTTTTGGGCCAGTTTTGGCAAGACTTGCTTGCGCAACAGTTTTGCGCTGCCGGCACGGTTTGCGTGGCCAAACACCTGAAAGTAAGCGTCATGATTGCGCAATGATTTAGCGGCTGCTTTTTTCAGCTCCAACAAAGCAATGTGGGCGGGCGATAGGTCCACAGCCAAGATCCGTTCCGGATCGGCGGTGAGATAGGACATCGCATTGCACCCGCCCGATGCGATGCAGATCATTGTGTCGCCGGGTTGAATGTCGAGCCCGGCCATGTCCGCCACCGGGTCCTCCCATATCTGGGGGTAGACCATACCCGTGAACGCTGATGAGAACAGCCGTTCGACGAAACCGGTGCGGCTTAAAGCCTTGTTCTGGTGGACGGCTTCGGCGAGTCGATCGCGGACGGCGGCTTTGGTGGTAGACATGACAAATCCGGTGACGTCCGATTGGGACCGATACCGTTTATTTTGCGAGTCTTATGTCAGCCGCATGACAGGGTGTGCTCGTCCGGTGCGCGTCTTGAAGCGCCAATCAAAAACGGGCGGTGGTGACCGCCCGTTCGTCGTCACTTTATGAAGTTGCAAAAAACCTATTCGCCGTAGAAGCAGCGGTTTGCCACGTAAGACGATGCTCCACGATTTTGGTACTGGCGCTTCCAGCGGTTGGCTTGGGAACGGCTGCCGGGTCCGCGACCCACGGCCCACCAGCCCTGGCCCGCGTTGGGGCTGTTGGAAAAGTCTACGCTCCAGACGGTGCCACCCACGCGGTTGGCTTGGCGTCTTGCACGGTTGCGGCTTTGATAGGCGCCGGCGAAGGCAAAAAAGCCACAGCTGTCAGCCGCTTGCGCCGGGGCTGTGTTGGTCGCCGTCTCGGCTGTGAATGCGGTAGCCGCAAGGGCAAGTGTGATGGCGGCGGTTGCAAGAATTTTCATGGTTGGGCTCCTCGGTATTCCTGGATTTCACAGTTCTGCAGTTCAGAATTGAAGTATGCCTCACGGAAAATGACAAGGCTGTGTACATGATCACACGCGCAAACTTTTCGTCAGTGGAATTGTAATGGGCCATTGGGGCAGCCAACACCCAACGCCCAACGCCTAACGCCTAACGCGATGAAGGGCGCCGGTTCTGGAGGCACCGACGCCCTTCACGCAGGTCAGGTTATGTTTGAAGCGGCACCTTTGGGAGAGGCGCATGCTTGGGAGGGAAGCGCTTCAAACAGGCCTGTCTTAGTAGTTGTAGCTTACGTAGAAGCACCGCTTGGCGGTGTAGGCGTCATGCACGCCCCAGTTTTGCCACTGGTTGCGCACTTGGCGGGCGGCGTATGGTTTTAGGGGGCCTTGGGCCACAACCCAGTAGCCTTTGCCGGCATTGGGGCTGTTGGAACGGTCGAGGTCCAGCACGGTGCCGCCAACGCGGTTGGCCTGACGGTAGGCGTTTGATTTGACCTGATAGGCACCGGCAAAAACGTAAGTTCCGCACACGGCGTCACCGGCCAAGGCAGGGGCGGCGCTGGTCAGTGTGGTGGCTGCGATGGCGGCTGCGATGATGGTTTTGAGAGTTGGCATGGATCGGTCCTCGATGATCTGGTGTTTGCAAGTGATGCAGCGAAAGGGCTTTGGTGCGGTGCTGCCAGATCACATTGGCAAATCCTGCTTGAACCGATCCTGAAGCGGTCATGCAGCTTCTGTTCATGTTTTAATTTTTTAGACTTCGTTCCACCTTCAGACGGCGAAGAGCCGTCCGGCGCTGATGCGCCGCTCCCGCGAAGCGCAGGCCCTTTGGGCCGACAGCGTGAGCGCAAATTGGTATTCAGACGGCGAAGAGCCGTCCGGCGCTGATGCGCCGCTCCCGCGAAGCGCAGGCCCCTGGGGCCGACAGCGTGAGCGCAAACTCTTAATGAAAGTCCCTGCTTTTGGGGATCACCCGCACATTGCGTGGATGGCGCGCCTTGGACGGTTGGGGCGGATCGGCTGCGGGCAACGGCTTGGGGCCTCTACGGCTAAGCGGGCTTTTGCGCGGCTTTTCCAGTTTTGCTCGTCCCGGTCCGGTGACCACGTGGAGGGGAATGCCCTCTTCGTTGCGGGAGCGCCCGCCACGGTCATTTTGCGGGTGGCGCACTTCATCGGCATGGGCCAGCGGGATCGGCAGATGATCGGCAATCGTGTCGATGCCCCGTCCGGCAGCCTCAAGCCGTGCACGCTTTTTGGCCTGTGAGGACACGCCGCCGGCATGGGATGGCAGGGGGGTGCGCACGTGATCCGCCCGGGCCACAACTTCGGGAAAGTCGGCCTCCGACAGATGGTCCAGATCATCCGTCAGATCCTCCAGCCTGTAGCCGACCACATGGATCACATCGCCGGACCGTTGCACCTCGCCGGTAATTTTCACCAGTCTGGCGGTCATCACCACTTGCCGGAAACTCTCCCAGACCTTCTTCCACACGACGATATTGGCAACGCCCGTTTCGTCTTCCAGCGTCATGAACAACACGCCCTTGGCTGTCCCCGGACGCTGTCGCACCAGCACCACGCCGGCCAACGTACAGCGCTGTTTGTTGCGCATGGAGAGAAGATCGCCCGCTGCGATCATGCCTTGTCTGCGATAGCGGTTGCGCAAAAAACTCAGCGGGTGAGCCTTTAGTGACAAACGGTGGGTCTGATAATCGGCGACAACGTGTTCGCTCTTGCGCATGGCGGGCAGGGCAACCGGCACGTCCGGGCCTGCCGCGTCAGTGTCGACGGCGGCAAACAGCGGCAATTGCACATCGCTCACCAACCCCCTGACGGTCCAAAGCGCCTGCCGCCGATCCAGACCCAGCGAACGAAAAGCATCATTGGCGGCCAAGCGTTCCAAGGTCGCAACGCTCAGCCCCGTGCGACGGCGCAGGTGTTCCAGAGACGTGAAAGGCAGGGCGCGTGAACCAGCATCCCGCCCCCCCTCTGTCACCTGCAGTGACATCTCCCCCGCAAGGGGGGAGAGGGGTGTGTGCGGTGAACCATCTCGTTCCTCTTGTGCCGTTACATGAGACGCGGTCTCCTGCCCTCCCCCCCGTGGGGAGGGCTGGTGCCAGTTGAGGTGTTCGAAACAACCTGCCGGCTGCTCTCCCCCCTCGTGGGGGAGATGTCGCGCAGCGACAGAGGGTGCGCGCGGTGGTGGTCCAAGATCTCCTCTCCTCGCACCTCCAAAAACTGCTCCATAACATCGCGCCGAAGACCATCGGCCTGCCGAAAGCCTAGCCGCACCGCGTGGCTGCCGTCATGGTTTTCTTCCAGCGTATTGTCCCAGTGCGAAAAATTCACATCGATGGGCCGCACCTCTATGGCGTGCTCGCGCGCGTCGCGGACGATCTGCGCCGGCGCATAAAAGCCCATGGGTTGAGCGTTCAGCAATCCGGCACAAAACACATCGGGGAAATGGCATTTCAACCAAGAGGACACATAGACCAGATGGGCAAAACTGGCGGCATGGCTTTCGGGAAATCCGTATTCGCCAAACCCTTTGATCTGGTCAAAACACCGCCGCGCAAAGTCCGGTTCATAGCCGCGCTCAATCATCCGCCCCACCATCTTCTCTTGCAGCGTGTGGATGGTGCCGACCCGCCGAAACGTGGCCATGGCGCGGCGCAACAGGTTGGCTTCATCGGGCGTAAATTTGGCGGCGTCGATGGCGATTTGCATCGCCTGCTCCTGAAACAGCGGCACGCCCAAAGTGCGCCCCAAAATGTTTTTCAATTCGTTTTTGGGTCCATGATCCGGTGACGGATAGGGGTAGCGCACGCTTTCCAATCCATCGCGGCGTCGCAAATAAGGGTGCACCATATCGCCTTGAATGGGGCCTGGCCGCACGATCGCCACTTGTATGACGAGATCATAAAATTCCTTCGGCTTAAGGCGCGGCAGCATGTTCATCTGCGCCCGGCTTTCCACCTGAAACGTGCCTAGAGAATCTCCCCTTTGCAGCATCTCATAGGTGGCCGCATCCTCCCGCGGCAGATTGGCAAGGTTATAGTCCAGCCTGTAATGGGCGCGCAGAAGATCAAAGCATTTGCGAATGCACGACAACATGCCGAGCGCCAGCACATCGACCTTCATGATCTTCAATTCTTCAATGTCGTCCTTGTCCCACTCGATAAAAGTGCGCTCATCCATGGCCGCATTGCCGATGGGCACCGTCTCTTCCAACGCATCTTCCGTCAGTACAAAGCCACCCACATGCTGCGACAGGTGGCGGGGGAAGCCCAGCAACTCGTGGGTCAGTTCCACCGTGCGGGCCAAATGCGGGTCGGCCAAATCCAGCCCTGTTTCTTTAATCTGTTCTTCGGGAATATCCTTGCCCCAAGACCCCCACACGGTGGAGGCAAGGGCGGAGGTGACGTCTTCGCTCAAACCCATCACCTTGCCCACTTCGCGCACGGCGGAGCGCGGACGGTAGGTGATGATTGTCGCCGCCAGCGCGGCCCGGTGGCGGCCATAACGCCGGTAGATATATTGGATCACTTCCTCGCGCCGCTCGTGTTCGAAATCGACGTCGATATCCGGCGGCTCGCGCCGCTCTTCCGATAAGAACCGCTCAAACAAAAGACTGATCTTGGAAGGGTCCACCGAGGTGACACCCAGCACATAACAGACCGCAGAATTGGCGGCCGATCCGCGCCCTTGGCACAAAATATCAACGCTGCGTGCATAGGCGACGATATCGTTGACGGTCAAAAAATAGGGCGCGTAATCGAGCTTCTTGATGAGCTGCAATTCCTTGATCAACGTCACCTTGACCGCGTCCGGCACGCCATGGGGATAGACCCGCTCCGCCCCTTCCCATGTGAGGTCTTCCAGATGCTGTTGAGGCGTCTTACCGGGCGGCACGGGTTCGCCGGGATAATGGTAGGCGAGTTCATCCAATGAAAATGTGCAACGCTGCGCGATGTCCTGCGTCGCCGCCATGGCTTCGGGGTAATCGCTAAACAACCGTGCCATCTCATCTGGTGGCTTAAGATGCCGTTCGGCGTTTTGCGTCAGCTTGAAGCCTGCGGTCTCTAGCGTGCATTTTTCGCGAATACAGGTGATCACATCCTGCAAAGGGCGGCGGTCCGACAGGTGATAATGCACATCATTGGTGGCAACCAAAGGGACATGTGTTTGTGCGCTCAAACGGGCCAATTGAATCAAACGTCGCCTGTCATCCCCCCGGTACAACATAGAAGCTGCAAGCCATGTGCAGCCCGTGGCGATGCTGGCGATTTGGGTGAGGCGTGTGATGAAGTTGGTGTGTTTTGATTGAGCATCGCGCCCCCCCTCTGTCACCTGCGGTGACATCTCCCCCGCGAGGGGGGAGAAGGGAGCCAGTTTTAAAACTTCCAGTTTATCGGCTTGTTCTCTCTCCCCCCTCGCGGGGGAGATGTCGCGCAGCGACAGAGGGGGCGAGGGCAGCGATGGTTGCTTTGAAAATCCAACCCCATCCTCTGGCGGAATTACAATCACCACCTGGCCTTCCAACGCTTCCAGTAGATCTTCAAACGACAGATGGCATTCGCCCTTGGGTGCGATGCGCTTTCCTTTGGTCAGCAGAGCGCACAACCGGCCCCACGCGGCGCGGTCTGTGGGGTAGAGCAGACAGGAAAACCCAGGCGGCGCGTCTTTATAGGCGCTGTCTGAAAGGCGCTCGTTCTTGCCGTTTTTGTGACGCGGCAAAAAGCCGTCCGGCAGCGTGTCGATGCGCGCGCCCGCCAGCAGGCGCAGTCCCTCTTTTTTGGCCGCCGCATGGGCACGCACAACGCCGGCCAGTGTGTTGCGGTCGGCAACACCAATGGCGCTCAACCCCATGGCCTTGGCCGCAATCACCAATTCACCGGGATGCGACGCTCCCCGCAAAAACGAAAAATTCGTGGTGCATTGCAACTCACCATAGGCAGGTGTGTCGCTTACCAGCATCGCCTTCGGCACCACAGGTTTCCGAAAAGCAATCGGAGGATTTTCCGGCGGCCGTTTCACGATGCTTGCAAACCCTCCTTCTCCCCTTGCGGGAGAAGGATACGAAGACTTGCCAAAGCGTAGCTGAGGCTTAGTCGTAGTTGGATGAGGGGGACGCGATACTCATTTAATATCAACGGAGCACGCCAAATATTGCTCACCCTCACCCAAGAGTTGCAAACCGCTCTGCTGCGCATCGCGGGCAACGCTATCCCTCTCCCGTAAAGGGAGAGGGCGGCTTGAAGGAACGTTATTGCCATTCATCAGCCTCGGCTTTGCCGCATGCCTTCAAAATTGTCAGGCAGACATCATCAAGGGTCCGTTGGATTGAGTGGTTCCAAAAGCGCAAGATTTCAAAACCATGGGCGCGTAAAATATGGTCGCGCCTTTCGTCATAACTGCAGTCAGCATGCTGTGCCCCATCGGCTTCCACAATCAGACGGCGTTCATAACAAACGAAGTCTACGATGAAGCGATCGATGGGGACCTGTCTGCGAAACTTCAATCCGCCAAGGCGTCTGTTGCGTAAACTGTTCCATAGGCGCTGTTCAGCGGAGGTGGGGTTCCGTCGCATCTCAACGCTTCTTTGTTGCAAGACACGCATCACCCAAACACCCCGTGTACGAACCACAGCGGCGGGGCGTTTTCGTTGCCGTAGGTGCCTTTGCGGAACAGCCAGTAGCGACGGCCCTCCAGGTCTTCCACCTCATAGTAATCGCGGATGACCGTGCCGCGCGAGCCGTCGCGCCACCATTCCGGGGCGATGCGTTCCGGTCCGCGTGCGCGGGCGATCCGGCGGGTGATGCGTCGCCACGTAAACGCCAGCGGTGGTCCGTCCGGAACTTGCGCCAGCACCTGCGCTTCCTCCGGTTGATCGAACAGCCGAAACGGCCGGTTGGTGGTGCGAAACACGGTTTGTGCGGCAACCTCTTCCCAGCGCAAAGGGGCGGCTGCCCCCCGTGATGCCCAGTGGGCAACCCCGTGTGCCGATCTGCCGGTCATCATGGCTTGCGAGGCTGGCACCATGCGCCATGCCCGCTCCGGCACGTGGCTGCGCAGGGGCAGGGCGCGGGTGATGCTGCGCTCGCCAAACCGGTTGGTCAGGCGGTCCACAAGCCCGCACAGTTCCACCGACAGTGCCTCATCTTCTTCTTGCCCGTGATGCACCATGCTGGTTTGCGGCGCTGCCAAGGGCGCGCAATCCCCCGCTTCCAGCACGAAAGCGTCGATCCCGTAGCCCGGGTCAATGCGTTCCAGTTTATCTTCAAACAAACGCAATATATGGGCCTGCACCCGCCCGGCCTGGGACAAGCGTACCGAGACACTGCTCGCTCCACCGTCTGCGTGATAGGCGGTGAACCGCCAGCCCTGTGCGCCCAGTCCGGCTTCTTCCAGACGGGCGCACAATTGTTCCAGCAAATGGGTGAGTGCAAACCGGATGGCTGCGATATCGAGCGCCGGTTCAGGGCAGGGCATATGGGTGCGCCACGGGGCGGGCAGACGCATGGGCGCGAGCGGTTCGTGGATCGCCCCGCTCATCTGGTCCACGCGCAACTGCACATGGGCCGCGTCGCTTCGTGCGCGGAACCGCCGCTCCAACGCCTGACGCGGCACCCGCGCGACGCTGTGCACGGTCTTTAAGCCCAGCCGCCGCAGCAACGTCACGCGTTCTCCATCCAGCCGCAATGCGTCCACCGGCAGAGGGGCCAACAGGCTGGTTGCGTCATCCGGCTTGATATCCGCATCCGGCACAATCGTTCGGTCTGCGCCATACCGCGCCAAGGCGTGGGCAGCTGCCGGTGTCGGTGCGATGGCCAAACGCGCGGTGAAACCCATGGCTGCCAACCGCCGCTGACAATCCGCCAGCAACGCCGGTTCACCGCCAAACAGATGGTCACATCCGCTCGTGTCTAAAAACAAACCGAAATCCCGTCCACAAGCGTCTGTGTCCGGGTGGGATGTGTCCAGCGCCGTGATGGGCGTGTACCGGCTGCACCACAACGCCAGCCGTTGCAGCATGTCTTCATCGCCCTCAGGGTCCGCGCTTTCCACGCGCAACAGGGGGCAGGCTGCCCGGGCATCGGTGAGCATTTGCCCCACCCGCACCCCAGCGTCCAAGGCCTCCAAACTGCAGGCGGTTAGCCGTGTGCCGCGCACCCCGTATTGTACCAGCACAAGCGGATGGTCCCCACCCGCAACAGCACGTTCACTTTGGGTTTCATCAACCTCCCAAAACGGCCTTGGCTGATCCATGCGGTTGAGCGCCATCCGCGCTTGCAGGCGCATCTGTCGCTCCACGGCGAAATGGGGGAACCAGATTGAAACTATGCGTCGCGTCATTCCAAAAAATCTCAAGCGGCTGGCCGCTGGTTGGGTTTTGGGCGGTGTCGCCGCCCCTTGACCGGGCAAGGGTGATGGACCATGCGGGCTGCCCCGGCCCCTGCGGATCATCCGTATCCGGCGGCCCGGCGATGGGAGCCACGCGCCAGCGGGTCGCTGCGGCGCTCGCGCCGATCACACCCGACGTGTTGATGATGAGACAGGGTACCCGGCTCACCTGCGCGGCCAGTGTTAATCGTCGCGAGGCCGTAAAATCAGGCGCAGGGCCTTCCCCAACAACCGCAGCAAGAGCGCTCACACGCACGCATTCTTCCAGCACGAGGGCGAGGTCACGGTTTTTTGGCACGGTGACGTGGAACAACCGGTCGGCCAGCAAAGCGGCAGGCTGCGGATCTTGGTGGGCACCTTCCAAAAGCCCAGACTGCAAAAGCCCGGGGGAATAAATCCGCCCGTATTCACGCCCGTTAAAAGCCGTTTGACACCACATGATCGGCCCGTTGCGCGGCAGGCGCTTGAGCAGCGCCAATGCAAAACCGGCCGCCTGAGGCACATCGTTTGGCTTTAAGGGTGTTATGTCGTGGCACGCATCCACCGCCAGAGCCTGGTCGGGTAGAGCGGCATCCACAGGCGCATATCCTAACTGCCACCGGGCTTTTTCCGCACCATCCATGGCTGAAAACCGTTTCGTGCGCCCTTCCAGCGTCTCAATGGCCGCTTGCAATGTATCAAACACGCTGTCCTCGCCATTTGAGCCAACATGCCCGTCGTGCGCCGCAGCTCCGGGGTTATTTTGATCAAACGCATGTGTAGCCTTCGCACGGTGATTGGGAACAAACTGCGCTGGCATAACGGTTTCACCCCCTGCGGTTTTAGGTTGGTTCACGCGATTTCACGCCGTGCATTTGGCAGTGCGCGAGCTTCACATCATCTGCATACGTTCCTATTTTGTTCTCATTTAAGAGTCAAACATTCCTATCCACATCACAGCGTGTCGTCTGGCTGATCATGCGTTGTAAAACAGGACTACCGCCGCTCCCCCATTTTCAAGCCTGCGGCGGCCCAGAGCCCTAGCGTGCGTAAGCGTAGTCCCCGCCCTTCTCCAAACCCCGCTGATAGGCCGGGCGCGCGTGGATGGCTTTGACGAAGGCTGCCAGCTTGGGCAGGTCTGCGCCCCGCTTTTGGCGCATGGCGATTTCGGCTGGAAAAGACAGCATGATGTCGGCTGCGGATAATTCATCGAGCACAAAATGTCCGGACGGCCGCAGCATTGTCTCCATATAGGCAAAATGGCTGGTGAGTTGTTCCTGAATGCGTGGCTGTAAGGGAGCCCCCGCATCCCCCAGGCGACCTGTATAAAGCCCTAGCAGAATGGGTGTCATCGCCGAGCCTTCCGCAAAATGCGTCAACTCCAAATGGGTGATGAACGCATCATCTTGCGCCGCCGGTATCATCTGCGGCGCAAAGCCAGCGCATAACACCTCCACAATGGCTGCCGATTCTGAAATCAGGCGACCGTCCAACTCCACCATGGGAGACTTGCCCAACGGGTGCACCGCCCGCAGCGCCGGTGGCGCAAGGCTGGTCACGCTGTCGCGCTGATGATGAACGATGTCATAGGGCTGGCCCAGTTCCTCGAGCAGCCACAGGATGCGCTGGGAGCGGGAATTGTTGAGGTGGTGCAAGGTGATCATGAAGGCCCCCAAAAACAAAACGCGTTTCGCGCCGCCCAAAGCGCGCGATAAACCTTGATCGCACAAACCTTTTCCAATAACCACAGCGGCGGACAGGTGGCCGAGTGGTCGAAGGCGCGCCCCTGCTAAGGGCGTAGGCGGGGAACCGTCTCGAGGGTTCGAATCCCTTCCTGTCCGCCATTTTTGATCTCACGGCATTCGCTTCGCTCAAGCCTCCGATGGGGCGGGCTGACCGCCCGGCTCGCTTTTCGCTCGCTGGCGCAGAGTTTGAAATCTTTCCCGAACTCTCCGCCATTTCTTCGACCTCTTCTTTTTTCTCACGCCCTCTCAAAATCGTCCAAACTGGCTGCGCGAGCGGTGGTCTGGAATTCTTTGACCGTGCCGGGCCAAATCGTGGTGTTTTGGCCGTTTGTGTCTTGGTACCAGGACGCACAGCCACCGGTCTGCCAGATGGTTTTCGCCAATCGGGATTGCAGCGTTTTTTGGAACACTTTGTGGACGGAAGCTTTTGGCGTGATGGCGTCTAAGCCCTGTTTGCGGGAGTCGAGTATCATCCGTATGGCATGCTCCGCTTGCGCTTCGGCGATGAGAACAACGGAGTTGTGGCCCAAGCCGGAATTCGGCCCGAGCATTAAAAAGAAGTTTGGAAACCCGGGAATGGAAGAGCCGAGATAGGCGGTCATAACGTCGGACCAAGCTTCGCTCAGTCGCAGACCATCTACACCCCGAAAAGGTAGGTTCAGCGGTGCTTCGGTGACTTGAAATCCGGTACCAAGCAGGATGACATCGGCTCTGGTTGTGGTGCCGTCGGCAGTTTTTACGCCGCCCTTTGTGATGCGCACAATCGCATCTGTTTGAACTTTGACATTGTCCCGCGCGAGCGCCGGATACCACTCCCTTGAAAACAGGATGCGTTTGCAACCGATCCGAAAACTCGGAGTGAGTTTCTCTCGAAGGGCTGCGTCCTTGATCCAATGGCGCATGTGCCAGAGGCTGACGTTTTGCGCCCAGCGTCCGATGGTTTTTTGGCCGCGAAATATGCGGTGCAGCAATTCCTGATAGGACATCACCGCCGCGCGCAAGGCGCTTTGAGCGACAGGGGCTTTTTTGAAGAGCCATCTCGAAAGGCGCGACGTCTTGCCAAACAGGCGAGGCACCACCCACGGTGCAGTGCGCTGGAAAACCGTGAGGTGGCGCGCCAGCGGTGCAATGTTGGGAACGAACTGGATGGCACTGGCCCCCGTTCCAATCACTGCGACATCTGTGTCGGTCAGATCAAAACTGTGATCCCACTGCGCCGAATGCATGACCTTGCCCGCGAATGCGTCCAGTCCCGGAATGTCCGGCCGTTTGGGCACGTGGAGTGGGCCGGGTGCTGCTATAAGAGCATTGGACCGATAGACTTCGCCTGTGTCGGTTTTGACGGTCCAAGCGCGCTCTGCGTCCATCCAACGTGCATCCGTAACCTCGCGGCCGAACCGTGTGATGGCGTAAATGCCTTCCGACTGTGCCACCACCTTCAGGTAGTTTTGAATTTCATGGCCGCTCGCGTAGAAATCCGACCAATTGGGATTGGGATGATTGGCCAGACAGTAGAGGTGCGACGGGACATCGCAGGCGACACCGGGATAGGTGTTTTCACGCCATGTGCCACCAATGTCATCGGCCTTTTCGAGAATGATGATGTTTGTCATCCCCTGACGCATAGCCTCCAGTGCAACTGCGATGCCGCTGAACCCGGCTCCCACAATCAGCAGATCGGTCTTGATCGCATCCTTGGATGGCATGAAGTGCTGAGCTTTCGAAAAGGGGCTAGAGGTAAACTCGAACCACCTTATCACAGTTTCAACCGTTCGATCGCGAACCGTCCAACTCTCAAGCATCAGGAGCAAGTGTTGAGATCGTGAAGCGGTCTTTCGTAAAACGGATCATCTGGGGCAGTCTGAAGCACTCCCCTTGAAAATGCTTCGAGAACGGGCCTCTTTAATGGCTATCATCAAGTAAACTGCCACACTCAAACGGGTGGTCAAAAACCGGAGCGACTGACATGGGTTTGATATGTCCCACTTGCGGAAGCTCCGCATTTAAGATCGTAGACAGCGTAGAGTGCGGGCCAAACGGGTATGCCGATGAGACCACGATCCAGAGGGCTACTTGCCCGGACTGCGCAACCCTTTTCATTTGCACCTATAGCGAAAGCCGAAGTTTCCGGTCGGACCGTGATGACCGTGTGACGCACACCGCCTATGTGGCGGATCGTGCGGTCTGGGAGCAAAGAGCGGACGTGTTTACACAGCCCGCCAGCCGCGTTGCGTCAGACGATAGGATCGCCGTGGCGCAGGCCGTTTTGACCGCTTGCCAAACGGACCCCAAGGGCGAGTGGGTTCAGGGCCTTCTGATAAGGTATCGCCAAGACCCCTCAGTGCAAGCACCGCCGGAGAGTGGGGATTTGGGCCCCGCTCTAAAACCTACACTGTGGAGCAAGCTTTGGGCCGCTCTGCGTCCTTAGCGGTTTTGGGCACCGTCTCAGACGACAAAACGCCGAACCTACAACAATCCATCGGGCATTTTTTGCTCTGCCGCCGTGTTGGCCCTGCGGAAATAGAGCGTGATCAGCGTGGAAACGATAACGATGAACAGCGAATAGAGCACCGGAACCGCATTGATGGCCTGTTGTTCTGCGCCGCTGAAGGTGAACGCGATGATAGCGATGGCGAGCGGCCCGTTTTGGATGCCGGTTTCAAGACCGACGGTGCGCGCGTTGCGCGGATGGAGCCGCAGTGCCTTGGCAAACAAATAACCAACCGTGATGCCAATCAGGCCAATTGCGATGGAGGCGACATAGGTGGCCCAGCCGGTTTCCATAAGGAAGGTGAAGTTGCGCGGTATCCACGAGACGATCAAAAACACAATGAAGAAGATTGCCAGCATGGAGCCGAGAAACTCCGTCACCGCGCCCACATTGGCGTTGAATTTGCGCAGCACCATGCCGATGGCAACGGGCACAAGCAGGAGGACCAGCGTCGCGATGATGTTTTCGCGCGGAATGTCCACGTCCAGCGCGCCCGCATAAACCACCAGCACGATGGGGATCAAAATCACGCCAAACACGGTGGATGTAACCGTCATCAACACCGAAAGGGCGAGGTTGCCCTTGGAAAAATAGGTAAAGATGTTGGACGTCGTGCCGCCGGGCATGCAGGACATGATCAGGATGCCGATTTTTATGGGATCAGGCACTGGCAGCAAAATTGCGAGCAGGAAGCCGATAAACGGCATGAAGCCATATTGCGACACCACACCGATCATCAAGCCATAAGGCCGCTTCAGCGCCAGTGCGAAATCGCGGGGGGTGAGCGATGCCCCCATGCCCAACATGATCACGAAGATCATGAGCGCAAGAATTGCCTGTTCAAATTGTCCGACCATGGGAAATGACTTCCTGAAATTGGCTGAAATTAGAGGGGGCGTTTAAGACGCGTCGCGCAGAGCAATCTCTTCGTTGCGAAGGTCCTTGCGCAAGATTTTGCCGACATTGGATTTTGGCAGGTCCTCGCGCACTTCCACCACTTTGGGCACCTTATAAGCGGTCAGATGCTCCTTGCAGTACGCGCGAATGGCCTCGCTTGTCAGTGTTGTGTCGGTAAGAACCACAAAGGCTTTCACCGCTTCGCCGGACGCGCCGTCGGGCACACCGATGACGGCGGCTTCCAGAATGCCGGGATGGCGCGCCAGACAGTCTTCGATCTCGTTTGGAAACACGTTGAAGCCCGAAACCAGCACCATGTCTTTCTTACGGTCGACGATGTAAAAATAGCCGTCCTCGTCCATCTGACCGATGTCGCCTGTCAGCAGCCAGTCATCCAGCATCGTCTTGGCTGTTTCTTCGGGCCGGTTCCAATAGCCCTTCATGATCTGGGGGCCACGCGCGGCCAGTTCTCCCGGCTCACCTTGAGGCACGTCCTTGCCCTGTTCGTCCACGCAGCGCAGCTCTGTGGAAGGAACGGGAATGCCAATCGAATTGGGGCGGGTTTTACCAAGCGGGTTGAAAGTGATGACGGGGGACGATTCCGTCAGACCGTAGCCTTCCAGCACCGGCTTGCCGGATACGGCCTCCCAGCGTTCCGCGACTGAGCTTTGCAGGGCCATGCCGCCTGCGGAAGCGAACTTGAGATGCTTTGGTGGAGAATCCTGAAACCAAACCTCGTTCATCAGGCCGTTGAACAGCGTGTTGACGCCGCTCATCCAGGTGATGGGATAGTTTTCCATCGCTCGTTTGAGATTGGTGAGCGGGCGCGGATTGGGGATCAGGATGTTGCGTGCGCCGAGGTAGTAGAAGCCCAGCAAATTCACCGTAAATGCAAAGATGTGGTAGAGGGGCAGGGCGGTCAGCGCGACCTCTTTGCCTTTTTCCACGCCACTGATCATTTCCATGGCCTGTTCCATGTTCATCATCAAATTGCCGTGGCTCAGCATAGCGCCTTTAGAGACGCCGGTTGTGCCGCCGGTGTATTGCAGGCAGGCAATATCGTCGGGAGAGACTTCAGCACGGTACTCTTCCACCGAGACCTTGTCTTGCATCCGCTTCTTGGCACCAGCATCAACGGCATCGGGAAAGCGAATGTGGGGCACGGTGATGGGGGCGAGCGTGCGGTCCCAGTGTTTTTGCACCAACCGTACGATGCCGCGGGGCATGGCAGGAAAGAACTCCGCCACCTGCGTGACGATCACATTGGGGATAGGATGAGCCTTAAGGGCTTCCGTTAGTTTATCGGCAAAGACGTCGACCACGACCAGAGCCTGCGGCTCGCTATCATCAAACTGATGAGCCATTTCTTGAGCGGTGTAGAGCGGGTTGACGTTCACCAATACGCAGCCCGCCTTGAGAATGGCAAAAGCCGCCACAGGGAACGACAGCCCGTTGGGAACCTGCAAAGCAACGCGGTCGCCCTTTTTCAGGCCGGCGATCTCCCGCAAATACACGGCCAGCGCGTCCGACATGTCATCGGCTTGGCGAAATGAAAGCGTACCGTTCATGCCGTTGGGCAGGCAGGCGGTGAAGGCGGGTTGATCTTCGTAGAGATGCGCGATGGCGCTGATCATGTCGCCGACGGTGCGAAAATCTGCGGTCTCAATGTCGGTGCGAACGGACGGGCCGTAAAAGGCCGCCCATGGACGAGTGTTTTCGGTCATGCTTCCTCCCAGAACCGCGCGACAATGCTTACGAAATCGGACGTTTACAAGCAAAATTGACGCTTTTGCACGGTGGGAGGCTGATCTGCCCGCCTGACCGAGCATTTTTCAGGCACACTAAGCGCCTGATGGGGGCCTATTGGGGGATGGCGTAGCGCCTTCTAATCCCGTTTACTCTGGCTCGAAATACCGCGTTTGAAAGCCAGCCCCAATGGATCCGCTCCAAAACCTCCCAAAAACCCGCACGCTTGGTTTGATCGCCGCGGTGGCGACCGTCACCATCTGGGCAAGTTTTATGCTGGTGACGCGTTTTGCGGTTCAAGGCAGTTTCACGGTCGAAGAACTGATCATCCTGCGGCTGATACCCGGTGCCATCGTCATGGCACCGTTCATGTGGAAACTCGGCATATGGCCCCACGGTCAGTCCTGGCCAAGGGCTGCCATGCTCATGGTGGGTGCCAGCGCCGTCTTTCCCTTTGTGGTGTCTTTGGGTTTGGCCTACGCGCCGGCGTCGGACGGTGGTGCGCTGGCACCGGGTATGTTGCCGTTTTGGACGGCGCTCGCAGCCTACGCGCTGGCTGGCGAAGTGCCGGGGCCGCGCCGCCGCATCGGGTTGGCGATGATCCTCGGTGGGGCTGTGGTGGTAAGCCTTTGGCAGATCATCGCCGGTGCTGACGAGAACGCCTGGAAAGGCCACTTGATGTTTTTGACCGGCTCCGGCTGCTGGGCGATCTATTCGGTAATTTTTCGCCAAAGCGGTTTCACGCCGCTGCACGGTTTGGTCATCGGCCTGTTTTGGGGAGCTGTGCTTGTGTCTCCTTTGCTTTTGGCAACGGGCAACGTCACCTTCGCCAATGCGAGTTTGGGCGACATCGTTTGGATGACAATTCTGCAGAGCTTTCTGATCGGTATCCTTGCCATGTTCTTGTTCGGCTATGCCGTACAGATTTTGGGCTCAGCAGAAACAGCTGCATTCGGGGCGCTGACCCCCATTCTGGCTTTGCTCGGTGGCGTCGCGTTTTTGGGCGAGTTCGTAACGCCGCTCAAAGTTGTGGGCATCGCATTGGTGGCCGTTGGCGTGTTCTTCGCCTCGGGCGTTATGAGCAAGCCAACGTCGCAAGCCAAACCCGCATCGTGATGGAACACGGGCGGCAAATTGTGAAACCCAAGGCGTCGCTATCCCGTTTAAAAACTAATACGTTTGTTTCGCTGATATCGCCGTTTTAGGAGTTTCCCGTGCGCACACTCATTCGAGCCGGTTTGGCGGGTCTCCTGACGCTCGCGGCAGCCCCCGCATTCGATAGCACGCCAGTGCAGGCCCAAGGACGGGCCACGGCTGTGGGCGTCCAAACGGTTGAGATGCGCGAAGTGTCTGAAACCATCCCGGTATTTGCTGAAATCGTTACCAGCCGGGATGGTGCGGTTGCCAGCCGCGTGGCGGGCAATGTGGATGCGGTGCACGTGCTGGCCGGGTCCCGTGTGAAGCAGGGTGATTTGCTGGCGGAACTCAATGGAGAACTGTCCGGCATCGTGATCGCGCAAGCCGAGGCGCAAATCGCAGAGGCGCTGGCGAGCATAGCAACCGCCAAAGTGCGGACTGCCAGCGCGCAAGCCCGCTTTGACCGCATCGCCGCATTGAAGCAATCAGGCTCCGTCAGCCAACGCCAGTTTGACGATGCAGAAACCGAGTTGTCTGTCGCCCGGTCCCAGCTCGCAGAAGCGGAAGCCCGTGAACAAAGCCGCAAAGCGCAACTGGCAGAGGCGCAATATCGCTTCGAACGCAGCAAGATAATGGCCCCGTTTTCGGGTGTCATTATCGAGGTAAGCACCATCCCCGGTGCCTATATCCAAGCCGGCTCTTCCGTGGTGCGCATGATCGATATTGATGCTGTGGAAATTCAGGCAAGCGTTCCCACCCGCTACGTCAAATCGTTGCAGCCGGGCCAAACCATGAAGGCCAGTTTTGAAACCGGTGAGGAACTGCCGCTGAACCTGCGCGCAGTTTTGCCGCTTGAAGACCCGTCAACCCGTACCCGGTCAGTGCGGTTCACATCGCCCGGCCTGTCCGCCATAGGCAATATGGCAGTGGGGCAAGCGCTGACCGTACAAATTCCTGTCGGCGAAGCGCGCAGCGTCCTTTCAGTGCCAAAGGACGCTCTTGTTCAAGGACGGGGCGGATGGTCGGTCTTTGTCGCGGCGGAAGGAAAAGCCCAGCCGCGTACCGTTCAAATCGGCGTTGCGCTGGGCGGTCGTTACGAGGTGCTGAGCGGCCTTCAAGAGGGCGATCAGGTGGTGGTGCGCGGCAATGAGCGTTTGCGCCCCGGCCAAAGCATCACGCCCAACGAAGTGGCGACCAACTGATGGATATCATTCGCTTTGCCATTGATCGGCCGATCGCAGTCATTGCGGCGGTTTTAATCGCGATTTTGTTCGGCGGCATCGCCCTGTCGCGCATCCCAATTCAACTTGCGCCAGACGTGCGCAAACCGATCGTGGTTATCGAAACTGTCTGGCCGGGGGCGGCCCCTTCCGAGGTTGAGCGCGAAATTGTCAATCCGCAGGAAGAGGCTCTGCGGGGTCTCGAAGGACTGGAAATCATGACGTCGCGGTCCTTGACCGGACGGGCAGAAGTGACGTTGGAATTTGCTGTCGGCACGCAGATGAGCCAATCGCTGCTGTTGGTATCCAACCGCTTGGACCGCGTCAGCGGATATCCGGACGAGGCGGACGAACCGTCTTTGAACACATCCGGTTCCGATGACAGCCCCATAGCTTGGGTTTTGCTGACCGCACAGGACGGCAACACACGCTCCATGCCCACCTATGGGGACTTCGTGGAAGACGTCATCAAAGACAGGGTGGAGCGTATTGAAGGGGTGTCTGCCGTTAACATCTTCGGCGGTGTTACCCGCGAGTTGCAGGTCGTCATCGATCCACGCCGTCTGTCGCGGTATCAACTCACCGTGCCGGAAGTGGTGCGCGTGTTGCGCGCCGAGAACATCTCCATTTCAGCTGGAGACGTGGACGAGGGTAAACGCCGCTACGTGGTGCGCACGGAAGGCATACTCAACACGGAACAAGCTATCCGCGATGTGGTGCTGCGGTCGGGCGCGTCCGGGGGCAGCATCGGGCGTGTCCGTGTCAGCGATGTGGCGGATGTCGGCTTCGCCTTCAAAAAACCCACCACGCGATTGCGCTTCAAAGGGCAGCCGGGACTTGCATTTAATGTGGTGCGCGAGTCGGGTGCCAACGTGATCAGCGTCATGGAAGAGTTGCGCGCGGTTTTGGCCGAACTGTCAGCCGGACCCATTGCAGATGCACAACTCAACATGCAGCAGGTCTATGATGAGACGATCTACATCGATGGTGCGATCTCTCTGGTGACGCAAAACATCTGGATTGGCGGTGCCTTGGCGGCCTTGATTTTGATGCTTTTCCTGCGCTCGCCACGCGCAACGCTGGTCGTGTCCCTGTCCATCCCGGTTTCCATCGTTGCAACCTTCGTTGTCATGGCGATCACCGGACGCACGCTCAACGTTATCTCGCTGGCAGGCATTGCCTTTGCGGTGGGCATGATTGTCGATGCCGCCATCGTGGTGCTCGAAAATATTTTCAGGTTGCGGGAACAGGGGAAGAGTCGTCGCGATGCCGCCTACGAGGGCGCGAGCCAAGTTTGGGGTGCGATTTTGGTGTCCGCACTCACCACTGTTTTGGTCTTCGTGCCAATCCTGATCATGCAATTGGAGGCTGGACAACTGTTCCGCGATATCGCGGTGGCAATTTCGGTCTCTGTGTTGCTCTCCCTCGTGGTGGCAGTGACCGTCATTCCCGCCCTCGCCAGCCGTCTTTTGAGCGAAAAAGATCAGCGCCCTATGGCCATTTGGGGGCTGGATCATCTGGCCCGTGGATTCCGCAATGCCGTGATGGCCTATGTGCGCATGACCGTGCGTTTCCGTGCGGTGGGCCTACTGATGGTGGCGGTGATTGCGGGCGGTGCGGCTTTTGCAAGCTATGCATTCTTGCCGCGTCTGGAATACCTGCCGGAGGGCAACCGTAACTTGGTCTTTGGC
The DNA here is from genome assembly GCA_039815595.1 of Pseudomonadota bacterium. Classification (GTDB taxonomy): domain Bacteria; phylum Pseudomonadota; class Alphaproteobacteria; order Rhizobiales; family Rhizobiaceae; genus Pseudahrensia. The sequence continues at coordinate 11,647 of JBCBYZ010000017.1, read as the reverse complement.
CTCATCATTCCGCCGCCCGGTTACAATCTTGATACGACTGAAACCATCGCCCAACGAATTGAGCGCGTCGCGCAACCTTTGTGGGAAGCCGCCCCTGCCACGCAGACCGAAGAGGGCGTTCCGACGATTTCGAACTTCTTCTTCGTAGCCACACCGGGCAACTCTTTCGTTGGCGCAGCGGCAACAGACGGCCAACGGGCGGGAGAACTGATACCCGTTTTGAGCCGACCGATTTTTGCTGAGCCAGGCACGTTCGGGTTCATGACCCAGCCATCTTTGTTTGGCCGCGGTGTCGGCGGTGGTCGGGCCATTGAGTTGAATGTCTCGGGACAGGATTTGAACGACATTTTGGGGGTCGCCGGACGTGCGGCGGGCATCGTGTCCGGCCTTCTGCCCCGGTCGCAGGGGCACCAATTCCGCCCGAAACCGGGGCTAGAATTGGGAGCACCGGAAGTGCGTCTGTTTCCGGACCGTCTCCGCCTTGCTGATGCCGGCCTCGACAGCTCCGGTCTCGCTGCAACCGTGGACGCCTTTAACGACGGCCTACGCGTTGCAGAAATCACCGTGGGTGCTGAGCGCGTCGACTTGGTTTTGAAAGGTGACACCACGATCAGCGACGCCGCCAGAACGCAGGACGTGGGCAATTACCCCGTGGTGACCCCAAGCGGACGCATCATACCGGTCTCAGCTTTGGCCGATGTGGTGTTGACGGCGGGTCCAACGGAAATTCAACACCGCGACCGGCTTCGAACCATCACGCTCGAAATTCGCCCATCTGACGCCTTGGCGCTTGAGGAAGCTGTGGAGCTTTTGCAAACGCAGGTCGTCGCCACGCTGCAACAGCAGGGCATTCCGGAAGGCGTTCGCCTCAGCGTTTCCGGCACGGCGGACCAACTCAGCCAGACATGGTCAGCCATTCAGATCAATCTGATCGTCGCACTGATCATCGTATTCCTCGTCATGGCGATCCTGTTTGAAAGCTTCGTGCTTCCACTCGTGATTTTGATTGCGGTGCCTGTTGCGGCAGCGGGTGGCGTTGGCGGGTTGGCCTTGCTCAACCTCTACCAGACTCAGCCGCTCGACATGCTCACCTTGCTTGGCTTCGTCATTTTGGTGGGTATTGTGGTCAACAACGCGATCTTGATCGTTCACCAGACGCTCTACCATTTGAGAGAAGAGGGCATGGAGCCGGTGGACGCCATCGAAGAGGCAACCCGCAATCGCATCCGCCCCATCTTCATGTCTACCTTGACCAGCGTCATGGGCATGCTGCCCTTGATCGTCTTCCCCGGCGAAGGATCGGAGCTGTATCGCGGTCTGGGAGCGGTGGTCGTCGGCGGCCTTTCGATGTCGGCATTCTTGACACTGCTGACAGTCCCACCGCTTCTGCGCCTGTGCATAACCAAGCCTCAACCGGCCATGGTCGCTGCGCCCCAAGCGGCCGAGTAGATAGGACAATAAGGCCACTCCAAACGGCTCATAAGCGCAAAATCGGAGTCAATGAAACTCAGTAAAGCGGCTCATTTTGTTGTGTTTTGAGCACAGGCACAGAATACTTGCTGAATCTGACGCTCTGATCTGCTCTTACAACTGAACGCTTCCCAAACGTCATCTTCCCCGGCTTGTCTTGTTATGGTGTTAATAAAACCTGAATCTGACTGTCTGGGATGCGATGATGAAAGCCTCGGAAAAGAAAACTGATGCAGCCGGGCGTTGCGCAGGCGTCTCCAAGTTGCAAGCACGTGCTTCTTATCTTCTAACCTCCGCAGCTATTGGTGCGCTTGCGTTCGGCGGATCGCTCTCCATTCTTACCGAAACCGCCCATGCGGGACCAGATGCCTGTATCGTTTCCGGTGCAACGGCTACGTGCAGTGGCGACCAGTCGGACGGCATTGCGTCGGGCACGGATTTCAGCGCTCCACCGGTTGATACGTTGGATATTTCTAACTTGACACCGGCAGGCATTGCACCGGCTGCGGGGACCGACGGCGTGAACTTCACGTCGGCTGGCGACAGCGATGTGACCGTAAACTCGGACACGTCCGGATCTGCCGGCATCAACACGTCAGGGGATGATGCTGCTGGCATTGTGGCCGATGTTGTCGGAGATGGTGACGCAGCTGTAAACTCCACTGGTGATATTGCCACGGGCGGCAACGGCACCGATGACAATGAAAATGCGTCCGCAATTTTTGCGCGCGCCAATGGTGGTGGAGCGGCTCAAGAGGGCAGTGTGTCCGTCACGTCAAACGGTGATTTGTCCTCGGCGGGCACGTTCTCAAACGGCATTCAGGCTGAGATAACAGGCGGCAGTGGCAGCGTAACCGTCAATTCATCGGGCGACATAACCACCCTTGGCGGCCCGTTTGCAGCGGGTGTTGTTGGGCGCATCAATGGTGGTGCTGGCGGCGCGATCTCGATAACAAGTCTGGGTGATTTGGACACGACCGGGAACGCCCTATTCGGTCAGAACAACGTTGGCGACGGCAACATCTCTATCCAAAGCCAGGGGGACATCGAAAGCGGTGGAAGTGCACTTTTCGCAGTGCAAAACGGCGGTGCCGGTGACATCACACTGTTGAGCCAAGGCGATGTGGACAGCACCGACAACGCTCTGTTCGCGCAAAACAACCGTGGTGACGGTGCCATGAGCATCACAAGCACGGGCGACATCACGTCTTCAGACGGCGGCGGCTTGTTCGCGCAACAAAACGGCGGCAACGGAGACGTGACACTGACAAGCACGGGCGACCTGAACACTCAAGATACGGGCCTGTTTGCCCAGCAAAACGGTGGAACGGGTGCCATCACAATCACAAGCATTGGTGACTTGGTGACGGGCGGGGGTGGTATTGGCCTCTTTGGGCAGCAAAACCGTGGAGCCGGGGATGTCTCTCTCACCAGTACCGGCGACTTATCAACCAGCGGCACGGCACTGTTTGCCCAGATCAATGGTGGAGAGGGCGTTATCAATGTCAAGAACACCGGTAATATCAACACTACCAATTTTGGTCAGGGCATTTTTGCGATGGCCAATGGCAGCAATCCAAGCGGACTGACCATCGAAAGCAACGGTGATATCAGCGCACAACAGCAAGCAATTTTTGCGCAACTCAGCGGCGTTGGCAGTGAGTTGACGATCACCAGCAATGGAGATCTTTCCTCGGCTAACAACGCGGGCCTGTTCGTGCAAAGTAATGCGCAGGGCACAGGTAATGTGACCATAAACTCCACGGGTGATGTAAGCGGCATTCGGGACTCGATCTTCGTTCAGCGCAACGCCGGAAACGGCGACATATCCATCACCACGCAAGGCGATTTGTCGGCTATTCAGGGAACCGGCATTTTCGCGGCGCAGAATGGCGGGAACGGTGACATTACAATCGTAAACACCGGGAACATCGGTTTGGACGGCGACGGTATTCTGGTCCAGCAAAATGGCGGCACGGGCGATATTTCGATCACGACCAAGGGCGATATTTCGATCACGGCCAAGGGCCCTCCGTTCGTCACGCGAACCGGTATTCTGGCTGCGCTCAACCGAGACAGTGGTGCGCTTTCGATCGATCACGAGGGCGATATCGGAGCGACCGGCGATGGCATTCAGGCCGCGCTCAACGCGGGTGGCGGCATGCTGGATGTAACCAGCAAGGGCGACATTACGGCGGCCTCAGGCAACGCCATAAACCTGAGCAGCAGCGGCCCGGGCACAATTGCTTTCAACAACACTGGCGATTTGACCGGCACCATCGGCATTTTGGTGCAAGAACGGACGGCCAACAGCGCTCCCGCCACAATTTCTACGTCCGGGACAATAAACGGTACGGGCGGCTTTGCAATCGATCTGCGTGGAGACGCCAGCGATACCGTCACACTGAATGCAGGGACCACGCTGATTGGTACCATCGATTTCGGTAACGGCAATGATGGCCTGGGCGGCACCAACGCAGATGATATTGATACGCTCAACATCGGCGCAGGCGTGAACGGCGTGATCACCTTCGCTGATTCGCAAAGCGACAGCGCTCTCCAGTCGGCCCCTGAGGTCATCAATGCGCAGGGCGGCGCAGTGCTCATCAACGGCGGTGAGGCCTTGGTGGCCATCGATGCCTCCGGTTTTGCGGCACAGCGCACGTTTGTGGGCGATTTGACCACCTCCATCTTCAACGCCGTTGACGCAGGCGGGGCCATCCGTGTTCCCGCCCCGTCCGGAACCCAGTCCAATGGCTTCGGTGGCAGTGATAGCGCCGCATCGGGCATGGATGTGCGGCTCTGGGGGGCATTCTTTGGCGGGCGGCAAACTGCGGACGGCAGTGGCTCGGTTGCACAACACACTCACAATTACGCTGGTCTTTTAACCGGTGTCGAAGCAGGCAACGCTGTCGACGGCGGTGTGTTTGGGCTTTTGGCCGGTTACGGCAACAGCGATCTGTCGGTAACGGCAAGCGCCGGTAGCACAGATGTCGATACGTTCTTCGGTGGTGCTTATTGGAAACGCGACTTTGGCACATACCGCATCAACGCGGCTTTTTCAGTCGGCGTCACCGACAATGAAACCACGCGAAATGTGGGAGGGCTGGCCGCCAACGGAGACTATGACGGGGTTTTCTATTCCCCGTCGCTGACCGTAGAGGTGCCGGTCGGTGTTGTCGTGCCGGACTCCTATTTCAGCGTTCGGGCGAACTATGTTGGCATGTGGTTGGATGGCTATACGGAGACGGGCGCGGCCCCCGGTTTGTTGACGGTCAGCGATCGCGATTTCTCGCTGTTCAACACACGCGTCCAAATGGCTTTCCCGACTGCTATTGTTCAGGACGATGGCAGCAACACGGAGCTTACACTGCGTGTGGGCTTGGACGGGCAATACGAGACAGGTTCCGACTCGGTCAGTGTGAATGTTGCCGGAACGCCAACGTCTTTCTCCACCGGGTTCGAAAACACGGTCTCCGGTTTTGCCGGTTTCGATCTGACCCACACATCGGCTGATGGTGTTTGGTCCGTGTCCTTGTCCGGTGAGTTGCAATCCGACTTGGACGGCACGATAGAGACCCTGGGCCAAGTGACTGCGAGTTTCCGCTTTTAGGGCTCGGCAAGCTGCTGGAAGTGCATCGAGTGCTTTTGGGTTGAAGCCAGGGGCGTCTTTTGCGCTAAGCTTTACCCTTCTTCAGACGCTGTTCGCGCCACATGAGGTACATGCCGGAAACGATGATGAGCGTCGCGCCAACAAGCATTGTGACGCTGGGCGTTTCGTTGAAGACGACAATGCCAAGCACCAGAAGGAAAATGATGCGCGTGTACCGGAACGGCGTGACGGCCGAGATTTCGGCCAAACGCAAAGATGCTATAAGCAGGATGTAGCCGAGCGCGCCCAGACCGACCATGGGCAAGACGATCCACCAATTGGTCTGTGCTGGAAACAGGCTTTCGCCGTTATAGAGCACCCAAGCAATGGCAAATGGCAGGGCGGCGATCATTGTGTAAGTTGCCAGTGTGGTGGACGGCATGCCCTGCGGCGTGAGCCGCGTCGTCAGATCCCGAATGGACAGTGCAACAAGAGCCAGCAAGGCCCATAGGATCGTGAGGTCAAATCCGGCGGTGCCGGGTTGCACGATTAAGAGAACCCCAAAAAAACCAAAGGCGATTGAAGTCCAGCGGCGCCAACTCACCTTCTCTCCTAAAAACATGACGGCGCCCACCACCACCAGAATAGGCGCGGCTTGCGTGATTGCGCCAACGGTGGACAGCGGCACATAGGTTAGTGCCAACACCATACCCGCCATGCCGGCCACTTCGGAGAAATACCGCAACAGTAAAATCGGCGCAAAAGCGCGGGAGTGAACGAGGCTTTCATTGCGGGCAACGGCCAGCGCGGCAAACAAGACTAGCCCGCCACCATTGAGATAAAACAGCACCTGCGCGGGCGAGAGTGTGGACGCAGATAGTTTCACCAGCGTGTCTGCCAGCGCAAATGCCGCCATGGATAAAACCATGAAGAGAATGCCTTGGGCGTTCTTGTCCTTCGTCACAACTTAAGCGCCCGGTCATCTTCCACCAGTCTCGCTTACAGGGATCACGGGGCATGCGATAGCCGACAAACTGCGCAAAATCTTATGGAGCCAAAACTGTTACGCAAATTGACACCCATCGCGGAAGGCTCCAGCGTCGGGCGGGTGTAAACACTCAACGGGATAAGAGATGGACGTGTCTGAGGAAATTCTCATTCAAGGTGGGGCAGCCGATGGTCTTCTCTTGGCCGAGGGTGACCAGTTTCGCATCACCAATTTGGAAGGTTCGCAAGTGGTCGACCTGTGGGCCTTTGTCCAACCCGATATTGCAGAGTACCTTTCCACCGAACACACGCGCTCGTGCCTTCAAAAACTGGTTCCCGGAGTGGGCGACACGCTCTACACCAACCAGCGCCGCCCCGTTCTCACGATGGTCGAAGATACCTCGCCCGGCGTTCACGACATGCTGCTATCGGCCTGTGACGAAAGGCGATACGAATTGCTGGGGCATGACGGATATCACAAAAATTGTGCGGACAATCTGCGCCATATCACCGGAGAGAACGGCCACACGCTGGAAGACGTCCCCAGTCCATTCAACATCTTTGAAAGGGTGGACCTTGATGAAAAGGGTGCTTTGAGCATTCAACCGCCCCTGGCGAAGGCTGGTGACTTCATCACGCTGCGTGCGGATCTGCCCATCTTGGTTGTGCTATCGGCTTGTCCCATGGACATGGCGCTCACCAATGGGCCTGACATGCAACCCAAACCCGTATTGGTGCAGCGTTTAGCGTGATGTAACGGGCAGCGATCTGTGGCATTGGAAAAACCAACAACGGACCAACGCCTAGAGCAGTAGTATGGAATTTGAACAGGTCATTCAGGAGCGGCGCTCCATTCGCGGGTTTAAAGACAAGCCCGTGCCAAAGGAGCTTTTGGAAAGCGTGATCGAATTGGCCAATCGCGCGCCATCGTCGATGAACACCCAGCCTTGGCACTTGCACGTGCTCACCGGCGAGCCTTTGGATCGGGTGCGGGAAGGCAATTCGGAGCGCATGTTGGCCGGCGTAACGCCCAGCCGCGAGATCGAAGATTATTCAGCCTATGCAGGCGATCACCGCAAACGGCAGATTGAAATCGCCGTGCAATTGTTTGAAGCCATGGGCATCGAACGCCACGACGCGGAGCGGCGGCAAGATTGGGTGATGCGTGGCTTCCGGCAATTCGACGCGCCGGTTTCCATCGTGGTGTGTTTCGACCGGGATTTGCTCAAGAACACGATTGCCCATTTCGACACCGGTGCCATGACCTTTGGCCTTGTGCTTGCCGCTTGGGACAAGGGGCTTGGGGCAGTCATCAACGGGCAGGGCATCATGCAAAGCCCCGTCGTGCGGGAAGTCGCACGGATCCCGGACGATCAGGTAATCCTAACCTGCGTCGCCTTGGGCTGGCCGGACGATGATTTTATTGCCAATTCGGTCGTGTCACGCCGCCGACCGGTCGGCGACGTGGCGCGTTTTGTAGGTTTCTAGCGCGTCTTGATAGATGTGCAGATTGTCTATTCGGTCGGCCAGCCGCCGATGGCGCGCACTTCGAGAAATTCTTCCAAGCCCCACTTGCCGCCTTCGCGCCCATTGCCCGATTGCTTCATGCCGCCAAAAGGTGCGCCCGCGCCGCGACCTTTGCCGTTCATGTCCACCATGCCTGAGCGCACGGCACGCGCCACCCGTTTGGCTTTGTCCGGGTCCGTGGTCTGTACGTAGTTGGTCAGTCCGTAGTCAGTATCGTTGGCAATCGCGATGGCGTCCTCTTCGCTGTCAAACGGCATCATCGAAAGAACCGGCCCGAAGATTTCCTCGCGCATCACGGTCATGTCGTTGTTGCAATCGGCAAACACTGTTGGTCGCACGAAGAAGCCTCGATTGAGGCCTTCGGGACGACCAACACCGCCCGTCACCAGTCGAGCGCCTTCGTCGATGCCTTTTTGTATGAGGTCTTGCACCTTGTTAAACTGCAGTTCGGACACCAGAGGCCCGATGTGGCGGCCAGATTCTGAGGCCGCGTTGACGCTGGTCGCTTCCGCAGCGTCTTTTGCCTGTTCCACCGCTTCATCGTAGCGTGAACGCTCCACCAACATGCGGGTGGGGGCGTTGCAGGATTGGCCCGTATTGTTGAAACAGCGGATGATGCCCTGTTTCACGGCCTTTGGGTCTGCATCGGCGAAAACAAGGTTGGCCCCTTTGCCACCCAGTTCCAAACTCACCCGCTTGATGGTGTCGGCAGACGCGATGGTGATCGCGCGGCCCGCCCGGGTGGAACCAGTGAAGCTGACCATGTCCACGTCCTTATGGGCGGACAGTTGACTGCCGACGCCGGGTCCATCGCCGTTGACCATGTTATAGACCCCGGCAGGCACCCCGGCTTCATGCATGATTTCGGAAAACAAAATGCCCGACAGTGGCGATTGCTCGGAAGGCTTCAACACCATCGTGCAACCGGTCGCCAGTGCGGGGATCACCTTGAGTGTGATCTGGTTCATCGGCCAGTTCCACGGCGTGATCAGCGCACAAACACCGATGGGCTCGTGGATAATGTGCGTGTCTTCTTCGCCCGGGCGCAGCGGGCCTTCAAATTCAAAGGTCTTCAAGGCTTCAATGAAGGCCTTAAGGTGAAACGATCCGGTGCCGGATTGCTGGACCTTGGACATATCGATGGGCGCGCCCATTTCCAGGCTGATGGCTGCTCCGATCTCATCCGACCGGCGGGCGTAGACCGCCAAAATGGATTCCATCAATTCCAGCCGCTCGGCTTTCGAGGAGAGGCGCCACTTGGGAAACGCAGCTTTTGCGGCGGCAACAGCGGCATCGGTATCGGCTTGTCCGCCCAGCGAGATCTGAGCTGCGGCCTCTTCTGTGGACGGGTCAATCACGTCGAAAGCGCGACCGTCTGCCGGGCCAACCCAGCGTCCATCGATATAAAAATTGCGTGCGTTTTCCATGCTCTTGATCTTCCGTTGTAGGGCTATGCATTTCTGCCGCTACATTGAGTTCAAAGGGCGCTGGCGCAAGCGTTATTTTTGCGACTTGTGCGCCCGACTAAGATCAAAACCAGTCACAACGAGCCAAAAGGCTCGATTTCTGACCAAGTCGTACCCCTTAGGGCATTGATTGGCATAATCTCGAAACTCAGGAGCCCATCGAAAGGCGCGGGAGCCACAACACGATGCCTGGGAAGGCGATGAGTACGGCGATGGTGATGGCGTCGGCCACGAAGAAGGGGGATGCGCCTTTGAACACGTCTTGAACGGAAATATCGCTGCGCACTCCGGCCACAACAAAGCAGTTGAGGCCAATGGGTGGTGTGATCAAACAGAGCTCCGCCATTTTGACCACCAATATCCCAAACCAGACCGCGCAAAGCGGGCCACTCATGCCAAAGGCTGAGTCTGCGGCGGAAACATCCATACCACCGTTAAGCGCCATCACAGCGGGGAACACGACCGGTAGCGTGAGCAGCAGCATGCCGATAGCATCCATGAACATGCCCAGCACCGCGTAGGCCAGCAGGATCAAAATCAGGGTCAGCATGGGGCTTTGTTCCAGCCCCCCAATCCACTCTGAAAACGCCACGGGCAATTGGGCAAAGCCCAAGAAGCGCACATAGATCAGTACGCCCCAGATGATGGTGAAGATCATGACCGACAATTTGGCGGTTTCCAGCAGGGCTGATTTCAGCTGAGGCCAGCGCATGCCGCGATAAACCGCCATGCAAAACACGATAAACGCACCAATGGCACCACCCTCGGTGGGTGTGCCCCAGGCGTCTCCGCCAAACGGGTTGTACACGAACAGAATAATGATCAGCACGACCGCAAAAATAGGCGTAGCAGGCAGTAGCGATGTGAACCGTTCGCTCCACTTATAACCGCCAATGGGCGGTCCGAAATTCGGGATCACCAGTGCGAGTGCCACGACCAATGAACCATAAATCACGGCGGAAACCGCACCGGGCAGAAAGCCCGCCAAGAGCAGGAGCCCCACATCTTGTTCCACGATGATGGCGTAGATCACCAAAATGGCTGATGGCGGAATGAGCGATGCCAACGTACCCCCCGCCGCCACAACACCGGCGGCAAAGCGTTTATCATACCCGTTGGCCAGCATTTCCGGGATGGCGATGCGGGCAAACACGGCTGAAGTGGCAACAGACGCGCCTGATACAGCAGCAAAGCCTGCTGTTGCGAACACGGTGGCGACGGCCAATCCGCCGGGCAACCACCCAAGCCAGCGCTTTGCAGCCTCAAACAGCGCTTTGGTGAGCCCCGCATGGTAGGCGAGATAGCCAATGAGGATGAAGGTTGGGATCAGCGAAAGCGCTTGGCTGGCGACTTTGGAATGAGGCACCTGACCGGCGGTCTTGGCCGCCACCGTGATGGCCCAATCCAATTCGTCAAACCGGTAGCCTTTTTTTGCCCAAAATATCCAAACCAGACCCAAAACACCGGCAATAGCAGCGGCAAAGGCCACCCGCATGCCCAGGACAACCATGACCAGCATTCCGGCGGAAACCCATATGCCGATTTCAATGGGGGTCATGATGCGCGTGTCCCGGATTGAGACGCATCGTCAGTGTCTACCACCGCATCCGACACACTGGCGGCTTCCCGCGCGGCCTGTGCGGCTGCGTCTTCGATGAGAGGAACGGCGACCGGATGGGTGTCATTGCGGGCAAAGGCGCGTGCATAGGCCCAAAGCTGCAAGCAAAACCGCACGGCCAAAACGGCGAAAGCGACGGGTATGATCAGCTTGGCAGGCCACAAGGGTATCGCGATATCCATCGATGAATCCCGCGACCAAAGCGGCTCGGCAAAATCAAAAGACCGTCCGAAATGGGACCAGGATCCCCACAAAAGTAGGAGCGTCACGCCCAACATCAAAGTCACGGTGAGAAATTCTATCGCCCACAGCGTCCGGCCCTTGGCCATCGCAACGAACAGGTCCATGCGAATGTGACCGCCCAGGCGCTGGACGTAGGCCACGCCCGTCAGAGCGATCACCGGCATGGCCTGTTCAATCCAGTCCACATAGCCGGGAAGGGGGGCGTTGAAAAAATTGCGCCCCGTGACGGAAACCACCGCCATGATCATAAGAGAAAAGACGGCCAGCCCGGAAATCAGGGCCAGCCATCCTTCAAGTTTAAAAAACGTCTGGTCGAGGCGCGATAGGGAGCTATCGTCCGTCGCCACAGATGATCCTGCAGCCATGGCTCTCGTCTCCGTTTCGCGCCTGAATCTGAACCGGGGCGGGAGCGCTTAGCCCTTTTTCTCGGCGATCATTTTTGTGACCATGTCGAAGAGCTCCTGTGCGGGCAGACCACGACCAGCGTTTTCTTCAATCCAAGTCTTGGCGATACCGTCAGCGCTTTGGCGGAAACTAGCGATCTCAGCGTCGGTGTAAGTGATCTCTTCGATCCCTTTTTCTTTCAGAGTTGGGCCCCACTTTGCCATCGTCTGCTCTTCATAATAGGTCAGGTAATGGTGGCGGCGCTCTTTGTGATTGTGTACCGCGATCGCCCGGCGCTCCAAATGCCCCATGCGCTGTTGTCGGCGCTCATGGACATTGACAGCGCCATGGCCCTTTGGC
>JBCBYZ010000099.1:0-12523 GCA_039815595.1 Pseudomonadota bacterium | reverse complement strand
GACGGGCATTTGCGCCCTTCCCGAAGGTACGGAAATGGTGATGCCGGGCGACAACGTTGAGATGACGGTGGAGCTGATTGTGCCCATCGCGATGGAAGATCGTCTGCGCTTCGCCATCCGCGAAGGCGGCCGCACCGTCGGCGCAGGCATCGTCGCTGAAATCATCGAGTAGGTGATCATGACGCCGATCCGTCGTCTGCTCCGGACCTTGTGCCCAAGCCGACGGACTCAAAAAATGTTTCAAGTCGGGTAGACCCGACTTGAACGCGGTGCAGGCATCGTCGCTGAAATCATTGAGTAAGCAGGCAGACTGCGGCAGTCTTCAAAGCAAAATTCCAGCGGCGGGTCCCAATTTGGGGCTCGCCGTTTTTATTTGGGCGTAGAAATGCTCAGAGCAATGGTTTCAACCGATGGTTGCTCAACTTTCACGGGTCGGATTTCAGGGCGGTGGCGGAAGTGGATTGCGCCCCGGATAGTCAGACGTTCTAGGCTGGAAGCGAATGGGAAGACTATCTGGACTGTTGCCGAAATTCTGCCATTCGGGCGAACATGTTCGATCCAAAACCTAAACCAAAGTCAAAGGATCAAGCGGCCTAGCTGTTTTTCCCTCAAAGCATTTTAGAACTGCATTTGTCACACGTTCATTCACCGGTGTTGCAACGCCTACAGTCTGTCCCAATTGCACGATCTTACCGTTGAGATGATCGATTTCCGGTCTGCGACCTTTGTCAAAATCCTCCGCCATCGATGATCGGGCGGCGGGATCAACCTTCAACATTTGGGCGGCGACACGGGTAAACAAAAAGGTTGGCAGGCGCAGGATCGTCGGGATGAGGCCAACGGGCGCTTTAACGATGCGCGCGGGTTTTATGCCCAGAGCCTCGGCAACGTCCAAGGCCTCGTCCATGCAGGCTGCCAGCACACGCCGCCATCTGGGATCTGAGAGCTCCTCCACCAGGGGCAGCCCCGATAAAGCGTTCAATGCATTGTTGAGGTTCAAGATCAGTTTCGCAAACTGAACCGCCTGCATGTCGTCATGGAGAGAGCAGTCTATTCCCGCATTTTGGAGATGTGGTGCCAGGGTTCGGCCAACCGTATTGTCCGGCAGGTGAATTCCGCCTTCCGTTGTTGCTGCAAAAGACATTGTACCTCGGCTCACCACATTGAACGCCACCATGCCTGGATGGACCTTTGCGCTGGCCAAATGGGCTTGCAGGACAGCGGTGTTGTCCAAACCATTTTGCAGGCTGACAACGTTGGCTTGAGTGCCAGTTGTTGGTTTCAAAATGGATGCAAGTTCAGCGGCGGCAGTCGCGGTGTCATCACTCTTTGTACAGACAAGATATACGTCAGCGATGCCCACGTCGGCGATGGTGGTGACCACGTTTGCCAAGCCCGAAGCCAGCACGACGTGATCGCCATCCATGGTCTGCGCACTCAGTCCTCCATCCTGTGCCGCCTGCTGAAGCCAGACGCGACCCAAGAAGGTGACGTCACAACCGGCCGCCGCCAATCGTGTGCCCACGTAGCAACCAATGGCTCCCGCGCCGATGATGGCAACGCGGTAAGGCTTCTGCGTCGTCACGCCTTTGCTGCCGCTTGTCCCGCTGTGCGACCGGAGAAAATGCACCCTCCTAAGAAGGTTCCTTCCAGCGCATTGTAGCCGTGGTAGCCACCACCGCCGAAGCCGGAGGCTTCTCCCGCCGCGTAGAGACCCTGAACCGGCGTGCCAGCTGGTGACAGCACCTGCGCATGTTCATTGGTGTGTATTCCGCCAAGGCTCTTGCGCGTGACAATGTGCAATTTCACAGCGATCAGCGGGCCATTGGCCGGGTCGAGAATTTTGTGCGGTTTGGCGGTGCGAATGAGTTTATCGCCCAGATAGTTGCGCGTGGCGTGGATGGCCATCACTTGGGCATCCTTGGAAAACGGGTTGTCCATTTGCGCGTCCCGGGCCTCGATCTGACTGCGCAGTTTTTCAAGATCGAGCAGGTTGCCGCCACGTTGGTTCATGCCGGCCACGAGGTCTTCCAGTGAATTGGCGACCACAAAGTCTTCGCCCTTTTCTTTGAACGCCTCGACCGGCCCGGTCGCGCCCTTGCCAAGACGGGACTTGAGAACTTCCAACCATTTTTTCGAGGTGAGGTCCGGGTTCTGCTCCGAACCCGACAGAGCAAATTCCTTCTCGATGATCTTTTGCGTAAGCACGAACCAGGAATAATCGTATCCGGTATCGAGAATGGCCTTGAGCGTGCCCAGTGAATCAAAACCCGGCAAGTACGGCGCGGGGAAGCGGTTTCCCTCCGCATCGAACCAAAGTGAGGACGGTCCCGGCAAGATGCGGATGCCATGGGAGGGCCAAATGGGATCCCAATTTTGTACGCCTTCCGTGTAGTGCCACATGCGGTCTGTGTTGATGAGCCCGCCACCGGCGGCCTCCGTGATGCCCAACATCCGTCCGTCCACATGGGCGGGCACGCCGGCGACCATCGAGGCGGGCGGTTCACCCAAGCGATCTCGCGGCCACACTTTGCGCACGTGATCGAAGTTGCCGCCGATGCCGCCCGACGTCACAATCACCTTGTCCGCATGGATATGAAAACCGCCCACGACATCGCGATTGGTCTGCGCCCCGCGCACCGCATCGTCCGGTGCCAACACTTCGCCGGAAACACCGCTGATTGCGCCATTCGTTGTTTCCAGCTTGGAGACTTGGTGTCGAAACTTAAACGTGACTTTGCCCTCTTGGGCGTGGGCGCGGACCCGCTTCTCAAAGGGTTCCAATGTGCCTGGTCCGGTGCCCCATGTAAGGTGAAAGCGCGGGACGGAATTGCCGTGCCCGGTGGCGGATGCGCCGCCGCGTTCCGCCCAACCCACGACCGGAAACCAACGCATGCCCAAAGAGTGTAACCAGGGCCGCATGGGGCCGGCTGCGAAATCGAGGTAGTTTTTTGCCCATTTGATCGGCATGGCGTCTTCATCACGGTCGAAGCCGGCGGAATTCATCCAGTCTGAATGCGCCAACGCGTGGCTGTCTTTGATGCGCATCCGCCGTTGCTCTGGAGTGTCGATCATGAAAAGACCGCCAAGGGACCAAAATGCTTGACCGCCGAGGTTCTGTTCGCCCTCTTGGTCCAGTAAGGCAACCCGCTTTCCTGCGTCAGCCAATTCATTGGCGGCGACGAGTCCGGCAAGGCCCCCACCCACGACCACCACATCGAATTTTTCTTGATTGGACAATGCAGGTTTCCTCCCTTGGGCCGCTTCTTTGGGTCGTCTGCGGTCGCTCTGCGTGCAGGCTTCTACACCCGATTTCAAGCGTGGTCGCCCATCATGGTGCCAGTTGCAAGGGGCTGAGACAAACCAACATCGGGCCTCGTCATTTCAACCGCCAACCCGCATTTGTCCGCTTGCACCCCGCTTGCATTCGCAGTAACACCATCGCCGTGCGCGGCAGATTCAGTGAGCTGCCTCCAAGCACCACCGTAGGGGTATAGCTCAGTTGGTAGAGCGACGGTCTCCAAAACCGTAGGTCGCGGGTTCAAATCCTGCTGCCCCTGCCATTTTATTAAATAAATTCAACATGTTGCATCGTTTTTTGTTTTTGACGCCTTGGCGTAAACAGACTGGTTTACAGCATTTTTTACAGGCGTGCGCTCTTTGTTCTCTTTTTCTTGATGCATTCGGGTTCGTTCACACATCTCAAAAAAGATCGCGTCACCCCAGTCCGATAGAGCGTAGTTCACTGCAACTGTGACTAATCGAACGTTTTTCAGCGTGTAACCCTTCCTGCTGTCAATCCTATCGATTGATACCGCATATGGGTTTCTGCCTTTGCCCCAGCTTCCTTTTTTGTAGGAGAATGGAATTCCAGACAGTGCGCACGACCAGTGCTGGTGTTCTAGCAGATCCCAAAGCTCCGCCTTCGAGATGGACCACTCCAGCCCCTTCTTGGCTGCTCTACTTTTTCCGTTCACCATTAGCCGCCCAATAGCTTTCTGAACCATTGGCTTGTTGAGTTTCGGCATATCAAGTGGAAACCGAGTTATACGAAACTTGTTCAACTTCTTCTTGGCTTCATTCAAGTTCGACCCTAAGCTGACTCGTACGACGCCTTGACCCTCAGGCAAGGCTCGCCTTGCGTAGTAGTAGTTTTTCGTTTTCCCGCTAGCGAGAACCTTTTTTACCTTTTGAAGTCCGCCAATAGGTTTCACCCACCTGCTCCTGTCATCCTCAAAATTACACCGTCAGCTCTGCCTTCGTCGGCTGCGAGATAATGGCGTTCTGCAACGATCAAGCTAACGCCTGCGACCTCCGCAATGTCCTCAATACTGGAGCCTTCGTTGCGTCGTCGGGTGATGAATGTCCCGCGCAGATCGTGAAAGGTCACACCGATGACTGAAGCTCTGCGCCTTGCCTTGCCAAACGAAGCTTGAAAGCCGGATTTCCACGGCAAACCCTTTGAGTTGGTGCAAATAAAAACAGACTTACGATCCATCTTATCCAGCAACGCTTTGAGTTCGGGCGTTACCAGTATTGAGACTCTGCGCTTAGTTTTGCTTTGCGTCAGACGAATGCGGGTTCCATCGTAATTGGACCATTTGAGCGCAAGAATGTCCCCCTGACGCTGGCCGGTGTGCAGGGCGATGACAACCGGCAAAACAAGATGACCTGGTGCTGACAAGCGAAATTGAGCGATTTGCGCGTCGGTCCAAAGAAACTCTTTGCGATCGTCTTTGTAGCGCTTGCCACCGCCTTCGCACGGGTTCCAATCAATCACGCCGTTATCTTTGGCCACGGAAAACACACGCTTTAGGGTTGCCCATGCGCGGTCAGCTTGTCGGTTGCTCTTGATTGTATCCCGCCAGTCTTTGAAGTCCCTTCGGCAACCCCGATCCTGTAGGGCCTCGATAGGCATGTCTCCGAACGCCAATCGTATCCATTTGAACATCGCGCGGTGATCGCGCTTTTGGTACTTTCCCAACCGCTCAAAATCGCCGGACGATTCATAGTCGTGTATCAAGCGACTGACAGTGCCAATGCTTGGCGCATCGCGATCCTGTACGTGCTGTTGAAACTCCAAAACAAACGCAGGTGTGTTTGGGTCTGCCAGAATGCGCGGTCCACCGCGCCAAGCGTAATGATAGACCTTGCGCCGCCCGCCCGCCAGTTTCTTGGTGACGGAGTGGAGACCATCAAGCATGACGCGCATCTCTCTTGGCTCTCCATTCATCCAATGCTGAGACATTGGATGATGATGCAATTCCGCTAAGGCGGTCAAGCGCCTGATCTATGGCCCTTCGGTCCCACCGGTGGGTGTGGGGTATAGAATTGGGAAGCCTGCCGACCCGTACCCACTCGCCAAAGCCGGACAAAGACAGGTTGCAATAAGCCGCAGCTTCCGACTTGCTCAGCAAGCGGGGTGCGAGGGCGCTGCCTGCCTCGGGCGGTGTGACGGACGGGCGTGGCATTAGTCTTTCTCACGGCCATGAAAACTGCGTTGGACATCATCCAGAATTTCGCTCGCATCGGATGCACACATCACACAGTCGCGGATGTAGTCCACGTGGTCCTTAGATGTTTCAAAAGCGCGGGTTGATGTGGGCCCGGTCAGCAAGCCGGACGGATTCATTTGCACCACCGGTGCGCCGTCATCGACACTCAAAAGCTCGTGGCGTAAATGCCTCATGCCCTGCACAGCCTCTCGCAAAGCGTTTTCAGCAGTGTCGTGCCAGTCGCTGTCCGAAGACCAGCACCCCGTTGGAGAGCGCCATCCACGGATGGACACAGAGTAGCCGCCCTGCGTGCCGTCGCTTATGGAGACAGTACCGTAGCGACTGGCCAATTCGAACAAGTGCGCATACCCCATTGCACGCAGATCATCATCAATCGGCATGGTGTGGCGCGGGTTCTCAAGGTTTTTGACAAGCTGCTCCATCACGCAAATCCTGTTGGATAGCCGTCGTGCACGACACCATCCAACTCGCGGCCCATGGCCTTGATCTGAGCCTGCGTCTTGCCTTCCCATTGTTTGAACAGGAACGGGACATCTGCTTCTGCGCATTGGTCGCGCAGTGAGCGGACCCAGTCTGGATTGGCTGAACGGAAGTTGGGCCCGCTTTCGCCACCTGTGATGACCCACGACAAGCATTCCGTGTCGGGATGTGAATGAACGGCGTCGGCATCGCATTCCGGGCAGACTGCTACAAATGCCTGGTGGCCGCAGGCACTGCAAAACTGTTCACTACTAACTTGATCAGTCGTGCCGCAGTTTGTGCAGCGTTCATCAAACGGTTCGTCGCCTGAACGGAAGCCACAAATCTCTGAGCACTCGAAACATCCACTTAAGTAGGCCGTAACATCAATCGGCCCCAGCAAAGGCTCACACGACAGAAACCGGACAACGGCTGGAACGCTTAGCAGATGAGGGATGCGTCGGTCGGCCTCCGCTTGATCTTCCACTGTCGTGCCCAGCCAGACGTTTGGATAACCGTCTCCCCAGTCATCCGGCATAAAACGGCGCATATTTTGAGGGCGCTTGGTGAGAAGCAGGAAGTCCAGATTTGGGCAGGCTTTGATCGTCTCCCACATCGATGCCCGCCATTCCGGCTGGATCGAGTTGTGATTGTCGAACACGTCAGCCAGAGACGCCGTAAAGACGCGCTCCCGGCGCCCAGTGCCTTCCAGTCGTTTGTTCCACTTAATGGGGTAGCCTTGCGTTTTGGTCCGCTGCCGATCTGCCTTCGGACCCCACACATCACGACCGGCCCGCTTGGCCCAGCCCTCCGCGTAGCAGAAGTCGCAAGCTGCGCTGACTTTTGTGCAGCCAACCCATGGGTTCCAAGTGTGGTGTGTCCACTCAATGCCGCTGTTCTCAGCCATCTCGCATCTCCTTGCACTCACACGCACCAGCTTTGGTGCAGCCCAATGCGTTGCCGTCAAAGAAGGGACAGGACGCCGGATTGCCTGTCGGGGTGGCTGGCGTGAGTTGGCGCAGCACATCGTTTAAGGCCCAGACGGCGCTAAGGCTGCGGCCTTCGGTTTGTGCCCGCTCCGCATCTCGTATGGCGCGGTTCAGGATTTCAAAGGGATCGATTACGGTGCTCACAGCGCAGCCTCCTGCGGCTCTTGCTCTTTGCGCGGCGCTCTGTTGGTCATGGCGCGGACGGCCTTGATCAGGGCCATGCGGTTGGGGCTGGTGAGGGCGACCGCGTGTTTTGCGCGGGCAAGGCGCTGCGGATAGTTGGGGTGATCGCGATGGCTCAACTGGTTTTGCGCCAGCGCTATGGCATGTTCATCCCGTTCCCAAAACGGCACGTAACGACCCTCTTGGCCCGTTACGGTCAGCGCGTCGTGCTGCACCGCAGTGGTGCCGGTCCGGTTCAAATGAGCATTGTAAAGCGCATGGGTTCTGCGCTCGCGCTCTATGCTGGCCCGTATGGCCCGCAAGGTCATATCGGGCGTTTTGTATTTGGGCGTCTTCTCGTCGCGCAGCGTGGCCGCGCTGATGCCGGAATTGGTTCTTTGCAGCAGGGCGGTGTTGGCGTCCCGCTGTTGGCTGATCTGAAAATTCAACTCGCGGCGGCGTGTGCAAACGGCCACCGTCGTGCGGCCAAGTTCGCGTGCAACCTCTTGCAGGCGCTCCAAGGGCGTGCCGAAGTCTGCGTGTTCCAGCACGAAGTGATCTTCGGCGCGGGTCCATTCCTCGCCATTGCGAGCGGCGAAAGATGGTGTGATGCGGTCGGTTTTCTTGGTCATGGCGCGTCTCGGTTCTCTCACCCGCTGCCAAACGCAAAACTGGGGCAGCGGGCGGATTGGGGGAGTTGATTGGGGATAAAAAACCCGCCAGCCCGTCCGGTGTGCTTGAGACATGGTTCCCATAAGGCTCCGCACACGGCTGGCGGGCCAGCATCAACCGGCGGGGGGCGACTTTGTTTGCTCCGCCGTTGGTCGCGCAGCGACCATCCCCGGAACCCCCGCCGTCTCTTTCTTAAGCGGCCCACGGCCCCGCACCCCCGCCGGATCTGCTTGATCGACGATGGGATAATCTCCGCGCCGTTCAGCCCGGGCGTTTTGCCAAAGCGTGAAGCGCCTGTGGGCAGTGGGCCAGTTCAGGTCGATGTCGTTGACCGTCAGGTCCAAGTCCCGTTGCAGGTCAGCCTTGGTGAAGCTCTGGTCGTTCAGGAAGGCCTGTTTGAGCCGGTCAAACAGCATCTGCTCCACCGTGAGTGTGTCCAGGTTGAGCCAGTCTGACGCCGCTACCGCAGTTGCACCGTTGTGTCTCGCCTCAACGGTCTGACGGGCGGCATCATCGGAATAGACCTCACAGCGGATATCGCTTTCGCGACGTTGCGGGGTGGCGTTGCAGCGGCGGCGCACTTCCGCCTCCAGCTTTTCCATGTGCCGATCGTGTTCATAGTCGCGGCGGCTGATGTCGCCCGCCGGGGGCAGAGGCACGCCGTCAAAGCCGGAATAGAAATTCGGGTGAGGATAGAAGGTCGCATTGTTGGGCCCACGCTTTTGGGGCTTCGACGGTTTCTTTGCTCCGCCATGGCGAGCGGGGCTCGCTACCCCGGAACCCCCGCCAAACAAACCCGCTGCAAAGCTACTGCGGGCAATGAACCCATTGCCGGAAAAGTCGGGCTGGACAAAGGTGGCCGCGAGGTGCGGGTGCGGCGCCAAGGCTTTCAACAAGGCTTGGACTGATGAAAAAGGTGAGGACATGATCCGCTCCATCGGGGTTTCGATGGTCGGAACATAAGGGGGATATATCCCCCATGTCAACGTAATGGGGGAAATTTCATGCAATGTGTTTTAGAAGCGAGGTTCAATTCTGTCGTTCGGATTTGAAATCATGATAGAATTTGGACGCTTGGGGCGCGTCAAAAAAATGACGAAGGCCAGCGACATGGCCCCTGTAAACCAAACAAACCCCAGCACGCTGTAAGCCATGACATAGGTGGCTGTGGGGACATTGGGCGTGGATTCTGACGGCGTTTGGTCAAGGTTCATCGCGGTATCCACCGCGACCGATATATCGTTGATCGCGCCATAGGTGCCCCATGCGCGTGTCGCCATCCATGCGTTGAACGCTATGAAGATGATCCAGAATAGGATGTTGAAGGTACGTTTGATCATGAGAGTCAGAAGCCTGCGCGCTTCAAAATAATCTGCGCTTCTTCAAATTTGGTTTGAAAATACAGCGTTGATCTGCCCTTAAGATTCATGTCCACGAGATTCATGGGCTTCTGCGCACTATCGAAAAAACAACGGGACTCAGTTTTTGGCGGCGGTTGGTTGGATAGTACTGACGCTATATCTTCCCGCCCCACATGAGAGAAAACCACGCGCGGTTTAGATGCTTCCGGGAATGAGGTTACTTCTAGAATTTTGGGAGGTGACTGTGGCGCATAAAGGTGTTTCATCACCACTCTACAAGCGGCCTCCATGTCGTTTGCACGTGTGGGTGTGATGACGCTCAGAGACAGGACGGCTGCCAAAGTCGATGCCAATAAAGTCTGTTTCATAGTTCACTCCTGTTCGCCCCTGAACGGTGTGTGATGACTAGATGCCGATTAGCTCTCGCCACGGCAGGATGCGGTGGATCGTCCTGATATGTTTGAGTTTGAACTTGAGTTCTGCAGGCGGGTTGTATTGCAGGGCCACAAGTTCAGTATCGGTTTTGCGCACGAATTCTTTGACCGATGCATAGATTGCGCCGTCGCGCTCTTCCTGGATAACGATGATATCACCTGGCGAGACGGGTTGGCGCGGGTGGGCTGCGATGGGATCTCTGGGTTTATAGAGCGGCATCATGCTGTCGCCTTCCACCAAGAGGGCATAGGCATCGCGCACTCCCACCAGTGCTGTGGGCAGGGGCATCCACTCAATGGGATCTTCGATAATGTTTTCGGAGCCGATGGCCGAGGCGGCGGCCCGGCCCAACACAGGTAGCGTTTTCGCTGTCACTGGCTGTACCGCAGAAAACGTATCGCCGGTTAGAAAGGATGGTGTCGTTCCCAAGGCTCTTGCCAGCTTTTCCACATTTGCCTGATGCATCGTAGAGGTCGGCCGGCGAAAAAAATCGCGCAAAAAAGTAGGGCCTAACCCCATCTCAAGGGAGACCTTGCGCATAGATTTCTCTTGTTTTTCCAGCAGTTCGCGCGTGCGTTCGTGTAAAACTGTCGTCATGTGCGAATTGTGGGGATTTTTCCCTTATAGCGATACGGGGAAAAATCCCCTTGCATTAGGGGGATTGATCCCCCATATACCGTCGCCATGGAAATCATGGCTGTACAGACCCTGCTGACTTTGCGCGACGCATATTGCGATGCGGTCGGCATCAGCGCGGCTCGTCTCGGCAATTTGGTGGCGAAGGATCACAGGTTTTTCTCTCGGCTTGAGGGGAAAGACCCCAGCACCGTGACGGCGCGCAAATATGATTCCGTCATGGATTGGTTCGCGGCCCATTGGCCCGAAGCGTGCGACCGGCCCGTGTGTCTGGAAGACCATATCGCCGTGCGGCAATGGGAGGCGTCCAACAGCTATTCCTGCGCCATGGAACGCGGCGCGCCGGTGCCTCGGGTCGTTGTGCCGGGTGGTGCCTGTGAATGGAGGGGCGTTTGATGCCCTGCTCCAGTTCTTGTTTTTCTAAGGTCTTGTCTCCCTGTTTTGCGTTTGGAGCGTCTCATGTTGCATGTCGATCCCACCCTGTTGGCTCGAACCACTGTTGGCGCAGTGGACCGGGCGGGTGCTGTCTTGGAAGTCGTCTCAAACTCAACCTCAAGCGCGGTTTCACAATCGCATTCGAGGTCCCCAATGTCTTGCCAATCCGACCCCAGAATTCTGGGATTCGACCGCAGTTTGTTCGTCCGCTTTGTGCGGGCACGGTTTCCCACATGCGCCGCCGCGCATCTCGCCAGCCTCACAGGGCGCAGCATCAGCAGTGCCGAAAACTGGCTGCGGGGCGAAGCGACCCCCAGCGGGGATGCGCTGTTTTGCATGATCGAGGCTTTTGGCCCCGCGTTCCTGGCGGCGTGTCTGCCTCGTCTCGACTGGGCCCAACGTGCCGCCATGGCCGAACGCCGCGCCACCTTGGAACGGGAGTTGGACGGCCTGTGTCATCGGGAGGTTGGGAATGACGCTTCCCCTTTGGATGGCTCTGCTGATCCTGTTCGTCGGATTGATCGTGCTGTTCGGCGTGATCACCTTTCTGCGGCTGGCTGAAGCAGCGGCACACGCTCAAAGGCGTGACGCTTTGGATGTGTGGCGCGATGACCTTCGGTGCTCCCAAAGCGCAGTAGAGGATGACCTTTCAACCCGTTCAACTCGTCCGGACCGCGCAGTGGAATACGCGGACCGTGCCCACCGCACGGCAGGCGTTTCCTCCTCCCGCGCCCGCCGTGCGGACGGGGAGGGTGACAAACAATGAGTGGGCTTAACTCTGCGCAACCGGTTCGGCTGCGGCTGTCGCGGCAGCGGGGGTTTGTCTTGCAAGACCAATCTCCCGACGGGCGACCCGTGGTCAACGTGGCGCGCCCCTCACGGCTCGGCAATCCGTATGTTGTGGGTGTGCATGGCGATGCTGCGACATGTGTCGCGCTGTATCGCTCGCTGCTGAACACCGGCCCTGTGATGGTGCCCCCGCCGGACGTTGAAAAAGCCAAGGCGCGGGAGAACGCTCTGCGCATCCATGCCGAGGCGAAAGGTGGGCGCGTGCCCGTGTTGGAGATTCCGCCGCCCACGATGACGGCAGGCGCATGGACCGCAAAACAGAAATTGCACCGGCTGACCGCCTTGGAAAGCCTGACTTATCTGCGCGGCAAACATCTCGCCTGTTGGTGCGGGCCCGAAGCGCCGTGTCACGCTGATGTGCTGTTGAAACTGGCCCGTGACCACAAAACCGCTGCCGACATGCTGGCCCGTTTCAAGGCTGAGACGGCGCGATGCGCGTGCCGCGTTGGCAGCCCCAACCCTGATGGAGACTGTGATGCCGTTTGACGATTTTGTGCCTGTTGCTCAACCCGCCAAGACTTGGGATCACGCTGTGCGCGTGTCGCTGCGCAAGCGGGGTGATGTCGCGGCAAGGCTCTGGATCACGTTTAAGGACGCGGAGGTGCAGCGTCTGAATTTGGCCTACGGCACTCGGTTGCGCGTTCTGCTGGGGTCAGGCGATGACCATGGCCTGGTGCGTCTCGTGCCGGACGTCGATGGGCCCGTGGTTTTGAAAGAAAAGGAGACGGCAAGAGGCAAGTGGGGCGACGTGGCTCTGGGCCATGTGGCGCGCTTTGTCGATCGCCGCGAACCCGCCATGGCTGTCGATCTGCGCCAACTCCCCAATGGTGGTGTGGAGGTGACACTTCCGGCTTGGGCCGATGAAACATCTGTGGCCGGTCTGCAAAAGGCCGCCAAACGCGCATCTCTTGAAAAGTCAAAAACGCCTGAAGGCCGCAGGGAGATGATCGCCCGCGCCGCCGCCGCCGTTCCAGGCGGTGTGCTGAAAGGGTGATGTGATGAGCGAAGG
>JBCBYZ010000162.1:0-6103 GCA_039815595.1 Pseudomonadota bacterium | reverse complement strand
TTTCAAACCAAACCATTCCGCATAGTCCGCCAATGGCCCAACAAACCGACACGGCAATCAAGCCAAGACCACCTGCCCAAAACACGGGCCAACGACCAGATAAACGTCTGGTCAAAAGCAAGTTGCGTCCCACGGCGCGCTCCCTGCCGATCGCTTTATTGCGCGCCCGCGAAACCATGATGGAACCAATCCGCGACATGCTGCATTCCAGCGGCATCAGCGAACAGAAATGGCGTATCCTGCGCGTGCTGGATGAAGATGGCCCTCTTGAGCAGACGGTCATTGCTCAATCGTGTTGCTTGATGGTTTCCAGCCTCACGCGTCTTCTGACCGCCATGCAGGCCGAGGGTTTGCTCACGAGAGGAGACGATGAGCGCGACCGACGAAAGACAATCGTGACCGTAACAGAAGACGGGCGGCGTCTCCTCCACAGCCATGCCGACCAAAGCCGTGCGATCTTCGATACACTTGAGGCCCGCTACGGCGCGGACCGTCTGGAGGTTCTGCTGGACCTGCTGGAAGACATGCAGGCACTCGATCTGAAAGATGACGACGAAACAAAAGAAGACGACTACCCACTAACCGGAACCACCCAATGAGCCAAAAAACAACCGGCGAAGTGATCGCAGACAGTCTGATCGCACACGGTGTAGACACAGTGTTCTGCATTCCGGGCGCACACATGTACGACTTTAACGACGCCTTACAGCGGCGGGGAAATAGCATTCGCACCATTCACACCCGTCACGAGCAGGGTGCGGGCTACATGGCCTATGGTTATGCAAAATCCACCGGAAAGCCGGGCGTCTACTCCGTGGTGCCGGGGCCCGGTGTGCTGAATTCCGGTGCAGCCTTGTGCACGGCCTACGGGGCCAATGCGCCCGTCATGTGCATCACCGGCAACATCATGACCCACCTGCTCGGCCAAGGCCGCGGCCAGTTGCACGAATTGCCGGATCAATTGAGCACATTGAAGGGCCTCACCAAACATGCCGCCCGCATCAACCATCAGGCACAAGCCGCAGACACGATGGCCGACGCCTTTCGTGCCATGCAGTCAGATCGGCCAGGCCCCGTCGCGGTGGAAACCCCGTGGGATACTTTCGGAATGCGCGGCCCGGAGCCCGACCTGGAGCCCCGTCGGCTGCGCGCGACGCCCGTCAACCCCTCGCAGATCAAAGAAGCGGCAGCGCTGATAGCGGCGGCAAAGAACCCGCTTATCATGGTGGGCGGCGGGGCATATGACGCCGCAGACGAAGTGCTGGCGCTGGCCAAAAAGATCCAAGCCCCTGTCACCAGCCATCGCGGTGGAAAAGGCGTGGTGCCGGGCGACAGCCCCTACGCGATGGATCTCGCCGCTGGCTATGCGTTCTGGAAAAACTGCGATCTGTTGATCGGCATCGGCTCGCGGTTGGAACTCCAATTCATGCGCTGGCGTTGGAAACCCACAGGGCTCAAAACCATCCGCATCGATATCGACCCAACTGAAATGGTGCGTCTGAAACCGGACTGCCCCGTGGTGGCCGATGCGGCGGAAGCAACCCAAGCCTTGATCAAGGCCGTCGATCAGGCGGCGACAAACCGCGAAGACGAGTTTGGCAAAATCAGCGCAGATGCGCGCATCGATTACGACTCCGTTCAGCCACAAATGGCGTATGTTGACGCGATGCGGGCAGCCCTGCCGCGCGACGGCATCTTTGTTGAAGAGGTGAGCCAGATGGGCTTCACAGCCCGTTTCGGTTTTCCGGTCTACAAACCCCGCCAGTACATTACCTGTGGCTATCAGGATAATTTGGGCTTTGGTTACAACACGGCTTTGGGCGTGAAGATTGCTAATCCCGACAAGCCCGTGATCTCCATCTCCGGCGACGGCGGCTTTATGTTTGGCGTGCAGGAACTGGCAACCGCGGTGCAGTTTAAAATCAACGTCATCGCTATCGTTTTCAACAACAGCGCCTATGGCAACGTTCTGCGAGACCAAAACACTGTCTATGAAGGGCGTGTGCTGGGGTCTGAATTAGAGAACCCGGATTTCGTGGCTCTTGCTCAAAGTTTCGGCATGGAAGCCTGCAAAACCGAAACACCAGAAGCGCTGAAAGCGGCTATCGAAGACTATCTGGCGCGCGACATTCCAGCACTGATCGAAGTGCCAGTAGAGACAGGTTCCGAAACCTCTCCATGGACCTTTTTGCACCCGGCTCCACATGAGTGATTTTGTTCGCTACGCACGCGATACAAGCCCACAAGAAACTTAGCTGCGCCAGTTCAGCAGACGCCTCTCAATCGCTCCAATCACCGTGCTGACGGTCACGCCGAGTATCGACAATATGGACACGCCAACAAACAGACGTTCCAGATCGTAGAGTGAACCAGCTTGCAAGATGTAGGCACCAATGCCGTATTCAGCGCCGAGCATCTCTGCCGCTACCAACAAAATAATGGCGATGGCCAAGCTGACCCGCAGCCCGGAGAGAATGCCCGGCATCGCTCCCGGCAGAACAATCTTGCGCACGATGGACCACCAGGACATGGAAAAACTTTGTCCCATACGAATGAGCGAGCGATCCACGTTGTCCACAGCACCGTAGGTCGCAACCACTGTTGGTGTAAAAGTACCAAAGGCGATCAACGCGTATTTTGACGCTTCGTCGATCCCAAACCAGATTACAAACAAAGGTAACAAGGCGATTTTTGGGATGGGGAAAATTGCTGCCACCAAAGGCACCAAACCGGCGCGCACCAAGGAGAACAAACCGATCATTACCCCAAGCGCGATGCCAGCAGTGGCTCCGAGCGCTGCGCCCACAAGCAATCGGTTGATCGACGGAATGAGGTGTGACCAGAGCAAGCCCGATTGCCAAAGTTCAACAAACGTCGCCCAGACATCGCTCGGCTTGGGCAGGGTCAAGCTGGTTATGATACCGGCACGGGTGAGCACCTCTATGAGGGCAATCAACCCGATAAAGACGACAGGCCCCACCAGTCGCACAGGTGTGGGCGCAAAGCCGCCACCACGGAACGCAACAGGTTTGGCGGATGGATCGACGGCCTCACGCATGGAGCAACTCCTGATCGGCAGCCATGGCTTCGTCGCGCATCAGACCCCAAAGGTGCTGTTGAGTGCGCTCCAAGATCGCATCCCCCATCTTGCGCTCGCCGAGTGGAATGGTGACGTCAACGATCTCTCGGATCTGTCCCGGACGGCGCGATAACACAACGATGGAATGGCCGAGCCGCACAGCTTCGGCAAGATTGTGGGTAACGTAAACAGCCGTGAACGCTTCGCGCTGCCAAAGGGCCACCAGATCATCCATGAGCAATTCACGGGTCTGACTGTCCAGTGCCGAAAGCGGTTCATCCATCAGCATCACCGCCGGACGCACCGCCAAGGCGCGGGCGATGGCAACCCGCTGTTTCATCCCGCCAGACAACTGACGTGGCAGCGCTTTGCGGAAATCCGACAGTTTCGTGCGCACCAAGACATCGGTGATGATTTCATTGCTCTGGGTGACCGAAAGCCCGTGATCTTCCAGCACCAGGCTCACATTGCCCTCCACCGTGCGCCATGGCAGCAATGCAAAATCCTGAAAGACGTAGGTGAGCGGGTTCAAGCTTTCGGCTGGCGGGTCACCAATTTGCAGAACCTGCCCTGTGCTTGGCTGTTCCAGTCCGCCGATCAACCGCAGCATGGTAGACTTGCCGCAGCCGGACGGTCCCACAATGCACACGATGCGGCCTGCCGGGATATCCAGATTGATACCGCGCATCACTTCCGTGGTGCCGTAATGGTGGCTCAGCCCTTCAAGACGCAGGTCCATGAACGTTCCAAATCATAAAGAAGAAACCCCCGCGCTTTCATCTCGTAGAGGAGCGCGAGGGTCTGTTTTGCTAAGATCGATGTTGTGGCTAACCCACGCCCTACTGGGTGTAAGACGTATCCACCAGCGTCTCATAAGTGATCGTGTCTTTGACCAGCTTTTCAGACTTAAACCAGTCCAACTGATCTTGGACTGAGGCTGCGTTCAGCTTTGCGTTGGCACTGATGCGCATCGCCCCGTTACGGATGCTGGGAGCAGCCTTTTCATAAGGCCGGTCGGTGTAGACGTATTTATGGACCAGTTTCACCATCTCTTCGGCTGCCGCATCGCCGGCGGTCTTGTCTACCAGTGCAGCGTTAAAGTCCGCAGCGCCTTTTGAAAATGCCCGCAGGAACGCCTTGGTTGTATCACGTTGATTGGCGGCATTGTCGGCGGAGGTAAACACCACAGTCACCTGATAGTCCGGAATGTAATCAGCCACATTCCCGATGATGTGCACAGCGCCGCTGCCAGCCAATGGCTTTGCGATATGGGGCACGATGGGCCAAGCGTCCACTTGACCGGACTTCATGGCACCGATGATCGCGCCAACTTTCTGCAAGGGCTTGAAGGAAACCTTTGCGCCTTCTTTGGCAGCAATTTTAGAGCCCATATAATGGAACGAAGAGCCGGGCTGCGTCACCGCGATTGTCTTGCCCGCAAGCTTGGAAGGTGCGGTCAAACCGGCCTTGAAGGCAGCATCGGACGCCAACAGCTTTTGCCCGTCTATACCGGCCTCTTCCATCAGCGCACCGCCAACGACTTTAGCCGCGCCTTTTTCTGCCAGCGAAATCAAACCCCCGGAAATGGCTGTCACAGCGTAGTCCACGTCCTTGGAGGCCACGGCCACGGCCATAGGCTGCGCGGCCTGGAAAAAGCGGAAAGTGACATCCAAACCTTCTTCTTTGAAGTAACCGCGCTCCAAAGCAACGAAACTCGCAGCATGGCTGGTGAAGCGCAGAGCGCCCACCGTGATCTTGGTGTCAGCAGCATAACCCGGGGCACTGAAAGTGGGCGCAACGGCGACGCCGGTTGCGAGGGTTGCGACCGTGGCGAGTTTCAGCGCGGTGCGGCGGGTCAGCCGCGTAATGGAACGTGTCATGGTTTTTTCCTCCCAGAAAGATTGCCAATGTGTGTTAGCGGTTTTCCGCGCAAACGAAAACGGCCTTTCGAAAACGAAAAAGTCAAAGTGTTCAGCGGCCCGGTTCCACAACGACGGCAAGTGCAAAAGTCAGGTCTCGGGCGTGTTTCATTTGCCCTATGACCGATCTTACAAACACGTTAGAACCCGCTTCGGATGATGGCACCGTATGACAGAGCCGCGCCGCAACACAGACTGGGATGAGAAGCATGAGCACACCCTTGGCACCGGATACGCGCGTTACCCTGGCCGAAAACGTGGCTTTTCGCCCTGTTGGGGATACCGGGATTTTGCTCAACACCGTGAGCGGTCAAATCCACACCTGCAATGAAAGCGCGCGGGATGTGGTGGCGCTTATCACTCGGCCCGTATCAGCCAATGAACTCAGTGCGCAACTGACGGAACTCTATGAAGCTGAGCAGGCGGAGATTTTGCCGGATGTGATGGACCTGCTGACAGAGTTGACGAGTGAAGGCATGGTCACCTCAACCAACCAATCGTAGCGCGCAACAGACCGCGAACCCGTGTCGGACCCCTCCGCATCCACTTCCATCAAAGCCAAGACAACAACACTGTCCCGTGCCAAAAAGCTCGCGCTTAAAGCCGAAATCTGGCTGCGGGCACGCATCTTGCCCTTACAGATCAGAAATCATGCTTTGGGCGACGTCCTCGCCTTGGCAGACGCTAAACCCGCTTCCCGGTTGCAAGGCACAGACAGGGAGTTGATCTGCAAATACGCATGGCGACTGACACGCAATCCCCTCTTGATGCGCAACAGACAATGCTTGCGCACCGGTGTCTTGGGCTACGCCATGCTGCGGCGGGCCGGATACGAACCGCAATTGTGGTTTGGGATCGACAACGCGAGCCTGAATGAACCGGCGCTCGAAGCCCATTGTTGGGTCGTGTTGGACGGTGACAGCGTGATCGACCAAAAAAACGAAAACATGACGGTGATCCACGTCCACCCCGCAGGCGAACAAACCCATGACTGACGGCTCTGCCAGGTGTTTTGACCTTCACTGCTACGTTCTCAAACTTGTCAGCGAGCGGTCCGACTTCACCCGTCAGTTAGATTGGTTTGTAAAAGCGCTGGAAATACACC
>JBCBYZ010000004.1:0-54904 GCA_039815595.1 Pseudomonadota bacterium | reverse complement strand
TCCTGGCAGGCGTCTATTGATGACCACGGTCTGGCTGGCTTGCGTACCACGCGCATCCAACAGTATCGCCACTAGTTCAATGATCTGATCCCAGCGGGCTTCTCCGTCCTGTACGGTCGGCAGCGAGTGCGTCTTGGTGCGTATCACTTCAAATTATTTTTCGTTTTACCGGTTTGCCGATTTGGCAAATCGGCACTTCGTGCTGATCGCTTAACCCCCGATTTACCATAAGCGGTCAGTATGAGGGTGACGGTTGATGATGGCGCTCGCAGCGTCACACAGCCACCATGACAAAACAGACCGGCACCGCAAAAGGTGGCCGCAGTTTTCGGGGAACGCACATGCACACGAAACAGACATCCGCAAAAAATCGATCCGGAACATCCATGTCCGGCACGGTTGATATGGATGCTTTTGTGGGCCGACGCTTGGCCGATGTGGAGCGTGATCTGATTTTGAGCACCCTGTCTCGGTGCGGTGGCAACCGCACTTGGGCTGCCGATATTTTAGGCGTGAGCGTCCGCACCTTGCGCAATAAACTAATGCGCTACCGCGATTCAGGGTTGATCGAAATCACACCTGCCGATCAAGCGGCAGCACAAGAAGAGCAACGCTTGCAGATCCTCGTCGCTTATCAACCGGGTCGCCGTTTGCCGTCTTAAAAACGGTTAACGGCCCCAATCCGTTTCCTGTTCCTTAAGTTGCCGTTTCAGCAATGCAGCAGCGACGGCACCGGTGACGGCGCTTAAAGCGTAAAACCAGATACCCATTTGGGACACAGCGCTGGCAAGTCCGGAAGTTTTTGCGGCAACAATCACCAGCGCCACCAACAAAACGTCCATCATCGACCATTTGGAAAGAGCCCCCGCCCATCGGAACAAGGGCGATATGTGGGAGGCCGCGTCACGCGCCATGGCCGTGATGAAAACGACCGACAACTTGGTGAGCGGAAAGACAATCGAAAACAGCGCAATGGCCATTGTGATCAGCCAATCACCGCTTTGCGCCGTTGTGCCAATGACTTCCAGCAGGGAGGGCGTCTGGGTGAAGAAGTAGAGTTTCTCGACCTGCATGAGCGGCAGTGTGAGCCCCAATCCCAGCGAAAAGGCCGAGGTTAGAAGCAGCAGTGCAATCGTGACGCCCACCGAAAGTTTAGCCGCGCCGCTGGAAGGTCAGTGTCGCCCAAAAGCTTTCCCAATGCGCCTCTTTGTCGAGCGCGTCTTGGCTTTGTGGTTCGGTCATCTTGATGATGTTGAGCAGGTAGGGGCCGGGACCTGCCGAAGGAATCCTTGCCTGTCCGTTTTTGTCGGTCAAAATATGGTGTGAGGCTTCGGTCTTGATGCCCGTGAACAGCTTGATCATTCCACCAACATAAGGTTTTCCATCGTACAGCGCTTGAACCCGCAGCGGCTTGGCTGGGTCCAGTGTCATTGGGTTGTCGAGGGCTATCAGTTCAATTTTCAGACCGGTGGCACGGTCCAATTGATCGGCATAGTCGGTCTCTGTTCCGGCATAGATCAGCGTTTTGGCATAGCGGGAATAACCTTCCTTAAGGCCTATTTTTGGTTTGCGACCCTCTTCGCTGTCGCGGGCGGCTTCGCCAATGCCTTCTTTGAACACATAGGTGCGGAATTTCTCCCACGTTTTGAACGTTATGAAATCAACATTGCTCTGGTGCACGCCGATGGTGAGACCGGGTTTGATGTCCTTTAGCGTCAGTGCCGGGCGATCTCCGATCTCGCCGTTCACCGGTTGTGATGTGCCCTTGTGCCAAATTTCTGATCGGACGTTCCAACGTGTCACCCATGGCATCTCATTGCCGTAAAACCGCTGGCCCAGTTTGTGACTGACTTTTACATCCGCACCGGCCTTGGGCGCGAAGGTTTCGGGCTCTAGATAGTATTCGTGGGCCTCGGCGGCGGGCAAATGGCCGCCCATTGTGGCCGCGAGCACGAAGGCTGCCATCCAGTGTTGGACTTGGACGAACGGACGGAAATTGCAGCGCATGGCGGGCCTTTTGAGGGATCGAAGGATCAGTCTCATTGTTCTGGCAGTCTTGCCGCTCTAAGAAAAGTCTTGGCAAGCGCATCATCTGAAAGTGACTTCATGTCTTTGACCACGCTTCATGGGTGTTCCCGTCATTTAACGATGATATGTGCACGTGCTATTATTGTGTTTGGGTTCTCTTGGTTTGCTGTTTTTGCGGGGCTTTGGACCGGTCTTGGCGCTGCAAATGCCCATGAGCAACGGCCTTCCATTGTCACGCTGACGTTTGAGAACAGTGGACGATACCGTTTGGCCATCGATACCAATTTGGAAGCGCTGTTGGCGCAGATTGGGCCAGAGCACGACAACACGCAGGATTCGCCCCAAGCTGACCTCTACAATCAATTGCGCAAGCTCGAACCAGCCGAACTCCGTGCGCAGTTTGATACAATTGCGCCTGCTTTTTTGGCTGACGTTGGTTTGGCTTTTGACGGTGCATCAGCGGAACCAAAACTGGTTTGGGTTGCCGTTCCTGACGTCGGAGACGTTGATTTGGCTCGCGCCAGCGTTATCGAGATGGAAGGCACGATCCCAAGCGGCAGTTCAACGTTTGTTTGGGCGTATCCAGCTGTCAACGGATCGTCGGCGCTTCGAATAGAGCGGCCCGGTCAAGAATGGCAGGCGCGATTTTTCAACGCCGGTACGGTGAGCGAACCCTTGGACATTGGCGTTGCGGTCGCCCGCAGCAATCTAGAAAGTTTTTGGGACTATCTCGTTGTGGGTTTCACCCACATCTTGCCCAAGGGGCTGGACCACATCCTGTTCGTCTTAGGCCTGTTTTTCCTGTCGACGAAACTTACCCCGCTTTTGTGGCAGGTTACCGCCTTCACCGTTGCCCACTCCATCACGCTGGCGCTGGGTCTGTATGGCATCGTCAACATCTCTCCCACCATCGTCGAGCCGCTGATAGCCTTGTCGATTGTCTATGTGGCGGTGGAGAACATTTTGGTTGGACGGCTTACGCCTTGGCGACCCCTGTTGGTGTTCGCCTTCGGCCTGCTGCACGGGTTGGGCTTTGCAGGTATCTTGACGGAAGTTGGCCTGCCACCCGAGCAATATGTCTTGGGCCTGATCGCCTTTAATGTAGGCGTTGAACTGGGCCAGCTTACGGTAATCGCGGCTGCGTTTGTGATGGTGGGCTGGTTTGCGCACGCAACATGGTATCGTCAGCGCATCGCTATCCCGGCCTCTCTGGTTATCGGAGCATTTGGCTTAGGCTGGTTGCTGGAACGGACCGTGCTTTAACGCGCTTGCCTCTTTCGAACTGCTAAAGCCAATCACCGCTTCTTTGAAGCGCCGATTGGCTCTAGCTTGTTGTTTCAACGCGGTTTCTTTCGCTGAAACGATTCCGTTTGAACGGAAACGGCTCTAGAGCGTGGGCCAAATCTGGCTCAATCGGCCGCCAAGCCGGAGAGGTTCAATCGCTGTCGCAAGTCCAGTGCTGTCATCGGTTATCACTAATGCGCCGCACACGGTGGCCTCGCCTGATGCCGGTTCCATCCGGTTGGTGGGCACTTTTGTCAGGAAGCGGTTCAACGGTTCTTCCTTGTTAAATCCGATGGAAGAATCGTAGTCGCCACACATGCCCGCATCTGTCATATAGGCCGTGCCTCCCACCAAAATCTGATGATCCGCTGTCGGAATGTGCGTGTGGGTGCCCACCACGAAGCTGACTTGGCCATCAACAAAGTGCCCAAAACACTGGGCCTCGCTGGTGTCTTCGGCGTGGAAGTCCATGACGATTGCATCGGCGTCTCTGCCAAGCTGCACACCGTCCAAAACGCTGGAGGCGGCTTCGAACGGGTCGTCCAAATCCGGATGCATGAAAACCCGGCCCATAATATTGGCGACCAACACCCGTCGGCCATCCTCCAAGACGATGAGGTTGGACCCACGCCCGGGCGTGCCTTTTGGAAAATTGGCAGGACGAATGAACCGGTCCTCTTGTCCTGCCCAACCTAAGGTTTCCTTCTGATCGAAGGCGTGGTTGCCGGAGGTAACCATGTCGACGCCAGCGTCCAAAGTTTCGTTCAGGATTTTGCGGGTGATGCCAAAGCCGGAAGCGGCGTTTTCACCGTTGACGATGGTGCAATCCGGGCGGAGACGTTTTTTGATTTCGGGCAGATTGTCAAAGACGGCGGTGCGACCGGTTTTGCCAACCATGTCTCCCAAAAATAAAATGCGCATGAATGCTTTCGTTCGTTCTTGCCCAACTCAAGATCAAAGTGCGACGGCGCGGTATCCGTCTTCGGTGATGATACCGTTCAGGGGCTGATCATGGGCTTCTGCGGGAACAGTCTGCGCCTCTTGGGTTGAAAAAGCCATGCCGATCAAAACCGGTGTCTTTCCTTTGGCCTGCAGTTTTGCGATGGCGCGGTCATAGTGGCCCGCGCCGTAGCCGATGCGTCCGCCATCGGCATCGAATACGCTCAAGGGCAGGAGTAGGATATCCGGGTCGTGCATTGCCGCATCTTCGCCGGGACCAACCGTTCCAAAGCCGCAATCCACCAGAGGCGCTCCGCGTATCAACTCGCGAAAAATGATAGTCGTTTTGTCGGTCACGACCGGCAGGCAGAGCCGTGCGCCACGCGCGGCCAGCGCGAACATGAGTGGCCTGGGGTCGATCTCGGAGCGGATGGGATGGTAGCCTGCAATCACTTTGCCGCCGACCTCCTCCAACAGTGGGGCGTTCACGCCCGCTTCAGTTGCAAACAGGGAGGCTTCGATTCGAGCGTCGATCGCAATTGCGTCGCGCCGGGCCAGACTTTGCTTCCGCAAAGCCGCTTTGGCTTCAGCGGGGGTGGCAATGCCATCATCAATCGAAGATGTGGTCAAAGGAGGGGCTCTGTGTGTCTGGCGGGGCAAAGCGTGAGAAGTGAGCGAACCGCCTCGGCCGTAGAACGTTTTCGATCCCGGAAACCTACTGTGTAGGTGGGCGCCGTGTGCCCAAGCCCACGGGCAAGGACAGGGACAGCTCCCTAAGGAATTCGTAAGGCCCCGGGGATGATATGTCTTCGGACCGCGCAGCCCGCTCTCGGTTAAGGTAGGTTTGTGTTGCGTGTTTTACCAGCCCGCGTGTCTGAAGTGAGCGGGTTAGTCGAGTTTTGCCGCAATGCTCTCAATCCGTTCGGCCGCTTTGCCAAGCGCCTCCGCCAATTGCCGTTCGCGTTCAGAAGCCGCGTCACTCGTGGTGGATTGGCGCAGTTGTGCGCGTAAATCGGCTAGTTCCGCCTCCAATCCACGCAGCTTGTGGCCCATTTCCACCAGTTCATCGGTGACCATGACGCCTGCCATGACCGTCAGGCGTTGATCGCCAATTTCGCCAAACGAGCCCTTGAGTTGGTTGACCGTGCGGTCAAAGCGCTGGGCGAGGTCCAACAAATGAGCCTCTTGGCCTTCGTCGCAGGCCATTCTGTAGGTCTTGCCGTTAATTTGCACTGCCACTTGGGGCATTTGAAGAAATCCGTTCTGCTGCTTTTATGGGAGTGGAGAGTTTGCGCTTACTCGTCCAGGACTTGGCGGACGGTTTCCATCGCACTCACCAAACGGCGTGAGACCTCCGAATTGGTTTTGGCCAGATGCTCGGCGCGGGCTTGCGAATCGTCCAGTTGCTGGGCGAGCCGTGCCCGATCATTAGCCATGCGTTGCACTTCGGCTGCCGGATTCTTTGCGCGGGCCATGGCGTCTTTGGTAGCGTCCACGCGATTTTCCAGCGTTTCCAGCGCTTTGTTCAACCGGGCCAGCGCCTCCGTGAGGGCTTGGGCGGGTTGTGCCGACGGATGTGCCATACAGTTCGCACCACTCAATTGCGCCCGTGACGTATGGCGTGTGCCATCGCAGGGGCGGAATACATTTGTTCCCAGCTCCCGTCAGTCAAATGGCAAAAGCGTAAAATGGTCAATGTGTGGAATGCGTTATCCCAGTTCTTTTGAGCGTTGTGCCAAGCTTGGGACAGTATGTGATCGCTCCCGACCTCGGTTGGTTGACCCAATGGTTTGGCAAATCTGTGTCCCAAAGGCCCACCAATCGCGCAAACCGTGCTTGCACGGCTTTGATTCCTCGGTGGGCGGTGATAAGTGTCCGCGCGATTGAAACGGACCGGACTGAGGGCGGCGCATGACGCTGTGTGCAGGTGGGTCCGATTTCAAACCTTTGGGCAAAACAGCGGGCGGCATAGCCGCAAATTCTCATGATCAGCAAAGAAAAAGCCGTGCGCATGGCGCACGCAATCCGTTTCCTGTCTGCGGACGCGGTTCAGCAGGCAAAGTCCGGGCATCCAGGTTTGCCCATGGGTGCGGCGGACATCGCCACCGTGCTGTTCACACGTTTCATGAAGTTCGATCCAAAGAAGCCCAACTGGCCGGACCGGGACCGCTTTGTTTTGTCCGCTGGGCACGGCTCCATGCTGCTGTACGCCTCTTTGTATCTGCTGGGTTACAAAGACATTGATATCGATCAGATCAAAAACTTCCGTCAGCTGGGCTACAAAACTGCCGGGCATCCCGAATACGGCCATGCAGCCGGTATCGAGACGACCACCGGTCCTTTGGGGCAGGGCATTGCCAATGCGGTTGGTATGGCGATGGCGGAGCGCAAGCTTGCTGACGAATTCGGCTCCGACATTGTTGATCACTACACATATTGTCTGGCTGGTGACGGGTGCCTCATGGAAGGCATCAGCCAAGAGGCCATCGGCCTGGCCGGACACTTGAAGCTTAACAAGCTGATCGTGTTTTGGGACGACAACAACATTTCTATCGATGGGCCGATCTCGTTGTCGGATTCAACAGATCAGATTGCCCGCTTTGAAGCCTCCCAGTGGAATACAATCCGGGTTGATGGCCACGATCACGATCAGATTGCCGCCGCGATTGAAGAGGCCAAGCAATCCGACAAACCCACCATGATTGCGTGTAAAACCGTGATCGGGTTTGGCGCACCGACAAAAGCGGGCACGGCCTCCAGCCATGGCTCCCCACTGGGTCCTGACGAAATTAAAGGTGCACGCGAAGCGCTGGGCTGGGACGCGGATGCTTTTGAAGTGCCCGACGAGCTCATGGACGCTTGGCGCATTGCCGGATTGCGCTCCACCCATGGCCGTAAGGAATGGGAAGAACGCTTGGCCAAGGCCGATAGTGGCGTGCGGGGTGAATTTGAACGGCGTATGCGCGGTGATCTGCCAGCCGGTTTGGAAGCAGCGATGCAGGAGCATCTGAAAGAACTCACGGCCGAACCGATAACCAAAGCGACCAGAAAAGCCTCTCAGGCAACGCTGGAAGTGATCAATGGCGCGGTTGTTGAGACGATTGGTGGATCGGCTGATCTGACGGGTTCCAACAACACCAATACAAGCCAGACAGCCCCGATAACGCCTGATGATTTCTCTGGACGTTTTGTCCACTACGGTATTCGCGAGCACGGTATGGCTGCTGCCATGAACGGCATCGCCTTGCACGGCGGGTTGCTGCCTTATTCCGGTGGATTTTTGATCTTCTCCGATTACTGCCGACCCTCCATCCGTTTGGCGGCGCTGATGGGCATTCGTGTCATTCATGTAATGACGCATGATTCCATTGGGCTGGGCGAAGATGGGCCGACGCACCAACCGGTTGAGCAACTGGCTGCGCTGCGGGCGATCCCGAATTTGAACGTATACCGGCCGGCCGATGTGACGGAGACAGCGGAGTGCTGGCATCTGGCCCTGCAGTCTTCCAACACACCCAGCGTGATCGCATTGACGCGTCAGGACTTGGCTCCGGCCCGTAAAGAGTATGACAGCCGCAACCACAGCGCATGTGGCGCCTATGAAGTCTCGCCAGCAAAAGGCGCGGCGCAGGTTTCTTTGTTTGCCAGCGGATCAGAAGTTGAGATCGCGATGGCCGCTCAAAAACGTTTGGAAAGCGCCGGTCACCCCACCCGTGTGGTATCTGTTCCGTGCTTTGAACTGTTTGCCCAAAAGTCCGCTGAGTACCGTAAGGCGATCATCGGTGATGCGCCCGTGCGCGTGGGCATTGAGGCTGCCGTTCGCCAAGGATGGGATAGCTTGATCGGGGAAGATGGTATCTTCATCGGCATGGACAGCTTTGGTGCGTCCGGTCCCTATAAAGAACTATACGCGCACTTTGGGATTACCGATGATGCCGTTGTTGAAGCCGTCACAGTGCGTCTGAATGCGGCTGCGGAAGACGCTGCAAGTTAAGGACTAACACTAAGTTTTGCCTTTCGTATAGTCTACGAAAGCCTAATGAAAACGATGAGTTGTGGTGTTTGAAACACATGATTTACCAATCATGTGGAGAGTTTTCGATACTAATCGGTTTGAAAGCGGCCAAGGGCTGGACCGCCCACACGGCCACCCATATGCAACGCCAAAATGCCCTTTGAGGGCTGATTTGGACGTAACGCCCTGAGGGCGATGTGGGAGCGAGACTATGACCGTCAGGGTTGCTATCAATGGATTTGGCCGGATCGGACGCAATACACTGCGCGCGATTTATGAGACCGGTCGGACCGACATTGAAGTCGTTGCTGTAAACGATTCCGGCGGGTTGGAAACCAATGCTCATTTGCTGCGCTATGACAGCGTCCATGGCCGGTTCCCCGGTGAGGTGAAAGTCGGTGAAAAGGGCCTTGATGCGGGTCGTGGAGAGATCCCGTTTTTTGCTGATCGCAACCCGGCCAACCTGCCTTGGCGTGAGTTGGACGTCGATATCGTTATGGAGTGTACCGGCGCTTTCACCGAGCGTGACCGGGCGTCGATCCATTTGGAATCGGGTGCGAAAAAGGTTCTAATTTCCGCACCGGGCACGAACGCCGACAAGACCATTGTTTATGGCGTCAACCACGACAAGTTGACGGCTAATGACAACATCGTTTCCTGCGCATCCTGCACCACCAATTGCCTCGCGCCGATGGCGTACGTATTGCAAAACTCTGTTGGAATTGAGCACGGGTTCATGACCACTGTGCATTCCTATACCGGCGATCAACCGACATTGGACCGTAACCACAAAGACCCCTACAGGGCGCGTTCTGCCGCACAATCCATGATCCCGACGTCAACCGGCGCTGCCAAGGCTGTGGGTTTGGTGTTACCGGAACTGGATGGCAAGCTGGACGGGTCCGCCGTGCGGGTGCCCACTCCGAACGTATCTCTCGTCGATCTGAAGTTCGTCGCTACCCGCCAGACCAGTACAGAAGAGGTTAACCGGGCGATGGAACTCGCGTCCATGAACGAGCTGTCCGGCATCTTGGCCTATGATCCGGAACCCAAGGTTTCCATCGATTTCAACCATGATCCGCATTCCTCATGCTTTGCCCCGGCCCAAACGCGGGTGAAGGGCAATATGGTTCAGGTCATGAGCTGGTACGATAATGAATGGGGCTTTTCCTGCCGCATGAACGATGTTGCTGTGGCTATGGCAAAGGCTGTCTAGCAAGAGAGTAGGGTTGTCTGCGGAGTGCGCTGCCGATTTTGGACAATTGTTGTCACTTAGCTTATCGCAGCGGCAGGTTTAGCCCTTTGAACTGGAGTCGGTGAGTGGCCGTCAAAACCCTGGACGATTTTGCAGATGTCCGCTCCAAGCGCGTGTTGGTGCGGGTGGATATCAACGTGCCGATGGAATACGGCGTTGTCTCTGATTTAACCCGGATCGAACGGATCAAGCCAACCATCAACGAGTTGACTGCGAAGGGCGCAAAAGTCGTGCTATTAGCGCATTTTGGCCGCCCAAAAGGGCAAGTTGTGCCGAGTATGAGCCTTGGTGCCGTGGTCGCCTCCTTGTCACAGGTTTTCGGCAAGGACGTCGCTTTCGCTGAGGATTGTGTTGGGGGCGCTGCGGAAAACGCGGTCAACGCAATGGCAGACGGTGACATCCTTCTACTGGAAAATACACGGTTTCACGCCGGTGAAGAGGCGAATGATCCCGCTTTTGCTGATGCTTTGGCGGTAAATGGCGATCTGTTTGTGAACGACGCGTTTTCCGCCGCCCACCGGGCGCACGCTTCGACTGTCGGTTTGGCCACACGCCTCCCGTTCTGCGCAGGCCGCACCATGCAGGCTGAGCTTGAAGCTCTTGATGCAGCTTTGGGCACACCCGAACGTCCGGTGATTGCCCTTGTGGGTGGGGCGAAGGTTTCCACCAAGCTTGACCTCCTCGGCAACTTGATTGCCAAGGTGGATTATCTGGTGGTTGGCGGGGGCATGGCCAATACGTTTTTGGCGGCGCTTGGTTTGGGCGTCGGAAAATCGCTTTGCGAGCATGATTTGTTGGACACGGCCCGCATAATCATGGCGCGGGCGGCGGACGCCGGTTGCGAAATCATTTTGCCATCAGACGTTGTGGTGGCGGAGGCGTTTGCCGCCAACAGTCCCAATGCGGTTTTTCCCATCGACCAAGTGCCATCTGAACGCATGATCCTGGATGCCGGGCCGGACACTGTGGCAACGATTGCCGATCGGATCGGCAAGTCCAGAACCATGATTTGGAACGGGCCGTTGGGGGCGTTTGAGATCGAACCGTTTGACACAGCGACGGTGCTGACCGCTCAAGAGGCGGCGCGAGCCTGCCAAAAAGGTGGTTTGGTCGCCGTGGCCGGGGGTGGTGATACGGTTTCCGCTCTCAACCATGCTGGCGTGCCCGACGCATTTACCTATGTTTCGACAGCGGGTGGGGCATTTTTGGAATGGATGGAAGGCAAGGTTTTGCCGGGTGTAGCGGCGCTGGAGTGTTGAGCGCAGTCATAAAATTTGCAGATGGCGCGTTTACCGGATGCAAAAACAAATCGGCCAAACAGGTGGCCACGCGGATCGAGGAGACAGATTTCTATGAGTGAACGGATCGAAGACATTGCACAGGCTATGGTTCTGCCCGGCCAAGGCATTTTGGCGGCGGATGAATCCACCGGCACCATTCAAAAGCGCTTTGATTCGATTGGTGTGGAAAACTGCGAGCCCAATCGTCAAGCCTATCGCGAGATGTTGTTCCGTTCTGACGAGGCTATGGTCAACCACGTAGCCGGCGTAATCCTGTTTGAAGAGACCCTGCATCAAAGGGCCGTCGATGGGACCCCGTTTGTGGATCTCATTCGTGCCGCCGGCGCGGTGCCAGGCATCAAGGCTGACAAAGGCGCTCACCCCTTGGCCGGGCATCCCGGTGAGACGGTGACGGAAGGTCTCGACGGGCTGCGCGACCGTTTGAAAGGCTGGTACGATGCGGGGGCGCGGTTTGCTAAATGGCGGGCGGTTATCACTATTGATGATACTCTGCCCAGCTACGGCGGCATTAAGGCCAATGCCCACGCGCTGGCCCGTTACGCCGCGCTTTGTCAGGACATGGGCATTGTGCCGATTGTTGAGCCCGAAGTGCAGATGGATGCCGATCCGGCCAGCCACACGATTGAGCGTTGCCACGAGGTGACGGCGGAAGTGCTGAAAATCCAGTTCAATGAACTCAACGAGCAAAACGTGAAACTGGAAGGCATGGTGCTGAAGCCCAATATGGTCGTGCCTGGCAGCAAATGTCCGAAACAGGCCGATTCCGAGGAGGTGGCGGCGCATACGGTTGCTGTCTTGAAACGGCATGTTCCTGCAGCAGTCGCAGGCATTGCGTTCTTGTCGGGCGGGCAGGGCGATGTGGAAGCGACATCCAATCTGGCTGCGATGAATGCCGGTTATGATCTGCCTTGGCCGCTCACCTATTCCTACGGTCGCGCGTTGCAGGCCTCTTGCCTGAAAGCATGGTTGGGCAAAGCTGAAAATGAGGAAGCGGCCCGTGCAGCCTTCACCCACCGTGCTAAGATGAATGGCGCGGCCGCCCGAGGCGTCTGGACACCGGATATGGAACACGCGGCTTAAACGGGGCATCGTGCTTGTGAATCCGCGCCAGCATGGCTGATCTTTCCGGTATCACCGTCGTTACGGTCGAGCAGGCGGTGGCGGCCCCCTATGCGTCCAGCCGCCTCGCCGATGCGGGCGCGCGTGTGATCAAGGTGGAGCGGCCAGAGGGCGACTTTGCGCGGCGCTACGATGCGTTGGCAAAGGGCGAAAGTGCTTATTTTGTCTGGTTGAACCGGGGCAAAGAGAGCATCGCACTTGATCTTAAAGACAGTAGTGATGCAGCGCTGCTGCGCAGCATGATCGGCAAGGCTGATGTGCTGATTCAAAATCTGGCACCCGGCGTTATGGCGCGGTTGGGCCTTGATCTTGCGCATCTGCGTGAAGCTTGCCCCTCGCTGATCACATGCTCGATATCCGGATATGGCGAGGGTGGCCCACGCAGCCATCAAAAGGCCTATGATTTGTTGATTCAGGCCGAAAGCGGCCTTTGTGCGATCAACGGTACGGACGAAGGGCCTGCCCGTGTGGGTGTCTCAGTTTGTGATATTGCGGCGGGAATGGCATCCCACGCGGCGATCTTACAGGCCCTATTTGCACGTGAACGAGACCCCGAACGCAGGGGTCGTGCGATTGCCGTCTCGCTGTTTCACGCTTTGGCCGATTGGATGAATGTGCCGATGATGCAGCATCATTACGGCGGCAAAACACCGGGTCGGCTGGGCCTCAAACATCCCACGATTGCGCCTTATGGCGCATTTGACTGTGCTGATGGCAAGCCGCTCCTGATTTCCATTCAAAACGAGCGGGAATGGGCGCGGCTTTGCGCGGTGCTGGGCGATGCGGCTCGTGCGAGTTCTCAAGGCTATGAAAGCAACACGGCGCGGGTTGCCAACCGTGCTGCCGTCGATGGTTTCGTGGGTGAGGTCTTTGCCCGCCGCAACCGCGAAGAGATGATCGCGCTGTTGCAGGATGCCGACATCGCCTTTGGACGGCTGAGCGATCTGGACGACTTTGTTGCGCATCCGCAAAACAATTGGATTACTGTAGAGACGCCCGGCGAGCCGATCCGCCTGCTTGCGCCAGGAGCTTTGGTGAACGGAGATGTGCCAAGCTTTGCGCCCGTGCCGAAGCTGGATGCGCATGGGAAGGCCTTGCGGACGGAGTTCGGCAAGTAGCTTCGTACCGCTCTTGAATTCGAAGTCTTGGTGAACGAGTCTGCCCCTCTTATCACCTGCCAAAATCCCGCCGAACTCACGCTATGTCCCACCCATTCCTTATCTCTGTTTTGTCTTGGCTGTGCCTGCCGATTTACGTCGTCCAAGGGCTGCAAACCCGTGCGCGGTCCTTGCGTTTGTCACCCGCTGCCGGGCCTCGCTCCGGCACTGTTGGTGATGGTGTGCCGACGATCAAACTCATGACCTTGGGCGACTCATCTGCGGCGGCTGTTGGTATCGATCACACAAAGGGTGCGCTGGCCGTGCAATTGGCTGAGTTGCTTGCCAAGAAAAACAGCACGAGCGTGGCTTGGCATATTTCCGGTCACAACAGCGCGGTCTCAAGCCAACTCTGGCAGGCGGTGGTGCCCAATCTGGAGCCAGCAGACTACACGCATATCCTGATCATGGTGGGTGCCAACGACATGAAAAACTGGCACAGCGTCGGCACGTTCAAGCGTGAGTTTGGAACGTTGCTTTATGCCGTTCGGGCGCGGTTTCCAGAGGCGAAAATTTACTGGAGCCAGTTCATCGATATGACCCGTGTGCCCACACTGCCACCGCAACTGGCCAAAGTGTTGAACCTGCGACGGGCGCTTTTGAACCGGAAAGGCGCGCAATTGTGTGTTGAGAGGGGTGTTGTTTGCATTCCGCCACTGCCCGGTATTGTCGCCGAAGGGTTTTGTCGCGACGGGTTTCATGCCAGCGAGGTGGGCTATGCCGCATGGGCACAGCACGTTGCTGATCATCTGCACCATACGCCCCGCAGCATGCCAGCCGCGAAGCCGTTTATCGACC
The DNA here is from genome assembly GCA_039815595.1 of Pseudomonadota bacterium. Taxonomy (GTDB): domain Bacteria; phylum Pseudomonadota; class Alphaproteobacteria; order Rhizobiales; family Rhizobiaceae; genus Pseudahrensia. Next base: position 41,008 of record JBCBYZ010000004.1, on the reverse strand, counting down.
ACGAGTAGGTTGGTATTTGGACTTCCGGTTCCCTCCTGAGGCCGTGAAAACCCATGGTTTTTGCGCACTTGTGCAAAAACTGGTGCTGCGTAAGATGACGTATGGGCGGCGTACAGTTCTTTGATGAAATGCAGTTGGAAGGTGAGGGCGTCCGCGACGCTTACCAAGCCTATTACGACTGGTTTGCCGCCGAAGACCCGGCCCTCCTGAAAAAGAAAATGCGAGAGGCTGAAGCCGTTTTTCGCCGTATCGGCATCACCTTCAACGTCTACGGTCAAAGCGAAGCGGTGGAGCGACTGATCCCGTTTGACATCGTGCCGCGCATTATCAGCGCTTCTGAATGGTCACGTCTGTCGCAGGGTATCGAGCAGCGGGTGCGCGCCATCAACGCGTTTTTGTACGACATCTACCACCGGCAAGATATCGTGCGGGCTGGTATCGTGCCGGCAGACCTGATTGCTGCCAATGATGCGTTTCTGCCGCAGATGATCGGCGTCACGCCCCCCGGCGGCATCTATACCCACATTGTTGGCACCGACATTGTGCGTACGGGACCGAACGAATTTTTCGTGCTGGAAGACAATGCTCGCACACCCTCTGGCGTGTCTTACATGTTGGAAAACCGCGAAACGATGCTGCAATTGTTTCCCGATGTCTTTCGGCAGGTGCGGGTGCAGCCGGTCAGCGACTACCCCAAGATGTTGCGTCGATCCTTGTCGGAGTGCGCAGCCGACAGTCAATCGGGAAAACCTGTGGTCACGGTGCTTACGCCGGGCCTCCACAACTCGGCTTATTTCGAGCATTCGTTTCTGGCCGACCAGATGGGTGCAGAACTCGTGGAAGGGCACGATCTGCGGGTTGTGGATGGCTATGTGGCGATGCGAACGACCGAGGGCTACAAGCGCATTGACGTGATTTACCGGCGGGTGGATGACGACTATCTCGACCCGCTCAACTTTCAGCCCGATAGTTATCTGGGTGTGCCGGGACTTTTGGACGTTTATCGCGCTGGTCGAATCACGATTGCCAACGCACCGGGCACAGGCATTGCCGATGACAAGGCGATTTATTCCTACATGCCTGAGATTGTGGAGTTCTACACCGGCGAGCGGGCGATCTTGAAAAACGTGGAAACGTGGCGCTGCTCAGACCCGTCATCCCTATCTTATGTGCTCGACAATTTGGCTGATCTCGTCGTCAAAGAAGTGCACGGGTCCGGCGGCTATGGGATGTTGGTTGGACCGGCTGCCAGCAAGCGGGAATTGGCCGCCTTCGCCAAAAAGCTGAAAGCCAAGCCCGCCAACTATATCGCCCAGCCAACGCTGTCCCTCTCCACAGTTCCAATTTTCACCAATAAAGGTCTGTCCCCGCGCCACGTGGATTTAAGGCCGTTCGTGCTGGTTTCGCCCAAGGGCATAGAGATCACGCCGGGCGGCCTCACACGGGTGGCGTTAAAGCAAGGGTCCTTGGTGGTGAATTCCAGCCAGGGCGGTGGCACCAAAGACACTTGGGTCTTGAAGGACTGATCGGCGATGTTGGGAAAAACCGCAGGTGGTCTGTTTTGGATGTTTCGCTACCTGGAGCGCAGCGAAAACACGGCCCGTCTGATTGACACCGGCCTGCGGATGGCGCTCACCCGATCTTCCGGCGAAGACGAGTGGAATTCTATCATCACCACGGCTGGCGTGCGTCCGGCTTTTGATGAGGTTCATGATGAAGCCAGCATGGCTCATGTGGTGGATTTTTTGCTGCGGGACCGGTCCAATCCATCCAGCGTGGTCTGCATTTTGGAGGCCGCCCGCTCCAACGCCCGGTTGGTGCGGACGGCGATCACGCCGGAAGTCTGGGAAGCCACCAATGAATGCTGGATGTCAGTCATGGACGTGCTAAAACGTCCGGTGTCCGCCAAAGACCTTCCGGCAGTGCTGGGGGCAATACGCCAACAAAGTGCGTTGGTACGGGGTGCGCTCCACGGGACCATGTTGCGCAATGATGTCTACAACTTTGCCCGCTTGGGCACGTTTGTAGAGCGGGCGGACAACACGGCACGCATTTTGGACGTAAAATATTATACGCTTTTGCCGTCTGCCGGTGCTGTGGGGTCTCGGCTCGATAACGCGCAATGGGAAACGATCCTGCGTTCCGTGTCTGCTCATCGCTCCTTCCGGTGGTTGGATGAGCAGGAGATGAGCCCACGCGCGATTGCCAATTTCGTGATCTTTGACGAGCGTCTTCCCCGGTCTTTGAGGTTCTGCTGGCAGAAGGTGACGGAGAATCTGTTCCAGTTAGATCGCACCTATGCAAAGCGACGCGACTGCTACGATACGGCATGCCAACTGACCGAAGACCTTCAAAAGCTGACCATTGACGAGGTGTTTGAAACGGGTCTGCATGAATTTTTGGACGATTTTATTACAGACAACATTCATTTGGCCTCGCAGATTGAGCGCTGCTACCGGTTCGTGGAGTAGGCTATGCGGCTGAAAGTGCATCACGTCAGCGAATTCGCCTATCCCGGTCCGGTGTCCTATGCGCTGCACCAGGCGCGGTTGACGCCCAAAAACAACGCCATGCAAACCATTCTTGATTGGTCTTTGACCATCTCCGGAGGGGATACGCAGGCACAGTTTCATGACCATCACCACAATCAGGTGACGCTCATCAGTCAGCATTCCGATTCCTCCGCAATCCGGATCGAGGCACATGGTGAAATCGACACCAAAGACGGAGCAGGCGTGATTGGAAAACATGGTGGCTACTCGCCACTGTGGTTGTTCCTGCGCCAAACACCGATCACCGCACCCGGCAAAGGGGTTCGCGCCTTAGCGCGGAACTTCAACGGGAAATCAGAAGACACGTTGGGCATGTTGCACGATCTGTCCGCAGCCATCGTGGACGCGGTGGATTATCAGGTGAACACAACCAATGTGGACACAAGTGCCGAGGAGGCGCTGCAAGGCGGGCAGGGGGTCTGCCAAGACCATGCTCATGTGTTTTTGTCTGCCGCGCGATTGCTAGACGTGCCGTGCCGCTACGTCAGCGGCTATCTGATGATGGATGACCGCGTGCTGCAGGACGCGACTCACGCATGGGTGGAGGCTCATGTTCCGCAGCTTGGTTGGGTGGGTTTTGATGTTTCAAACCGCATTTCGCCGGATGAACGCTATGTGCGGGTGGCCACAGGGCTGGATTATAGTGATGCAGCCCCGCTGAAAGGCCTTCGGCTGGGGACACAGCCAGAATCTCTCGTTGTGTCTGTGCAGGTGCAGCAGTAAATAGAGTAGCCTTGGCACTCTGATTTTTTGAGACCTTTTTTCAATGACATATTGCGTCGGAATGCATCTCGAATGCGGGCTGGTGTTCATGTCGGACACCCGCACGAATGCGGGTGTCGATAATATTTCCAAAGCCCGTAAGATGTTCACTTGGGAGAAATCGGGTGACCGTTTCATCACTTTGATGACGGCGGGGAATCTGGCCACTACACAGGCCGTCGTCAGCCTGCTGGAAGAGCGTACAAAATCACCTACCGAACGCGACCCGTCCATTATGCGCGAGCCGTCCATGTTCGAGGTTGCACGCCGGGTGGGAAGCACCTTGCAAGAGGTGATCGCAGCCAATGCAACCGGCTCGCAACAAAAAGCGGACTCATCGTTTAGTGCGACGATGATTTTGGGCGGTCAAATTGCTGGCAGTGAGCCGCGTTTGTTTTTGATTTACCCCGAAGGTAATTTTGTTGAGGCGAGCACCGAGACGCCGTTCTTCCAGATCGGCGAAACCAAATATGGTAAGCCGATTTTGGTGCGGGCCTATGATCCTAAAATGAGCTTTGCCGACGCGACCAAGCTTTTGCTCGTCTCGTTCGATTCTACCATTAAAGCCAATCTGTCGGTGGGCCCGCCCCTCGATCTGCAGACTTATGAAACGGACAGTTTTAAGGCCGGTAAGGCACGGCGCATTGAGGCGGATGATCAAGCGTTTCGAAGCGTTTCCGACGGTTGGGGGGATGCGCTGCGCACGGCCTTCGCATCGCTGCCGGACTTTGATCTATAACCACTCACTTTGTGGCTTTGAGCCTGTCCAACTGAAGTTCCGATAGACTTTCTGGTTCTGCGATTGGTATGCATTACGACCGGCTTGGGAGAGGCGGAACGTGGGAGGACTTTATGGCCAAATATGCTGATCTTTACGATGGATGGCGCTCCGATCCGGAAGCGTTTTGGATGGAAGCTGCCAAAGGCATTGACTGGGATACCCCGCCTTCCAAGGCCTTTTTCCCAGATCAGGGTATTTATGGGCGGTGGTTTGCCGATGCCACGGGCAACACCTGCTACAATTGTGTAGACCGCCATGTGGACAGCGGGCGCGGCGATCAAGCTGCGATCATCTACGACAGCCCTATCACGGGCGCCCAACGCACGATCAGTTATGCCGAGCTAAAAGCCGAAGTGGTGGCGCTGGCCGCTGCCATTCAACGGCGTGGCGTTGTGGCCGGAGACCGGGTGATCATCTACATGCCCATGGTGCCGGAAGCGGCTATCGCCATGTTGGCTTGCGCCCGGCTTGGCGCGGTGCATTCCGTTGTGTTTGGCGGCTTTGCCTCCGCAGAATTGGCGACGCGTATTGATGATTGTCAGCCGAAGCTCATTTTATCGGCGTCGTGTGGGATCGAGCCGGGTCGGGTTATTGCCTACAAGCCTTTGCTGGACGGGGCGATTGAACTGGCGCAGTCCAAGCCCGAGGCCACCATCATCTTTCAACGTGAGCAACAGACTTGCGATCTGATCGACGGGCGTGATTTCGATATGCGTGCCGAAATGCAAGCCTCTCAAGACGCCGGAGCGGAAGTCCCTTGTGTCAGCGTGGCGGCGACCGATCCGCTCTACATCTTGTACACATCGGGTACGACTGGTCAGCCCAAAGGTGTGGTGCGCGACAATGGCGGGCACATGGTGGCGCTGCATTGGTCGATGAAAAACATCTACGGTGTTGATCCCGGTGAGGTCTATTGGGCGGCCTCGGACGTGGGCTGGGTCGTTGGTCATTCGTACATCGTTTACGCACCTTTACTGGCGGGCAACACCACCATCCTGTTTGAAGGTAAGCCGGTTGGCACGCCGGATGCGGGCACATTCTGGCGGGTGATGGCTGACTACAAAGTGGCTGCGATGTTCACTGCGCCCACAGCCTTTCGTGCTGTCAAAAAGGAAGACGCGACGGGCGCTTTGGCAAAGACGTTTGATCTGTCCAATTTGCGCACTGTCTTCTTGGCCGGTGAAAGGGCCGATCCCGACACAATCCATTGGTTGGAAGATGTGACCAAAGTGCCGGTCATTGACCATTGGTGGCAGACAGAGACCGGCTGGACGATAGCGGGCAATCCGGTGGGTGTGGAATTGATGCCGATCAAATACGGCTCGCCCACCGTGGCCATGCCGGGCTACGACATCCAGATTTTAAGCGACGAGGGCGAAGAACTGGCGCGCGGTGAGCTTGGCAATGTGGTGGTGAAACTGCCGCTTCCGCCAAGTTGTTTCCCAACACTGTGGAATGCCGATGAGCGCTTCCGCAGCGCCTATCTGGAAGAGTTTCCGGGGTACTACAAAACTGCCGATGCCGGGATCATGGATGAGGACGGTTACCTTTTCATCATGGCGCGGACCGATGACATCATCAATGTGGCGGGGCACCGGCTATCGACCGGCGGCATGGAGGAAGTCATCGCCGCCCATCCAGACGTGGCCGAATGTGCTGTGATCGGGATTACCGACGACCTCAAAGGGCAATTGCCTGCTGGCTTTTTGATCATGAATTCCGGCTGTGACCGGCCTGTTGCCGACGTACAGGCAGAGGTTGTGAAACTGGTTCGGGAGAAAATCGGTCCCGTGGCGGCGTTCAAGATTGCAGTGCCTGTCACGCGCCTGCCCAAGACACGCTCCGGCAAAATCCTGCGCGCGACCATGCAAAAAGTGGTCGACGGGGAAGAGTTTAAGATGCCGGCCACGATTGATGATCCGGCCATCTTGGATGAAATCAAGGAAAGCTGGGCTGCCCATTCAGGGCGCTGACTTTCTAGTCGTTGATGTGAGATGCGCCCTCTCAGCGTGTGGTGAGAAGGCGCATCGTCTGGTGAATTGGTAGAGTTCTCGGGCTTTGAGGTTGTATCTTAATGGCCTGAGTGGTCGGAATGATTATCACCGTCCTTCATCCTCATCGTATCGCCGATGGATCTGACAGTGAAGTTGACCCGGACTCTGCCGGCTTTTTCGAACTCAAGCTCTACGGAATGGCTCTCGCCTTCCTTCAGGCCCTTTTTAAGTTGCATGAACATGACATGGTTGCCGCCGGGTTTCAGCCGCTCCATCGTGCCTGTGGGTAGAGCCAACCCGCCGGGGATTGCGTTCATTTTCATCACGCCGCCCTCCATCTTCATTTCATGGATTTCGACCTTGCCCGCAAAGGATGCTGAACCGCCGATAAGACGGTCCGGCGTGTTGCCCATGTTCGTGATGGTGAGGTAGCCTCCTGCCACCTTTTGGCCGGGCAGTGTGGCGCGCAACACCGGCGTGCCCAGTTTGAGTTTGCCAGCCATTTGTTCAGCGGCGAAGGCGGAGGTGGTGCCGGTGGTGATGACCGGCTGTGCTGCGAGAGCGATGAGTGCGGCAAAGGCCGCGTTTGCAAAAGTGTGCATGGGTTATGTCCTGAATGGGCCAACGGACTTTTTGAGACCTTGGCAAAGTGTCCGAGAGAGTTTGATGAAGCGTCAGGACAGTTCAGGGGGTGCCCGGGGTAAATTCAGCGTCGCCAACCACCGAAAAGACGGCGAAGTTGTCTCAGTACGCAACCGCGTGGCCTTCAGCTTAAGTCGGGCATTTTCAATCCAAAGATCAGTCAAAGCGGCTGGTTTGGGGTTTGCCAGGAAGCAACATTGATCGCATGCGTGGTGGCTGTTCGTGTCGCCATCGGCATCATCACCATTGCCAAAACAGATGATGGGCAGGGACCCATCGGGCAGGCGAAACGCGGAGAGTTCAAGACCACTTTGGAGTGCTGAGACTGTATGCTGGTGCCCTACACCATGCGATGGGGCCATTCCCGACAACATCACGGCGAAAGCCAAGAGGCTCATCAAGGTGTGTTTCAACGGGGGAAATGAGCATCTCATGAAAGGGTGGTGCCACCGAATTCCGGCATTCGCAAGATGCCTTTATGCCCCGTTCTATTGGGGCGGCGTCTCTTTCTTTTGGGCATGGCGACGCAGCTTGTTTTCATTTGCACAACGGCGAGAGCAGTAGCGAATCTCTTCCCAATTGCGCTCCCATTTTTTGCGCCATGTGAAAGGACGCTGGCAGATGGGGCAGATTTTTTCCGGCAGGTCGGGTTTCTTATGGGCCATACTGTTTGCCCGCTAAGGGCTTCGCGCTTTCAGCTTGGATGTGGAGCGCAGCCTATTTGCCCGCTGCCTGCAAGGCACGAATGCGATCAGCCAGTGTGTTTACCTCATCCACCGCATCATCAACCGCACTGGTAGTATTCTTGCGCGTCTTTGCAGCGGCCTTTGGCGTCGGGGTGTCTTTTGCCAGGGCATCATAGATTGGGGAGTCTGGACCTTCCATCTGTGCCGTCATGGAGGTGACACGCGCGGCCAGATCGTTGATGCGCTCGCGCACGATGGCGTTTTCGCGCCGTTCCAATGCCCAATCATCGCCGCTTGCCATTTCAATGGCGGAAATCTGTTTGCGCAGCGCATCCCGCTCGGTCTCCAACTCTTGGATTTGTTGGCGCATGTCCTCCTGTTGGCCTTCAAAGGTCGCCAATGCGTTTTCTACGTTTTCGCCGGAAGCATCCCGCAGCAATGTGTCCATGCGTAAAACGGTTTCTGAAACTTTGGATTGCAGTTGGAAATTTTCCGATGTGACGGCATCCAACTGTTGCTCCAACTCGGTGACGCGATTGCCCGCATCGCCGTCTTTTGAGCGTAAGCGCTTCAGGTCGCCATCGCGCCGTTCCAAGCGCGCTTCCAAATCGCTCAAACTGGCCTGCTGGCGCATCAGCTTTTCGTCCAACTGTTTGCTGCGGCCCTTTTCTTTGGTGAGCGCACTGCGTGTCACCCGTAACTCGGTTTTTACGTCTTCGATCTGCGTTTTAAGGTCAGCAATCTCGCGTTTCGCGTCGCGTGCCGTGTCTTCGACCGTGTCCAACTTGGTTTCACGGGCCACGTTTTCGATTTTCTGACTGTCGAGATCATCCAACACTGCGTTGTACTTTTCCTGCAGGTCTTCCAGCGACAGGGTGCGCTCTTCGAGGGTCGATTCAAGCTCCAAAGACCGAGCGGTGAGTTGGGAGAGCTTTTCTTCGCGCTCTTTCATCTCAGAGCGCAGTTCCGTTGCTTGGGCTTCCAAATCGACCACGCGACTGGCCTTCTCGTCTCGCTCGTCCTGCAACAACTGCAAGTCTTCGCGGCGACGGTTCACTTCGACGATCTGTTCGGCTGCGCGCTTTTTGAGGTTCTCTAAATTTACCTCAAGGCGTCGAGTGCTCATGGCAAATTCAGCACGCAACTGGTCTTTATCGGCCTGAATTTCGTTGAGCGTGAGTGGCACGGAGCTTTCTATGCGCTGGCGCGTTAATACCACGGCCCGTCGCCAGATGGCGGGTGCCACCATCAAAGCCAGCAGAGCTGCACACAAAAAGCCGAGGGCGAAAAATAGTCCACTTTCAAGCAAAGCGATCGCTCACTGTCTCACACGATGCCAAAGAGCATCGTTCCCATCCACCCTCTTTTTTGCACAGGTACGAACACTTGCCCATCATTGCTGTGCATTAGCGTAAACGAAAAAAGCGCGACGGGTTTCCCTGTCGCGCCTTCAAACGTGTTTGCAAATGCCCTCAAGCGATCAAAATGGGTTCCACGTCGCGTAAGGGCGCATTTTAAGGTAGCCGATATTAACGCCCAAGCGTGCCCCCACACCGGTCCGCACCGGCACGAGCACGGTGTCGCCGTGTTTCATGACGGTCATGCCCAAACCGCCCACCAGATAGGCGGAGCCGGAAACGCCGACGAAGCGGCGGTAGATTTTTTCTGTGCCTGTGAGGTTATAGACCAGCATCATCGTGCGGTTGCCGTCGCCGCCAAAGTCCCAGCCGATGGATGGGCCCTGCCAAAATACTTTGTGATCGCCCGCATTTTTGGTGAACAGGGTGCCCTCGCCGTAGCGGAGACCGCCAACAAGCGCGCCGGAACCTTCCTCGCCCAACAGATAACCGTTTGGCAGACCGTGACGGCTTACTGCGCGCTCGATCAGTGTTGCTAAACCGGACGCTGTGGAACCGAAAAACCGGTGGCCGGCCTCAACAACTTCGTTTTGGCTGTAGGTGTTTTGGGCTTGCGCCGCGCTGATCGCGGCAGGGGTGACCAGCGGTGTGGCCACCGTTGCAGCGACAGCCAATGCTGCTGCAGTGAGGCCCACGCGCACGGAGCGCGAGAATTGTGTCATCAGTTTTTGCAGCATTGTGTTGTCCTCTCAATGTGCGGTGTCGGCTCAAAAGTGTAGCCAAGAAGCGCTTTGCCTCGTGGACTGGAGACGACTGCGCGTCCGTTCAACAACCGACAGAGCATTCCAAATGCCTATCGACTTTCCCGTCCAAAGCGTTGCGCAAACATTGGGACGCTTTGGCGGCATGGACGCATTTTTGCGTAAAAGCTTTTCGATTGGGTAAACACTTCCTTTACCGCGTGCTTTCGGTTGCCGTATTTGAGCAACGATCGTTCGAAGCGGCGTTTGGCGGTCTGGAACCGTTCGCGGGTGAAGGCTTGCAACTGGCCTTGTGCGTCCGCAAAGGGGCTGTGTATCGGTGGAAGCATAGATTAGCGGGTGATTCGGCCAGAGTTTCGGCCTGTTCGCCTCAACACCATCGCATGGCGGAGAAATTACATGCCGGCTCTTCCCACTCTCAATGCCATGGATCTGGCCTCGCTTTTGGCCAGCCGTGTCTGCCACGACATTATTTCGCCTGTGGGTGCGATGGCGAATGGCCTTGAGGTCCTTGATGAGGATCAGGGTGAAGAGATGCGCGAATTCGCGATGGATCTGATCCAGAAGTCTGCAAAGTCTGCGTCCGCAAAACTGAAGTTCTCCCGACTTGCATTTGGAGCTTCGGGTTCGGCGGGGGCCTCCATCGATACAGGTGACGCAGAAGAGGTTGCACAACTGTATATGGCGTGTGAAAAAAGTGACCTGACCTGGACCGGTATTCGCTCTCTGGTTCCAAAAAACCGGGCCAAGCTGATGCTGAACCTTTTGCTCTTGGCTTTGGGCAGCATTCCCCGAGGCGGCAAGATCTCCCTGGAAATCGACGGAGAGGGCGAGGGCGCAACGTTCCAGTTGCGCTGCGAGGGGACCAAGGCGCGAGTTCCTGCCGAATTCCTGGACATGTTGAGCGGGACATACTCTGGCGAATTATCAGCCCACGAAGTTCAGCCTTACTACACCATCCTTTTGGCGCAAGAAGCAGGATTGACCCTGTCTGCCACTGCTGAGGGTGAAGACATCGTTTTGGCGGCGCGGTAACTCTTTTCTATTGTCACTGATCTTCCTTGTTGTCGTGTTAAGCAAAGTAAACGATTAATTAAAGAAACGTTTACGGTTTATTAATCTTAACAAACACGGTTAAAAATCACGGTTAATCGTCATTTAACTTATTCCATCCAGTATGTGCGTGAGTTTCACGTGGCCCCGCCGTCTGTGCGGGTGCAAGTACAGGAAGGATGTTGCGATGCGCAGCACTGCAAGAGTAATGAAAACCCTGCCGGCAGCGCTGATTGCGACCGGCCTATTGGCTGGCGCTGCCAGCGCCGCCGATCTTTTGGTTGATCCCCCCGTTATCGAAGCCCCGGAAATCAAATCCAGTGGTGGTTGGTACCTGCGCGGCGATATTTCTTACGACTTTTCCAGCTTTGACAAGCCGCATTACAATGTTGGCGGGGCAGGTGGCGTCGTTCCATTTGACCATGCCAGCGTTGAGGACAGCTTCAACATTGGTCTTGGTATCGGTTATCAAATTAACGAATATTTCCGTGTCGATCTTACAGGCGATTATGTTTTCTCCTCAAAGTTTGAGGGCTCAACCGTTGGCGTATGCCCAGACCCGGATACGACAGACGCTTTTCCGGGTTCACCGTGTGCGTCGGATGACCATTCCGAAGTCTCCAAGTTCAAGCTGTTGGCAAACGCCTATGTGGACCTTGGTCACTATAGCGGCTTCACGCCTTATGTCGGTGCCGGTATTGGTGGTGCCTACGTGTCGTGGGACAGCCTGAGCAACACATCCAATTGTACCACGGGTGACCCGCTGGTCTATTCCGCATGTCCCGATGCGGCTGAAGGGTACACCGCCACTGGCACTGGCAGCACACGTACTGACGTTCATGACGGTGGTTCATCCTGGCGCTTCGCCTACGCACTGCACGCCGGTACGTCCTACAACCTGACGCACAACACCAAGCTCGACATCGGTTACACCTATAGCCGCATCGAAGGCGGTGAGATGTTCGATTGGCTCGATGGCTCCGGCACACAGGGCTACGACAAAGGCTTTGATGAGCACATCATCCGCGCCGGTCTGCGTTACCAGTTCAACTAAAACTGTTTGAAGCGCGTTTCTGTTTCGGAAGGGTGCGCGCTTCCCACACGCCGTTGATCGGGCGCACTGCGTCCGATTGGCAAGACTAAGTTGGACCCGCATTGGGCCCGCGTTGAGCATGACACCCCCGCTTTGCACCACAGTGTTGGAAGCCCCGTCATGCGCAGCACCGTATCGCGTTCACATGTATAGAGTAGACCCTGTTGAGGGTCGGGGAAGGGGACTGAAATGAGATTGCCCGGCTGGAAAAGCGCAACCGCGACCGCACTGGCACTTGTTCTCCAAGCTATGCCGATTTCATCCACCACGGCGCTTGCAGCAGACATGCTGCAAGACCCGGAAATGGATGTCACCCAAGTCGAATTTGGCACCGGTTGGTATCTGCGCGGCGACATAGGCTACGCGTTTGAACCTGTGGTTGTCGACACCGAGTTTGGCGGCGTGGACGGTGAAACCGATCTTGGCAACCCGATCTCTTGGGGCGTGGCTGCGGGTTACCATCTTAACAGTTTCGCCCGTGCAGAAATTGGCTTCAACCACTTTGTGGGGCTGCAATCCTCTTCACGTACCACGCAAGACTGCGGAACCGAGGACATCACCTCGACCGATGCGTTTGGCAACACGGTCATAACCGCGGAACCGATTACCGGTAGCTGCTACTCTGCGTCCAACGCCGAACCATCAGCGGTTTCTGTTATGGCAAACCTCTATGTTGATGGCCCCGAGTTTTGGAAGCTGACGCCCTATGTTGGGGCTGGCATCGGCACCGCTTTTGTCTCCTGGAATGACTTTGAGGGTGGCAACTACTGTAATGGAACGGCACCGTCTGACTGTGGCCAAAGCGGCGGCGCGGGTGTCAATGAATTTTCTACTGGAACGTTCGAGACCGAGGGAGAGTTCGCTTTTGCCTATAACCTGATGGTTGGCGCCGGTGTGAAACTGTCCAAGAACATGACTTTGGACTTTGGCTATCGCTACACGAACATCGGCGGTGTGAAGGTTCTCTCTTCAGCGCTGAACGTCGGTGTCGCGGAAGACCGAGATATGGGTCCGATGGAAGTGCACGAAGTTCGCGTCGGCTTGCGCTACGATATCTGGTAGGCTTCCCAATTACGAAATTATGCAAAAAGGCCGGTCTGAGGACCGGCCTTTTTCGTTTCCCTTCCCTTCTTCCAAAGTTGATATCGTCACCGGTTGACCCATTGCCGCTTTGAGCCTATCCCCCGCGACGGGACACCTCTCCCCAACGAGAGGCTTGCTATCTGGACGGATATGTAATGACAGCAAGACTTGACCTTGCGACGCCACAGGTGCGTCCGCAAAACCCCCGTTTTTCCTCTGGACCCTGCTCCAAGCGCCCCGGCTGGTCGCTTGATGCTCTAAATGACGCCTCACTCGGGCGCTCTCACAGGGCCAAGGAAGGTAAATCCAAACTCGCTGAAGCGATCGACCGCACCCGCGCAATCCTGCAGGTGCCCGACGACTACCGCATTGGCATCGTGCCAGCGTCCGACACGGGCGCTTATGAGATGGCGATGTGGACCATGCTGGGCGCGCGGCCCGTCACCATGTTGGCGTGGGAAAGCTTCGGTGCCGGATGGGTGACCGATGCCATCAAGCAACTAAAGCTCGACGATGCGGAAACGGTTACAGCAGACTATGGCGTCCTGCCGGATATGACCGCACTCGATTATGACCGCGATATTTGTTTCACTTGGAACGGAACAACCTCCGGCGTGCGTATGCCAAATGGCGATGCGATCCCCGAAGATCGTGCTGGTCTGACGCTGTGTGACGCAACGTCGGCCGCTTTCGCCCAAGATTTGCCTTTCGACAAGCTCGATGTTGTCACGTTCTCCTGGCAAAAAGTGCTGGGCGGAGAAGCCGCCCATGGCGTGCTGATCCTGTCCCCCCGCGCAGTAGAACGGTTGGAAACGTATACGCCTGCGTGGCCGCTGCCAAAGATCTTCCGTCTCACGAAGGGTGGCAAACTGATTGAAGGTATTTTCAAGGGTGAGACCATCAACACGCCTTCCATGCTGTGCGTTGAAGACTATCTTGACGCTTTGCGTTGGGCGGAAGGTCTTGGAGGTCTTTCCGCGCTGCAAGGCCGTGCAGACAATAATTTTGGTGTGCTTGCCGACTGGGTGGAGCGGACCGACTGGATCGACTTCTTGGCTGAGGTGCCAGAAACGCGCTCCAACACGTCGGTGTGCTTGAAGATCGTGGACCCAGCCGTGGCTGCATTGCCGCTAGACGCGCAGAATGCGTTTGTGAAAGCGATGACCACGCTGTTGGACGCTGAAGGCGCTGCTTTTGACATTGGTGGTTATCGCGACGCTCCTCCGGGCCTGCGCATTTGGGCTGGTGCCACAGTGGAGGCTCCAGACCTCGCGGCGCTCACGCATTGGCTGGATTACGCTTTTGCGTCCGTCAAAGCGGACCAGTCGCAAGCCGCCTAGTCACCTCCATTATTGAATTTTGCCGCGTGCGCCGTGCCTTCGGGCAGGGCAGCGCGTTGGATATCCCCACAGACGGGTCTGCATTAACAGGTCCCCAAAGACAGGCATCGAAACATGATCACCGACAGAAAACCCCGTGTCCTCGTGTCGGACGCGCTCTCCCCCACCGCCGTTGCGATTTTTGAACAAAACGGCTGCGAGGTGGATTTCCAGCCCAACCTTGGCAAGGACAAAGACGCCTTGCAGGCGATTATTGGCGACTATGACGGCTTGGCTATCCGCTCTGCCACCAAGGCGACTGAAAAGCTGATTGATGCTGCGACTAACTTGCGAGTCATTGGCCGGGCAGGCATCGGCGTTGACAATGTCGATCTCAAAGCCGCTTCCCGACGCGGTATCATCGTGATGAACACCCCCTTTGGGAACTCCATCACGACGGCTGAGCACGCCATGGCAATGTTGATGGCAGTGTCCCGCCAGATTCCAGCGGCTGATACGTCCACGCAGGCGGGCAAGTGGGAAAAATCGAAATTCATGGGTGTTGAGATCACCGGCAAAACGCTTGGTCTGATCGGTGCTGGTAATATTGGGTCCATCGTGGCGGACCGTGCCATCGGCATGAAAATGCGGGTGATCGCGTTTGACCCGTTTTTGAGCGACGACCGGGCCCAGCGTTTAGGCGTCGAGAAAGTTGATTTGGACACACTGTTTGCCCGCTCCGATTTCATCACGCTGCACACACCGCTGACTGACAAAACGCGCAACATCATTGACGCTGATGCCTTGGCTAAAATGAAAGACGGCGTGCGCATTGTGAACTGCGCCCGTGGCGGCTTGATCGTGGAAGAAGCGCTGGCGGAAGCTTCGAAGGCAGGCAAAGTGGCCGGTGCTGCTGTGGACGTCTTTGAGGTGGAGCCAGCAACGGACAGCCCGTTGTTTGGCATTCCAAATGTGGTGTGTACCCCGCATTTGGGGGCGGCAACCTCCGAGGCGCAGGAGAACGTGGCACTGCAGGTGGCCGAACAAATGTCAGCCTATTTGACACGCGGTGCGGTGACGAACGCACTCAACATGCCGTCCATTAGTGCGGAAGAAGCCCCGCGTCTGACGCCTTTTGTGAAATTGGCGGATACGCTGGGCAGCTTTGCCGGGCAAGTGACCAACTCCTCCATCCAACAGGTCGATATCTTGTACGATGGCACGGTTGCCAGCATGAACACGAAAGCGCTTTCCAGCGCCGCGTTGGCGGGGCTTTTGCGCCCGCAGGTTGCGGACGTGAATATGGTGTCCGCGCCTGTTATGGCGAGCGAACGGGGCATTAAACTGGTCGAATCCGTGCAGGAAAAATCCGGCGTTTTTGAAGGCTATATTCAGATCACGGTGCGGACGGAAAACATGACCCGTTCGGTTGCGGGTACGGTCTTCTCGGACGGCAAACCGCGCTTCATTCAGATTAAGGGCATCAACATGGAGGCCGAGGCCGGTCACTTTATGCTCTACACAACCAACCACGATGCGCCGGGGATTATCGGTGAATTGGGCACGATGTTTGGCGAAGAAGACGTCAACATTGCAAACTTCTATCTTGGCCGCGATGAGCCGGGTGGCAATGCGATCGCCCTGTTGCACTTGGATGCGCCGGTGCCAGCAGAGGTAATGGCCAAATTGGAAAACAACGCCAAAATCGATCAGGCGGTGCCGTTGGAGTTCAACGTCTAAGAGCTTTTCATCATCAACAGTGGCAGTGAAAGGCGACGGTTACGCTGTCGTCTTTGCTGCTGCGCGTTGGGCTAGAGTAATACCACCAACGACGAGGACGAAGGCGAGGGCGTGATACAAAAGGAGCTGCTCGCCCAGCAAAAGCACGGCGAGCAGTGCCCCAAAGATCGGCACCATGTTGATATAGAGCCCTGCGGCATTGGCACCGAGCATTTCAACGCCCTTGATGAAAAAACCTTGGCTGACCAGTGACGGAAATATGCCTGCATAGAGCGCGACCAGCAGACCCTGCGCGGTCGTAGGGAATTGGGAATCGCCCGCCCAAGCCTCAAAGCCGGCGCCAAGAATGGCTGCGGGGAAGGCGGCGGCAATCAGCGCTGTAAGGAAGCTCTTCCAGTGCATTTTTGGCTTTGAGCGCAGGGCAACGGAATAGCCGCCGTAACAAAGCGCTGCGCACAGCATGAGAATATCGCCCTGGCTGATACTGCGCCCGCCGCTGGCAAACAGACGTAAGGGATCACCCGCAGATACTGTAACGACCACGCCTGCAACCGTGATTACATAACCGACGATCTGAAGCCACTTCAAACGGGTTTTGTAGAGCAGGAAATTGATCACGAATATGATGATCGGCATGGCCGATTGTTCCAGCGTGACGTTGATGACGGAGATGTAGCGCAGGGCCGAATACAAAAAGAAGTTGAAGGCCGTGTAGCCAATCGCCCCCATTAAAACGAGGTAAATCCAGTTTTTGCGGATGACCGGCCAGTCGGCCTTCAATTCATTGCGGGCAATGTAGAGCATGACAGCAAGCGCGATTCCCCAACGGAACATCGTCAGCATCATTGGCGAGATGTGACCGACTGCAAACTTACCAGCGATGGCGTTGCCGCCCCACAGAAGGGCGGTGATCGCAAGCAGCAGATGAGGATTTCGCAGAAGGGTCAAAGGTGGGTGCTCAGATAAGGTATTTTTGCGTCCGTTCACTCCGTCGCACAGGGCGCAGACAGGCCAGCGCGACGGCGATGTGGAACAACGGGCCAAGGCGACTGCACTTACCATAGTGGGCCAAGGGAACAAGCGCGGCGATGGACCAAGGCCTTGCCACACTCACCAATGGGCAAACGCCTCACCGCACCTCAAAGAATGTTAAAGCGGCTGCGGATCGCTGCGTCTTGTGCTGTGGAAAGGTATTGGGGGTGATGGTCCTTGAGGATCGTGGACGCCCGCTCGCGGGCCACGGTCCAGGCATCTTTGGCTCCGTTTTCGCACCAGGTGCGAGGCTCCTGCCGATCTGCCAGGGACGGATAAAAGTAGTCGCGCTCCATCGCTGCAATCGTATGCTCTCCGCCGAGAAAGTGTCCCGCGCCCAACACAGCCTCTGTTATGGCACCAAACCCAAGATTGTCCTCGCTCACCTCTATGCCGCGTAGTGCGCGGTAGGTGTGGGAGTGCATTTCATCATCCAGTACAAAGGCTTCAAAGCTTGCGCCCAACAGCGATGCGGTCATGCCTGAGCTTTCATAGATCAAATTGCCCCCGGCCAAGGCGGCCGCGAGCGAGCTCATGCCTTTTTCAACGCCGTACTGCGCGTCAATCGCCTTGGCATCGGTCATCGAACAGGCGACCCCGGAGGGCAGGTCTAGCCAGTTGGACAATTGCGCGGACGCTGCATTGAGAACGACGCTTTCGCCACTGCCACCGGAAAAAGCGCCCGTGCGCAAATCAACCACCAGAGGCCAATTGGAAAAGACCATCGGAAAACCGGGCTTGATGGCATGCACCATCACCAGACTGGCCAGCGTTTCCGCCAGAGACTGTGCCAGAAAACCGGCCAGTGTGGCGGGGGCTGTGGCCCCGGCTTGGGCAGCCGTGATGCACGAAATGGGGATGTTATGGGTTATACATTCATAGACGACGTCTACCGCATCTTCCCCATAGCGCATGGGGGATATGACCGGGCTGATATGCGCCTTCAAAAATGGCCGTTTTGAAAACTCACCTGTGCCTCCGGACGCGATGTCCAACATTTCGACGATTGGGCGAACATGTTCTGCGATGGTGAAAGAGGTTGCCACCGGTTTGGTTGTGTTGCGCAACAGGGCGTAGGCCGTGTTGATGTCGAGATCGAAGTTGTCCGGCACGTCCGTGGCCACACAGCAACGGGTGTACCAGCTGACATTGGCCAGCGTGTCTTGCAGGCGGGTGAAGTCGTGCAGGTCGGCGAGTGTGGAGGGTCGGTATACCCCGTCCGTTAAATCAAGGGTTTGAACAGCTGCGCCACCCGTGCCGAAATAGACCTTGCGTCCACCCACCTCAATGGACCGAGTCTCATCACGACCATGCAAAATGAAAGACTTGGCGGCTTTGGCGATTGCATCTTCCACCAGAGGGCGTGGGAACGTGACCCGACCGTTATCGCGCTCTTCCGCACCAGCCCGTGTAAGGTCCGCACGCAATCGGTCGGGCACCTCACCCATACCGAGTTCAGCGAGCAGTTTGAGCGCCGTGGAGAAAATGTTCTGGAGGTCGCTCTCAGACAATGGTTTGTAAGCGCCGCCAATTTGACCCGGAGGGCAGGGATCGATTTTTGGCTTGGCAGCCCGCTGCATAAGGCGGCTTTTCCGACCACCTGCGCGCTTGGACACTTTTTCAGCAAGTTCGGTCATAGCCTGTCGATCCGCATCTTTGAGGTGACGAGCATAAATCAGCCACATGCGTTGGACCAACATCCTTCTGATACACCCTTCCTTTAGTTCACTTTCCGAGCGGCAGTGTTTTAAGACCTCGGTTCAAAAACCATTGGGACACGCGGCGGGGTGCCCTTGCCCAATAGGGTGCAGACGTGTGAAACGTCCTACGATTTTTATGCTTGCAAGTGCGTGGTCGAGGGCTGCGCACCGCTGCATGCAAGGCTGTAGACGCCACGGTTGGCGAAGGGGTGTGCATTGGCAAATGTTGTTGTGGTCGGCTCCCAATGGGGCGACGAGGGCAAGGGTAAGATTGTCGATTGGTTGTCGGAGCGTGCCGATCTGGTTGTGCGTTTTCAGGGCGGCCACAATGCGGGCCACACCTTGGTCATTGAAGGTGTGAGCTACAAGCTCAGCTTGCTGCCCTCCGGCGTTGTGCGTCCGGGTAAGATCGGGGTGATCGGCAATGGCGTCGTCATCGATCCCCATGCACTTGTGGCGGAGATCGCTCGGTTGGCGGAGCAGGGTGTGATGATCACACCCGACAATTTGCGTATCGCGGACAACGCAACGCTTATCCTGTCCTTGCACCGAGAATTGGATGGGCTGCGCGAGGACGCAAACTCCGGTACCAAGATCGGCACGACGCGGCGTGGCATCGGTCCCGCCTACGAAGACAAAGTTGGCCGTCGTGCCATCCGCGTGATGGACCTCGCCAATCTGGACTCTCTACCAGCCAAGATCGATCGCCTGCTGGCTCACCATAATGCGTTGTTGCGCGGCTTTGGTCGTGACGAAGTGGCTGCTGACAAGATTTTTGAAGAGTTGCGCTCCGTCGCCGACCAGATTTTGCCGTATCGCGAGACGGTCTGGAAAATGCTGGATGAGGCACGGCGGGCCGGTCGCCGTATTTTGTTTGAAGGTGCGCAGGGCACACTTCTAGACATTGATCATGGCACATACCCGTTTGTGACATCGTCTAACACTGTGGCGGGACAGGCTGCCGCCGGGACCGGGCTTGGGCCGGATGCGCTGGGTTTCGTGCTGGGCATCACAAAGGCCTATACAACCCGGGTCGGCGAAGGGCCTTTTCCGACAGAACAAGAAAATGAAGTCGGGCAATACCTTGGCGAAAAAGGCCATGAGTTTGGTACGGTGACCGGGCGCAAGCGCCGTTGCGGATGGTTTGATGCTGCGCTGGTACGCCAGTCCGTAGTCACCAATGGGATTACCGGCATAGCGTTGACCAAGCTGGACGTGCTTGATGGCATGGAAGAGTTGAAAGTCTGCACCGGTTACACGATTGACGGTGTAAGCCTTGACCATCTGCCCGCCAGCCAAGGCCAGCAAGCCCGCGTCGTGCCCGTCTATGAGACTATGGAAGGTTGGAGCGAACCCACGGTTGGTGCGCGGTCATGGGCCGATCTGCCGGCGCAGGCGATCAAATATGTGCGTCGTGTTGAGGAGCTGATCGGCTGTCCGGTGGCGCTTTTGTCCACCAGCCCGGAGCGGGATGACACAATACTTGTTGAAGACCCTTTTCATGACTAGTTTCCACGGTAAGCCAGCGTCTCAATCGATGAGCGCGTGGCGGGCTGTGTTTTTGGTAACGGACAAAGAAGTTAATGGCTGACTATTATGCGGTCCTGAAACGGACACTGTCCGGGTTCACGGATCCACAACCTCAGTTGCGCGAAAAGCTCTACGAGCGGGCGCGTAGCACAATTGAACGTCAGTTGAAGGGCCGTGTGCCGCCGCTGGACGATGCGACGCTGGCCGCGGAACTATCGAAACTGGGCGACGCCATCTTTCAGATCGAGCAAGACTATGCTCCACAGGCGGCTGCAAACCCCACGCCAGAAATGCAACAGGAACCGGCGCAAGAAGCGATGGCACAGCCAGTTGTCGATCCGGCTCCTGTTGAATCCATTCCTGTCGCCGAAACCATTCCCGCTGCACAGCAAACCGTCCCCGATCCGGTTTATGATCCTGGGTCCGCAGAGCCTGTTATCGAGCAACCGGCACCCATGGCTGCTGACCCTCTGCCAGAATTGGTGCCTGAACCACAGGCACCTGCCCCCGTTGTGGAAACGCCGCCGCAAGCCGCTTCCGTTGATCCTGCGGAATTCAATTTTGATCCCACCCCGGAGCAGTGGGAAGCTGCCGTTCAGGCAACCACGGCTGCCAACCCTGCACCGCCCCCACCCCCTGCTGCACCACCTTTGCCGGACATGGCCGGCATAGCGGCCCCGGCAGAGCCTGTTGCTGTGAACCCGGCCAAAGAACTTGAAGCCTTTTTGGAACAGGCCTCGACGCAGGCTGGCGCACAATCTGTACCAGCCGCTCCGCCGGCTCCTGCGGCCTATTCTGATCCGGCGCAGGACTCGCTTTACGCGCCGCCTCCGGCACCTACAGCTGCGCCAATGCCGCCGGGCGCGCATGATCTACCGTCTTTCAATGAGATGGATGAAACGCTTACCATCCCCCCCGCGCCCGGATACGCGCCACCTGCACGAAAACCTCGTCGCAACATGAAACCCATCATTTTGGGTGTTTTGGGTGCGTTGTTGATCGGTGGCGTTGGCTATGCCGGATACAGCAACCGCGATACGCTTTTGTCGGCTGTGGGCTTGGGCGGTGATGATTTTGCAAAGCCCAATCCGGTTCGAACAATCACAATTACACCGGAGCCTGCGTCGTCAGAGCCAGAGCCGCCAGAGCCTAAAATTGATGACCGGTTGACGACCGACGGCGACCCATCATCCCCCGCCGTTGTGCCGCAGATAGCGCCGCAACTGTCTACCGATGATGCGCCGCAGACTGCACTCAACACTGATACAGCCTCCGAGCCGGCCGCGACCACCGACACGTCCGGTGCGCCCGTCGTCGCCCAAAAGGCGTTCTTGTACGAAGAGGCCGGTGCAGGCGGCGGCAATACGGCTGATATCGGTCGCGTGGTGTGGAGTGTGGTGCAAGAAGCGCCCGTCTCCGGTCAGCCGGCAGAGCCTGCCATTCGTGCGCGGGTTGAAGTGCCGGAGCGCGGCCTTGTTTTGATCATGACGTTGAAGCGCAATGCCGATCCGGCTTTGCCCGCCAGCCATTTGATCGATTTGGTGTTTGCCGTTCCTGATACCTTCCCGGGCGGCAACATCAACGAGATCAACCGTTTTGTGATGAAGGAAACCGAGCAGAGCCGTGGTGACCAGTTGGTGGCCGTGCCCGCCCGCATTGCGGATGGCATTTTTCTGATTGCGCTTAACAATTTGGATCAGGCCAAAGAGGCCAATGAGAATCTGCTCAAATCCCGTGGTTGGATCGATATTCCTGTCCAATACCGCACGGGCAGACGTGCGTTGGTGACCATCGAAAAAGGTGTCCCGGGCGATGCGGTGTTTGAAGAGGTCTTCGCCGCTTGGGCTGCGCAGTAAAAACAAACACGTGTCAGGTGCAGTTGCCTGTTAGTGCAAGCTCTTGCCATTTTGTGACAGGTTCTTCACAAGACTTATAGTTCCAAGGGGTGTCCGCGCGGAGTGTGCGGGCTGAGATGGCTGAGCCGAACCCTTGATCGTTTTTCAACAAGCGATCGGGAACCTGATCCGGGTCATGCCGGCGAAGGGACAGGACACACGGCACGCTCTAGGTGGGCGCCTGCCGATATGCCAGACACCTGCGTCAAACCCGTTTCCGGTATCCGATCCTGCCATGTGAGTCACAGGAGCTGGGTCTCAAGTGCGGTCTGCTACGCCAAACTCATCTGACAGGTTTGCGGGAACCCCCACGCGCAGCGCGTTTTGGGGGGCGGGCAACCTCGCTTTGGGATGGCAGCCCTTTGTGCGCGCTATCAATTTGTTGGTCGTTGTGTTGGTTGTCTGGTGGCTCGCGGTCCAAGTGTTTCAGCCACCCGCTTTCATCTTTCCCGGGCCTGAACGCGTTGCAGAAGCGCTGTGGGAACAACGCAGCATGCTGTGGCGTAATGCTGGTATCACGCTCACCGAAATTCTTCTAGGTCTGTTTATAGGTACGGTTCTTGGTGTCGCTACCGCTCTTATCGCCAATGCTTCGCCGTTTGCACGACGCAACATCATGCCGATTGTTAGCGCATCTCAGGCGCTGCCAGTGTTTGCCATCGCACCCATGCTCATTCTCTGGTTCGGCCTTGGTATGGGCTCGAAGGTGGCGATGGCCACGATCATCATCTACTTCCCTGTGGCTTCGGCTTTCAGCGATGGCCTGCAGCGAACCGACCGGGAATTTGTCGATCTTGCACGCCTTTACGGAGCCTCGCGTTTGCAAACGCTTTGGAAAGTACGCCTGCCAGCGGCCATGCCCGCTTTTGCTTCCGGGCTTCGTGTTGCCACCACGGTTGCTCCCATCGGTGCAATTGTGGGCGAATGGGTGGGGGCCAGCGGCGGCATTGGCTATGTCATCAATCAGGCAAACGCCCGCATGCAGACTGACACGGTCTTTGCCGGTTTGGTTGTGCTGATTGCCATGGTTTTGGTGCTGCGCTTGATCGTGGACACCGTTCTCGACCGTCTCATCTTTTGGGTTCCGCAAACGGACCGCACCGCTTTTTGACATGCAAAGGAGAACCTTAATGTCCCGTCTCTACACTTTAACCCGCAGCCTCTGCGCACTGTGTCTGGCCCTTGCTGTCAGTCTGGCCGTGTTTTCTGGTCCGGCCCGTGCTGCCGACAAGGTGCAGGTGCTTTTGGATTGGTTTGTAAATCCAAACCATGCGCCTCTGGTGATTGCGGAGACCCGTGGCCTGTTTGAAAAATACGGTCTTGAGGTTGAACTCGTCGCTCCGTCCGATCCAAGCGCACCGCCCCGTTTGATAGCAGCTGGTCAAAGCGACATCGCGATTTCGTACCAACCGCAACTGCACGTGCAGGTCTCGGAAGGTTTGCCGCTTGCGCGTGTGGGCACGCTGGCTGAAACGCCCCTTAACTCGCTGGTGGTTTTGAAAGACGGCCCCATCAAGTCGATTGCCGATTTGAAGGGTAAGAAAGTTGGCTTCTCAGTCGGTGGGTTTGAGGATGCGCTGCTGGCAGCCATGTTGAAAACTGAGGGGCTGAGCCTCTCGGATGTGGAATTGATCAACATCAATTTTGCGCTGTCTCCATCCCTGATCTCCGGCGCTGTTGACGGCGTTATCGGTGCGTTCCGCAATTTTGAGATGAACCAGTTGGACATCGAAAAGCGTCCGGGTCTCGCGTTTTACCCGGAAGAAAATGCTGTTCCCGTTTACGACGAACTGATCTTCGTGGTGAAGAATGATCGTTTGAACGACAAGCGTTGGGTGCCCTTCATGCGCGCCGTCGAAGAAGCCACGCTCTGGTTGACCAATCATCCCGACGAAGCGCTGGTTGATTTCTTGAAGGCTTATCCTGACCTCGACAATGAACTGAACCGTCGCGCATGGGTGGACACGCTTCCGCGCTTTGCCAAGCGCCCTTCGGCTCTCGATTCCGGTCGCTACGAGCGCTTTGCAGTGTTTATGAAAGAAGCGGGCTTGATCAAATCCATACCGCCGCTGGAAAGTTATGCGGTCGAATTGAAGTAGCCTACCAATTGACGGAGGTTTGGCCTGACCCTTGCTCCATTTGAAGGGTTGGGCCGATCCTCATGGGGGAGCTATTCTGACTTCTGCGCCCTCTTTTCCATTCGGTGTTGGCTAATGAGATTGCCGCGCCGCATGGTGTGCTTTGCGGCTATATCGTCCAGCAATCCATAAAAGCCCTGCATCATAAAAGTGAGCCTTACCATGGACGGTGCGTAGATCCGCGCTTTGCGCTTCTCGATGCCGTCCAACACTTTTGCTGCAGCCGTGCGTGCGGAAATGCGAGGGCGTGTACCGAGCAGGGGGGCGTGGAACCGATCCAGAGCCCGGACCAAAAGCTTTTTGGAGAAGATGCGGTCGACCATTCCCGTCTCCACGAAACCGAAATAGCAAACACCCGCAGTCGCGCCCTTGCCGTTCATTTCCATGCGCAGAGCGCGCATCAACATGCTCACACCTGCTTTCGACGTTGAGTAGGCGGCAGCCATTGGAAACGGAACGAGTGCTGAAACTGACGAGACTGCTACGATGTGACCGTTGCGCTTTATCACACTGTTAAGCGCCGGTTTGAAGGTTCGATAGACACCCAAAAGATTGGTTTCCATGACGGTCTCAAATGTCTCCGGTAACATGTCTTGGATCGGGTCGATGCGTTCGATACCCGCATTGGCGATTACGATGTCGATGCCGCCGCGCCGCGCGCAGGTGGAGGTTACCAGAGCTTGCATGGCGGCTGCTTCCGTAACGTCCGTTTGAAAAACGTCGCCCCTGTCGCCAACGACCTCCTTGAGCCCGGTGATGGTGTCTGTATCGCGCTCCACGGCGATGGGCAGGCCGCCGCGTTGAAGCGTTTGTTTCACGAGTTCCAAGCCAATGCCTTGGCCTGCCCCGGTGATCAGAACCACCGCTCCATCAATGCTTAGGCGCTTGTCCATCTGGTCCATCCCCAAACCCATCGTCTCGCAAATTATCGCGAAACGCGGGTAAGGGAAGGGATGATGTAAGGTCTGCCAAGTTGTTTTGTGCTTATGCGTCCGTCACGTCGCCGCGCGGCGGGTAGCCTTTGTCGAGCACAAATTTGATCAGGCCGATAATGCCTGCTGCCGGTGGGCGGGCCATGGGTATCGTCTGCACCCAGGAAGCAAACAGTGTGCCGTCGTTTCTGATCAAGAACATTCCAGGCTCGTTGAAGATCGACAGTTCCTCAACGCCGATGGAGGTCATGCCCCGGCTGCGGGACAGGAACAGACCCCATGCTTTGGCGTCTTCAACGGTTGCGCCGTAGACGAGGGGTAATGCGCCGGTTTCCCATTCGTCTTTGGTTTTCTCGGCACGGTCCTGCGGATCCATGGAGACGGCCACAACGTTGGTGCCGGTCTCAGCAAAGGCGTCAAGATGGTCGCGCAATTCGTGCAATTGTTCACGACATTTTGGGCAGTGGTAGCCGCGATAAAATACGACGAGTGTGAAGTTCTCGCTTTTGGCAGTGGGGCCGTCCCACGTACCGCCGCCAACAAGGGGGCCGCTCAAGGCTGGAACGGGATGGGATGGAACGAGGGCTGTGGGGGCAGACATGGGAAAATCCTAATTCGATTTTTGGTTGGTGGGCATGAAAAAACCCGCCGGATTGATCCGGCGGGTTGGGTATTTTGGAGGCCTTAGTGGGCTTCGAGTTGAGCGGCCGGTTTGGCCAGCTCCTTAGCGGCGGTGACCATGGCTTTTTGAACCTTCTCAAAAGCCCGCACCTCAATCTGGCGCACGCGCTCGCGGGAGATATCAAACTCACCGGACAACTGTTCAAGTGTCAGCGGGTCTTCGCTGAGACGGCGGGCCACGAAGATGCGTTGCTCGCGCTCATTCAAGACGTCCATGGCATCCGCCAGCATTTCGCGACGCACTTCCATTTCATCCTGTTGGATCAGCGTAGCTTCCTGGCTTTCGGATTCGTCGACCAACCAATCTTGCCACTGGCCAGCTTCACCTTCTGCCGCCCGGATGGGGGCATTCAAGGACGCGTCGCCCGACAGGCGCTGGTTCATGGAGCGCACTTCTTCCTCGGACACGCCCAGGGTCGATGCGATCTTCTCGACATGGTCATGCTTCAGCTCGCCGTCTTCCAGAGCCTTCATCTTCCCCTTGAGTTTGCGCAGGTTGAAGAAGAGCCGCTTTTGGTTGGCGGTGGTGCCCATTTTTACAAGGCTCCACGAGCGCAGCACATATTCCTGAATCGAGGCTTTGATCCACCACATGGCGTAGGTTGCCAGGCGGAAGCCTTTTTCGGGGTCAAACTTTTTGACCGCCTGCATAAGGCCGACATTGCCTTCGGAAATCACTTCACCAATGGGAAGGCCATAGCCGCGGTATCCCATGGCGATTTTTGCCACGAGGCGCAGATGGCTTGTCACCATTTTGTGGGCGGCACCGGTATCGTCGTGCTCGGCATAGCGCTTGGCGAGCATGTACTCTTCCTGCGGCTCCAACATGGGGAACTTGCGGATCTCTTCCATGTAACGCTGCAGGCCGTTGCCGCTGGCGGAAATTGTTGGGAGTGTGTTGGCCATAATTTTTAGTCCTCTCCTTGCTGCGGAACCATAAAATAACGGTCCTGCACCCTAGAAGGTTCCCTCTGGGCTTTGCCTTCCGTGAGCTTGATATAGGGTGCGGATCGAGGATTTCATCGTAAAATTACGATAAAGTGGGTGTGAACAGCATTAAAATTCAGAAAGGTTTCGTGCGCATCCGCATTAATTCATTGAAAAGATGATCTAAAATCTTCCGCATTTCGAATGTGATTGGCGCGTTTTTCATCATTCATTTTCTTGGCTTGGCTCACCATCATGGCCCAACGAGGGTTTTTGGCCAACATTTCGTGATGATTCCAGATCCATCGCCAGTACAGTCCGTCCCATGTGTCGGCCCATGGGCCGTGTTTGTAATGGCTCATTTTCTTCACGTAGGCTGAGCCTGAAAAGTAAGGTTTAGTTGTGATGAGGCCGCCATCGGCGTTTTGGCTCATGGCGTAGACATTGGGCACCATCACCCAGTCATAAGCATCAATGAACATCTCCATGAACCATTTGTAGATGTCATCCGGGTCGATCTCACACAAGAACATGAAGCCACCAAGCACCATGAGCCGTTCGATATGGTGGCAATAGCCCGTGCCCAATATGCGTTTGATCGTGTCGTCGATGGGGTCAATACCAGTTGTCCCATCATAAAACGCGGCAGGCATGGGGTTTGTGTGGTTCCAGTGATTTGTCGTGCGCATGGTGACGCCCAGATCATCATAAGTCGCCCGCATGAATTCACGCCAGCCGATGATCTGACGCAAAAAACCCTCCCGGGCATTGATGGGCACATCGTGCTTTTGGCAATGTTCCAACGTGGCGTTTACGATTTGGCGGGGCGTAAGCAGACCAATATTCAGCATCGGTGTGAGCACGCTGTGCCAAAGCCAATTCTCACCTTCCACAATCGCGTCTTCATAATCGCCAAAGCTTGCAAACCGCTGGTGCAAGAAACGGTCTAGCCATTCCGCTGCGCCCCCATGGTCTGTTGGGTAAAACAGGTTTGCGATTGAGCCGGGGTGATCAGGCCATGTTTTGTGGGTGTCTTTAAGGGTCGCGTCGTCCCACTCATCTGTGTTTCTGGGCGCGACAAAAGGCACGTCTGCCAATTTGGCTTTGGGCACTTTTTTTCGGTTGTCTTCATCGAACGACCATTGTCCACCTTCTGGCTCTCCATTCTCGTCCATCATGATGGCGAGGCGCTTGCGTTGCCATTTGTAGAAGTCCGCCATGAACCAGCGTTTTTTGCCAGCACGATATTCGGCGTTGAGGTCTGGTGTGTTGATGAAGGCTGGACTGGGTACAATCTCAAGCGGGATGCTTGCTTCGCTTGCAGCTTCGTGCAGCCTTTTTGACACTGTAAAATCGTGGGGATCGGCAACAATCAATTCGGTCGTGCCACGTGCTTTGAGACGGGCAATTTCTTCCTTCAAAAACGCTTCGCTTCTGCGCGTATGCACGTGCTCTACCGCAAACCCTTCGCCGTCCAAGTGTACCGCATAGCGCGTCATCGTGGTGCGGTGATAAGCGAGTTTTTGCTTGTGAAATTTGGCCGGGTAGCGCGCGTCATCGAAAAACAGCGGCTCTTCCAACAGGACAATCGCGCCTGGCTTGCCTTCCAATGCGGGGTGATCGATGAACAGTTGGTGCGGGAAAATGAGAGCTGCTTTGGACATTGTGTGGGTGGGGCGTGGTTGGAGCGAAATGTGCGCGGTCGGCTTCCAGCGTGTTACATGAACCGGTCAGGGGTGCGATGGGCCGGTTGTCGCAGCTTTGTTCTGATCTGCCTGTGCCGTTTGAGGTTTTCCGCGTCCTATTGTCTTTGTGATAGGCGTCTGCCCTTGCGCGGGTGCCTGCGCGGACGCATCTTATGTGCACCCAACATACTTTCAGGACCCAGCATCCATGCCCGTCAACAACCGCATTTCTGACTTTCACGATGAAATCACGGAATGGCGTCAGACCATCCACCAGCACCCCGGCCTTCTATACGATGTTGAAGAGACGGCCGCTTATGTTGCTGAAAAGCTGCGGGCTTTCGGCGTTGATGAGATCGTGGAACAAGTCGGACGCACTGGCGTGGTGGCTGTCATCAAAGGGCGGAAGTCCGACTCCGGGCGGGTGGTCGGAATGCGGGCCGACATGGATGCGCTGCCGATCGTCGAGAAGCGTGATCTGCCGCACAAATCAAAATATGAAGGTAAAATGCATGCCTGCGGTCACGACGGCCACACAGCCATGCTGTTGGGTGCCGCGAAATATCTCGCCGAGACGCGCAATTTTGATGGCACTGCTGTGGTGATTTTCCAACCTGCCGAAGAGGGTGGCGCTGGCGGCAAAGCCATGTGTGATGACGGTATGATGGATAAGTTTGGCATTCAGGAGGTTTACGGGCTGCACAACATGCCAGGTCTTCCCGTGGGTGAGTTCGCCATTCGCCAGGGCCCGATTATGGCGGGGACAGATGAGTTCACGATTGATGTTGAGGGCACGGGTGCCCACGCCGCTATGCCACACAAAGGCACGGACCCGATCATCATCGCGACCCAGATGGTGCAGGCGCTTCAATCGATCGTCTCACGTAATGTCGATCCGCTCATGTCAGCCGTGGTGACCGTGACCGCGATCCACGCGGGCAAGGCCTATAATGTGATACCGCAGGAAGCCCAGTTTTACGGGACGATCCGCACGCTGGATAGTGAAGTCCGCAAATTGGTGCACGCCCGTATGAAAACCTTGATTGAAGGGATCGCAGCTGCTCACGACGCGAAGGTGAAAATCCATATCAAAGAGGGCTATCCCGTCACCTTCAACCACGCGGATCAGACCGACTTTGCAGCCGACGTTGCCCGTGAAGTCGTCGGCGACGCTCGCGTCAATGTGGACCAGTTGCCGGTGATGGGCGGTGAGGATTTTTCCTACATGCTGGAAGAGCGCCCCGGCGCGTTTATCTTCATGGGCAATGGTGACACCGCCGGGCTGCACCACGAAGAGTATGACTTCAATGACGAAGCTATTCCGACCGGCTCCAGTTACTGGGCTCGCATCGTCGAGCGGGCCATGCCTGCCGCCTAGCGGCGGGCGGCGTTAACTCTGTGTGGTCTCGGCGGAAGTGGGGGCAACGCCGGTCGCTGTTTTACTCGGTTGCTTGTATTTCGAAAGTACGAACAAGCGCGCCGTCGCCATTGTAGAGGCGTATGCTCTGTGAGCCTGTGCGGTCCGTCAGTGTGATGACCAAACCCTGTGATGTGATACTGCTTGACGTAACGGTGCTGCCCTCCGGTACTTTGAGCAAGAGAGACGGACCGGCGATGACTGGGCTGGCAACCGGCCCGGTGTTTGCGGTGGCTGTCGAATCCTGATTGAGCTTGTAGACGATGGCGATCAGAACCGTCACAAGACCCACCATCATGATACCGCCCGACACCATGAGCAGGCGCACCATCTTTTGACGAATGGCCTCAACTTTCGGGTCCAGGGGTTCATCGTCTTGGACACGGTTTGAATTCGATGCTGGCATGGTGGGACTGGGCTTTTTTTGACGGTGTGACGTTGACACTGAAGGTGGGTGATAGCGGCAGCCGCTGAGATAGGGAAGAGGGTCGTTTGACCAACGATAAAAGCAATCCGGTGGAAGGCGATGGTGCGGCGGAAATGACCGTGTTGGAGGTTCCGCACTCCGCCGATGGTAAGCGGGTCGATCTGTTTATATCGGCCAATGCGCCGGATGATCTTTCCCGTGCCCGCGTGCAGACGCTGGTCCGGCAGGGATTGGTGACAATCAATGGCCGTGTTCCCAGAGGCACCAGCACCAAGATTGCAGTGGGCGATGTTGTGCGTTTTCAGATGCCACCTGCCGAAGATGCAACGCCGCTGCCGGAACCGATCCCGCTTTCGATCCTGCATGAAGATGATGATTTGATCATCATCAACAAGGAAGCCGGTATGGTTGTTCACCCTGCTCCGGGCAATTGGAGTGGTACGTTGGTGAACGGGTTGCTGCACCACTGTAAAGGCGGGCTACCGGGCATTGCCGGCGTGAAGCGACCGGGCATTGTGCACCGCCTTGATAAAGAGACCAGCGGTGTGATGGTGGCGGCCAAGAGCTACCGGGCTCATATCGATCTTCAGGAACAGTTTGCCGACCACGGGAGAACCGGCCCGCTGGAACGCAGCTACCAAGCGCTGGTGTGGGGCGCCCCCCCGCGCATGCGCGGTACGATTGAAACCTATCTGGGTCGTGACCCGCATCACCGTCAGCGGCGGGGTGTCGTGCCGCAGACCAGTTCTGATGCCAAACACGCCATCACCCACTATGAGGTTGAGCAGCGGTTTGAAGACGCCAAGAGCGATGCTCTCGTGTCGCTGATTGAGTGCCGGTTGGAGACGGGGCGTACCCATCAGATCCGCGTTCACATGGCTCATATCGGCAATCCCCTTTTGGGGGATGCCGAATACGGCCGTCAGTTTTTCACGCGGGTTAACCGTTTGGGGGACGCTGCGCAGGCGGTGATGCTGAATTTTCGACGGCAGGCCCTACACGCGCGCACGCTGGGATTTCGTCATCCGGGAACAGGCGAGACCGTGCACTTTACCGCCGATCTACCGCCCGATATGCGAAGCCTGCTGAGTGCCGTCGAAGCCGGATAACCGCAATTGCTGCGGGACAGTCTAGTCCAAAAGCGGTGACCAAGCCGGGTCTGATGCGAACGCGGGAGTTTGAACGCGCCGTTCGTTGCGGCCAGTCAGATCAATTGTATAGAGGCGCGGTCCACCACTGGCTCCCGGTGTTTCCCGGAAGAACATCAAAAGACGACCGTTGGGCGCCCATGTTGGTCCTTCATTGTGAAAACCCTCTGTCAGGATGCGTTCGCCAGAGCCGTCGGTTTTCATCACACCGATCAAGAACTTGCCGCCCGCCCTTTTTGTAAAGGCGATGAGATCGCCACGGGGGGACCATACGGGAGTGGAGTAACTGCCCGCACCGAAGGAAATGCGGTTTGGGTTGCCGCCATTTGCGCTCATCACGTAGAGTTGCTGTCGACCGCCACGGTCGGATTCAAACACGATGCGACTGCCATCCGGTGAGTATGAGGGTGACGTGTCGATGGCGGCTGTGTTGGTGAGGCGCGTTGTGCGACGGGACCGCAAGTCCATCGTGTAAATGTTGGCGTTACCGTCCTGTTGGAGGCTCATGATAACTCGCTGTCCGTCCGGCGAAAAGCGCGGGGAAAACGTCATATTGGTGAAGTTGCCAACCACTTCGCGCTGACCGGTTTCGATCTGCAGCAGGTACACGCGGGGACGATCACCGGCAAAAGACATGTAGGTGATTTCCTGGCGCGACGGCGAAAACCGTGGCGTCAAAACAAGATCTCTGCCGGTGGTCAGGTTGCGCACATTGGCCCCATCCTGATCCATGATGGCCAGTCGTTTCACCCGCTTGTTTTTCGGTCCCGTCTCACTGACGAACACGATGCGAGTGTCGAAATATCCATCTTCGCCGGTCAAGGCTTTGTAGATCGCATCCGATATGATGTGTGAAACGCGGCGCCAATTGTTGGGATCGGTGGTGTATTGCTGGCCGATGATCTGTTCGTTGCCATAGGTGTCCCACAGCCGAAACTCGGTGCGGAAGCGACCTCCACCTTCGCTGACCACGCGCCCTGTTACCAAGGCTTGGGCTTGGATGGCCGTCCAATCGGCAAAGCGCGGAACCGCATTGGTGTCGGTAATCTGTTGAATGAAGGAGGCGCGGTCCAACGGTCTGAAGAGGCCGGAGCGTTGCAGGTTGGCAGTGACAACATTGGCGATGTCGCGGCCCAACTGGTTGTCGCTCAAGAATTCCGGGATGGCGATGGCGAGCGGTTCGACATTGCCTTTGGTGATGTCGATCTCAACCCGCGCCTGTGCCGCATGGACCAAGGAAAAAATAAGCGCAGCCGCCAACAGGAAAGGTGCAAAAGCGAAACGCAATGCTGCCGATGAGCGGCCAAATAACGAAAGACTGTACATGATGATCTCTTGTTACATCCGGTCTTATTCTAGCATGTCGGCGAGCGAAAAATTCACCGCGACATCGGACCAGGTTTCAAATTTATCGGCGGGCAATCGATAGGGTGCGCACCGGATGACGGCGCGTCTTGCGCTGCCTGCGAATGTACGGTTTGCGCGGGCGTTGCCGCCTGTCGCTTTCACGGTTGGTCTGCCGTCAATCTCGCCGTTGCGGTTGAGGCTGAACTCCACGCGGGCGCGCAGATTTTCAGCATCGTCGCTACCCGCCAAAGCGCCAACATTCCAGCAGGCCTGAATCTGACCGCGCAGTGCGTCGATCTCGGAGGTGGACAGCTTTGCAGTGTTGTTGCCCTTTTTGGTGCCCAGTGCCGCTTTGCGTTCGTTGCGCTTTGCGCCACCGGCTGAGGTTTCGCGCTTGTCTAGCAGGGCTTTCTTGGTGGGGGGTGGTGCCTTCTTGGGCGGCTCGGGTCGCCGCTTCGGTGCGGGTACCAGATCGGGCAATTTTGCAAACAGCTCCTGTGGCTCTTCTGGTTCCGCTTCGGGTGTCAGCGGTTCTTGCACCGGTTCGGTCTGTTTCAACAACATGGCTATGTCTGTCTTTGGGGCCGGTTCCGGTGTTGGCTGAACGATCGGTTCGGGTTTGGGTTCAGGCACTGGCTCTGGTTTCGGCTCAGGAGCTTTTGGCTTTGGTGTTGGCGCTGGACGCGGCTCTGGCGCGCTGACCTTTTCCACCGGCGGTGCCTTGGTCACTTTGGGCGCTTCCGCCTTTACGTCGCGGTTCGTATCACCGATGTTTTGCGCTTCTGGCGTGTCGGGTTTTGGAGGAGTTTTCGTCTGTTTGGGTGACGGCGCAACCACCTCTGCAGGCTTGGCATTGCGGTCACCCTGCACCGTTTTTGTGATGCTTTCGATGGGAATGATATCGATGGGCAGTGCCTCGACCTCTGGCACAGAAAGGGGCTTGGGCGCAGCGACGGACACAACGGCCCATCCCAAGACGGCCCCATGGGCGAGCAGCGATGTGGCTACCCCGAGCTTCACGACTAGCTGCCCTGTTCCTGCAACGTCACGAGACCGATCTTCTTGTAACCGGCTGCGTTCAACGCGCCCATAATGCGCATCACTGTGCCATAGTCAGTGGCTTTGTCGCCGCGCACGTAGAGACGCTCTTCATATCCATTCTTAGCGATGGCTTGCAGTTTTGGGATCAGCTCTTCAGTTGTGATTTCGGTTTCCTGCAAGAACACTTGTCCGCCCGATCGCACAGAAATCGTGATGGGCTGCGTTTCGCTGTTGAGCTGCTGGGCACGGGATTCCGGCAGATCAATCGGCACGCCAACAGTCAAAAGTGGGGCTGCCACCATAAAGATGATCAGCAATACCAACATCACGTCCACGAAGGGAGTGACGTTGATTTCGCTCATCGGCTGGTTGCGGCGGGCGCGCCGACGGCGGCCACCGGAAATACCAGACTGTCCTACTGACATACCCATGCGGGATGATCCTTTTGGTCGTTTCTTGGCTCGGTTCCTGAGACTTACCCAGCGGCATTTCTTTCATCGATTTGCCGCGAAAGTATGGCTGAAAACTCGTCGGCGAACCCTTCGAGACGCGTGCTGATTTTGGCCGCGTCGGCGGAAAGCTTGTTATAGGCGATCACGGCTGGAATAGCGGCGAGCAAACCCAACGCAGTTGCGAGCAGCGCCTCGGCGATACCAGGGGCCACAACTGCGAGGTTGGTGGATTTAGAGCCCGCGATGGCTTGAAACGAAGTCATGATGCCAACCACCGTGCCGAACAGCCCAACAAAGGGTGCGGCTGAGCCTAGCGTTGCTAAAAACAACAGGCTTTTTTCCAGCCGCTCCATCTCACGAGCAAGCGATACATCCAGCACCTTGTCGAGCCGGGTTTGCAGACCGATTGGGGAACGGGCATTGCGCTCGAAGGAACGCTTCCATTCACCCATGGCGGCCACGAAAAGCGCACCCATACCGTTGGGCGGGCGTTCGCTCAACGTGCGGTACAGGTCTTCAAGGCTTTGGCCGGACCAGAACACTTGTTCAAACTGGTTCATCTGCCGTTTGGTACGGCTAAACAGCAGGCTTTTGTCGATTATGATGGCCCAGCACCAGACGGATGCCAGAACAAGGCCGATCATGACCAGCTTGACCACCAGGCCGGAGTCCATGAACAAGCCAATGAGTGACGTGTCGACCGTGGCTTCCAATGATCCGCTTTCAACAGTCTGCGCAATGGCCAAAGAGGGCAGCAGACTGGCTACAGCGAGCGCCGCCGCCGATTGAAAAAAAAATGCCGTGGTGCGGGCCGGTCGGGTCATCAAATGGTTTCCTGAAATGAGCTTGGCAAAAATTCGTGATCGCATCATCCGCACCACTTGTGCAGCTGGTTTGGGCATCGGGCCGAACATAGCTCTCAGGGGTCCGTTTCACCGATGGTTTGCCGTCCACACCTTCAAGACGGCGTCACCCAGTGCGCCAGTGGTTTGTTTAGGGCTAATTGGGGTCAAAGCGTGACGAGGCTGTGACCGCACAAAGGTCCTTTGCGATTGCAGCACTGTGCCGAATTTATGGTTAATGAAGCGTTAGGAATTCGCAGGCGTCTTGAGCCGTTTCGGCTGGGTGTTTGCTCCCAGTTTTTGAAGCAATGCAGCCGGGAAACGGCGCGGCTTTCCTTGCGGGTTCATCAACACCACGGTGACTTTCGCCCATAGTACCTCTGTGTCATCGCGCCAGATGCGTTGCTGGAATGTGAGACGCAGGCCGCTCAGCGTTCCCCGGTCGGTCTCAATGCGCAAAACATCGTCTATTCGCGCTGCCGACTTGAACTCCAGCTCCATGTGATGGACGGCGAACGCTAAGCTCTCGCCATAGACGCCGGCTTGCATTTCGCCATGGTGCACACCCAACAATCGCACGTAATCGGAGCGCCCGTGCTCCAGAAAATCCAGATACCGCCCGTGATACACCACGCCGGAAAAATCGGTGTGTTCAAAATACACCCGCTCTACCAGCGTGTGAGACGCTTCGTGTAGGGTTCCGGAGTTGGGTTGTGCCGTCAAAGCTCTGCGGTCGCATACTTGCGGATTTTTGCCTCGATTGAAGGGCCTGTTGAGTTTCTGAGACGCCTCAAATCAAACTCGTTCTGCAGGTTCAGCCAAAATTTTTCAGAAACACCAAACGCTCTAGCGAGGCGTAACGCTGTATCAGCTGAAATTGCGCGCTTACCGTGAATGATATCCGCAATACGGCTCACAGGCACATCTATGTCTCGTGCCAAACGGTTTTGACTGATCCCCAAGGGCCTCAAAAATTCTTCCAATAGAATCTCGCCGGGTGTGATAGGTGCAAGCATAACTTCGCTTTCCTTTATCGAGCTAACTCAATTCAGTTGCTAATGGTAATCAACAATTTCGACATCACGAGGTCCCTCACTGGTCCATCTGAAACACAACCGCCACTGTTGATTGATGCGGATACTGTGTTGGCTCTTTCTGTTGCCTGTTAGTTTTTCCAGTCGGTTACCGGGCGGATTTCTCACGTCATCCAGCGTGTCTGCGGCATTCAGAATAGCCAACTTTCGCTGCGCTGCCCGTTCAAAGCCTCTAAATCGACGCACCGGACTATCGTTGAACAGTTTTTCGGTATCGCGGTCGGCAAACGTAATGATCATGTATACGTTATTGTGATCATTCTGTAAAACGGAATGATCATAAATCATCTCCTTCCTCAAACAGAGTTGCCTGTCGGGTGGCGAGGGAATGGGGGGTGGCGAGGCCCATGTGATCGAAGGCGCGGGGTGTCATCACGCGGCCTCTGGGGGTGCGCTGGATGAACCCCTGTTGGATCAAATAAGGCTCGATGATGTCTTCAATGGCGTCGCGCGGCTCGGACAGGGACGCGGCAATGGTCTCAATGCCCACCGGCCCGCCACCAAAATTCTCGCCAATCACGGTGAGGTAACGGCGGTCCAACTCATCAAGGCCAATCGCATCAACGCCCAATTGGTTGAGGGCTTGGTCCGCGATGAGGCGTGTTATCCTGTCGCTGCCTGCAACGATTGCAAAGTCCCGCACGCGGCGCAAAAGCCGACCGGCAATCCGTGGCGTGCCCCTTGCGCGGCGGGCAATTTCCAACGCTCCCTCTTCTTCAATACCGATGCCCATGATGCGCGCCCCGCGCACGACGATGAGTTCCAACTCCGGCACCGTGTAAAATTGCAAACGGATGGGGATGCCAAACCGGTCTCTCAAAGGGGTGGTGAGCAGGCCGAGCCGGGTTGTTGCGGCCACCAGGGTGAAATTGGCCAGATCGATTTTGACGGAGCGGGCGGCAGGGCCTTCCCCAATGATGAGATCGAGTTGGTAGTCTTCCATCGCCGGATACAGAATTTCCTCAACCGCTGGATTGAGGCGGTGAATCTCGTCGATGAACAAGACATCTCGGTCTTCCAGATTGGTCAAAAGAGCGGCCAGGTCACCCGCTTTTGCGATTACGGGCCCGGAAGTGGACCGGAAGTTCACCCCCAGTTCTTTGGCCATGATTTGAGCGAGAGTTGTCTTGCCAAGGCCGGGGGGACCAACAAACAAAACATGATCCAGCGCTTCGCCGCGTTGCTTAGCCGCTTCAATGAAAACGCCTAGGTTGGAGCGTGCCTGCTCCTGCCCCGTGAAGTCTTGAAGCCGCTCTGGGCGAATGGCCTGATCGAGGTCTTCGCCGCGCTTTTCAGCGTCCAGAATTCTGGTCTCGCTCACGCGCTGAGTTCCTTCAGGCCAAGACGGATCAGTGTCGCGCTCGGCGCGTCTTCACCGGCGCTGGCCAATACGGCGCTGACTGCTGCGCTGGCTTGCTGGCTGGAATAACCCAGATTGGTGATGGCGGAGACCGCGTCTTGGACCGCGCTGTTGGCAACGCCGGAGCCCAATTCCTGCTGCAATCCAATCGTGCCGGATGCGTCGCCGGAGAGGGCAGGCGCTTTGTCTTTGAGTTCCGCGACAATGCGCTGGGCAACCTTTGGCCCGACGCCGGGCGCGCGGGACACCATGGCTTTGTCCTGCAGCGCGATCGCTGAGGCCAAATCACCCGGTGTAAGTGTGCCCAAAATCGCCAAGGCCACTTTCGCACCAACGCCTTGAACGTTTTGCAACAGGCGAAACCACTCCCGTTCGAGATCGGCAGTGAAGCCGAACAGCTTGATTTCAGTTTCCCGAACATGGGTTTCGATCGCCAGTGTTGCAGCCTCGCCCGATGCGGGAAGGGTGCCCATCGTGCGGGTGGAACAGTGGACCTGATAACCGACACCGTGCACGTCCAAAATCACCCAGTCCTCGCCAACTGAATCGACCACGCCCTTCAATTTGCCGATCATAGCGGGTGACTTTCCGGGGTGATGAGAGGGACGGTTGGGAAGTAGCTTTGGAAGCCTGATGGGTCGCGGGTCAGTATGGGCAGGCCCAAATTGTATGCATGCGCTCCGATTAAAAAATCTGGCAATGTCCGCAGTCTGCTTCCACCGCGTTTACGGTATTCAAGGTGCACCAAACCAGCTGCGTACGCTGCTTCGAAACCAATTTCAGACCGCTCTATTTCCAAAAGATCAAGAAACTCGGCTAATTCACTGTAATCATCGAATTCACCTGCAAGCTCTGCCACAACAACTTGGTTCACGGCTAAGTGTTTGGACTGAGAGTGGCGCCGAAGCATTTCGATTGACCACTCGCTGTAGATTGGGTCGTCTGTCGTTATGTCGAGTAGGATATTCGTATCAATCAACATCCCCAGGATCTTTCACATTGCCCATGGATCCCGAAATATCGCTGGGTCGAACTAAGTGCATATAATCTTGCGTCGTCATCCCGCTTTTGCCTTTGCCGCGCCATTTCTCCAAGGCGGTTTCGAATCGGACTAGCTTCCGATTTTGTTTTTTTTCTTCATCGGTTTTTATAACGCTGACTGTTTGGCCTTGATCCAAAAAATCCACCTCGTCGCCCGGCTCAATGCCCAGCTTTTCGCGGATGGATTTTGGTATCGTGACTTGGCCCTTGCTGGTAACGCGCATGGTAATACCTCCTCGGTATTACTTTGCGCAAAAACTAGAACATGTCAAGAACATTGTATCGCTTATCACGTCGAAGCTGCGGCGATACGGGCATTTGCGCCGCCGCGATGATGGGCGTGGCAAATGGCGATGGCCAGTGCATCGGCGGCGTCGTCGCTGTCGAAAGATGCTTTGGGCAGCAACATGCCGATCATCAGTTTGATCTGATCTTTGTTCCCGTGGCCTACGCCGATCACTGCTTTTTTGACGGCATTGGGCGCGTATTCCGCCACTTGCAGTCCGGCGCGGGCGGGGACCAGCATGGCGATGCCGCGGGCTTGGCCCAGTTTCAGTGTCGCCCCTGCGTCCTTGTTGACGAACGTGTTTTCCACCGCCGCCTCATGGGGTTGATGCAAGTGCACGATTTCAGCCAGCCCGTCATGCAACTGGCACAGGCGCGAGGCCAGATCGGTTTTGTTGTCAGATTTCACTGTTCCTGCGGCCACGAAACGCAATGAGGACCCTTGTGTGTCCACAACGCCCCATCCGGTGTTGCGCAAACCGGGGTCTATGCCAATGATGCGGATAGCGGTCGTCATGGGGGATGAGGGTGCCGTGCGCCGATGATTCCTGTGAAGCGACAGTGTGAAACTGGACGCCTGAAAGCAAGGCGCCCCGAAAACGAATGGACCCATGCCGTATGACCCTTGCTGAGACGCACGATATGAGGACGCACTCTGATCACGAAGACAGCAGCATCGACTGGAGCCAGGGCGTGGCTTGGATGGCTGGTGAGATCTTGCCCATCGGGCAGGCCGCTATTCCGGTCACGGATTGGGGGCTCACCCATTCCGACATCACCTATGATGTGGTCCATGTCTGGGACGGCCGGTTTTTTCGCATGGATGACTATTTAGAGCGCTTTCGACGCAGTTTGGAAAAATGCAAGTTGAGCGTGCCGCAGACCCAAGCGGATATGCGCGCCATCTTGCATCAGATTGTCGCTCGTTCGGGGTTGGAGCGATCCTATGTGTCGCTGGTGGCCAGTCGCGGCCAACCCACTATTCCCGGCAGCCGCGATCCGCGTCTTTGCGAGAACCATTTTTATGCGTGGTGTGTGCCGTTTGTCTGGGTGTTTCTCGAGGAGGTGATTGAGCGTGGAGCGCATCTTATGGTGCCGGATCAGGTGGCGCGCATTGCGTCCAACAGTGTCGACCCGAAAGCGAAGAACTATCATTGGGGCGATTTCACCCAAGGGCTGTTTGAGGCCAAAGAGGCCGGGTTTGATACGACCTTGCTGTTGGACGCTGACGGTCTTGTCACCGAAGGTCCAGGCTTCAACGTGTTCATGATCAAAGATGGTGTGGTGAAAACCCCGCGATCCGGCGTGCTGGAGGGCATTACCCGCAAAGTCGCCATGGAAATTTGTGCGGCCCACGGGCTGGCATGTCACGAAACAGACATTTCGTTTCAGGCTTTCTTAGAGGCAGATGAGGTGTTTGCCACAACAACCGGTGGCGGACCTGTGGCCGTGACGCGCATTAATGACCGCGTCTTCTCCAACGATGCTGCTGGGCCGCTAACGCAGCGCATTCGCGACACGTATTGGGAGTGGCACAATGATCCGGCCATGAGCGAGCCAGTGCGCAGGTGACCGTCTCTTGGCGTCTCATGCGTAGGAGCGGCGCCTTGCCGTCGCCGCAATTGGTTCTATCTGTCCTCACATGAACAGACGCTCCTTTCTTCGTATCGGTAGTCGGCTTGGCGGTGCTGCGGCCTTGTCCGGCCTTGTGCCGCTGTCCGTCCTGCAACCTGCCACAGCTACGGTTTCATCCGGTGCGGTTTTGCCCGCCACGCCTATTATCAAATGGGCAGAAACGATCGTGCGGGCTCACAATTCCTGCACCACCGCCATGCTGCAACGGCATTTGCATTTGGATGCGGGGGTGGCGCAGCTGTTGAAAAACAAGCTGATTGCTGACGGCGTGGTGGTTGGACAAGCCAACGCTTACGGCATCCACAAGGCTGTGAAGCCGCTCTACGACAAAGCCTTTATGCAGCCTTTGGTGCAGCCCAACGCGGTCGTGGAAAAAGTGGCGAAGACCGTCACGGATCAGGATCGTGCCAGCGTAAGCGCTGACGCCAAGAGGGATGATGAGGCGCAAACGCGCAGTTTTGCCTCACAAGAAGCCGAACCGTCAGACAGTGCCGGTATCAAGAAAACGGACGTGGATGACGCAATGCGTCGCCTAGATGATCCGGCGCTCAACGAGATTGAAGCAGTTGAAGCGC
>JBCBYZ010000141.1:0-8353 GCA_039815595.1 Pseudomonadota bacterium | reverse complement strand
TCCAAAGTCCATCGCACCCTTGTGCAAACACGGCATCGGCCAAGGTGTCCAACGCGGTTTCTGGGTCTTGATCGTCCACGCCGATCCGGCACTTCACGGTCACCGGTATCGAAACCACATCCTTCATGGCCGCAACACAGTCCGCCACCAGGTCCGGTTCCCGCATCAGGCAGGCGCCAAATGTGCCCGACTGCACACGGTCGGAAGGGCAGCCGACATTGAGATTGACCTCATTATAGCCCCAGCGTTCACAAACCTTGGCCACTTGGGCGAGCTTTGCCGGGTCACTTCCGCCCAGTTGGACAGCTAGCGGGTGCTCACTGGCATCAAACGCGAGATGACGCTCCACATCCCCATGAATAATCGCATCAGCCACCACCATTTCAGTATACAGCAAAGCCGATTTCGTCAGCAGCCGGTGGAAATAGCGGCAATGCCGGTCCGTCCAATCCATCATAGGGGCGACGGCGAAGACCGGCTTTTCTTGCAAGGCGTATAGACGCGAGGGTACGGGGTTAGAGTGGGTGGAAGAAGCCATCAACACCCTTTCCAGACCGGCTTGCGCTTTTCAAGAAAGGCTTGGCGTCCCTCCTTGTGATCAGCGCTTGCGGCTGCCTTGTCTTGCAGCGCGGCTTCAGTACCGATGGCCTCCTGCAACGTCGATGCCGCCGCCGCTTTCAGCGCCTCTTTGGTGTATTGAAGCGACAGCGGTGCCCGCTCCAAAAGCTCTCTCGCCAATCCTTCGGCGGCGGGAAGCACAGCCTCATCATCCACCACGCGGTTGGCCAAGCCCAGTTCCAGACAAGTTGCCGCTTCAATGCGCTGGCCCAACGCCATAATTTCAAACGCGCGCCGATGGCCTAATTGGCGCTGAAGATGCCACGTCATACCACCGTCCGGCACGAGGCCTATGGCCGAGAAAGCGAGATAAATCGACGAGGAACGTGCCATCACAACAATGTCGCAGGCCAGCGTCAGCGCGCCGCCGATGCCAGCAGCAATCCCGTTGATCGCACCAATCACGGGCTTTGGGCACTCGGCAATCGCTGTCAAAAACGGAGCGTATTCCTCAAGCAAACGCTCACTGGGTTTCTTGTCCGATCCGCCTTGCTCTCGCAGATCCGCACCAGCGCTGAAACCACGCCCTGCCCCGGTGACAATAATTGCGCCAACGTTTTCGTCATTCTGCAAATCATTGATTGAATTGTATAAACTGGCCCGTTGCGCAGCGTTAAAGGCGTTCAGCGCATCGGGACGGGACAGAGTGATCGTTCCGATTCTATTCCGCACAGACACGGCCACTGTCCCTTCAAGCGGGGTATCAGCCTGCAAATCATCGGTATCAATCTGATCAGCCAAAATCGGCCTCCTTCAACAATCCATCCGCAATGCAGGCTACGCTGTTCCAGTATGAAACCGTATCGCGAGCCCGAAACGGAGTTTTTCTCATGGCCATAGCGCAACACCAGCACATTAAAAATGGCATATAGTGACGGGAACGGTTTGTCTTCGCGATCCAGAAAAAGTAAGCAACACTTAATTAAACAATGAGTGGGTGCAGCATCGACCCGCGATTCGTGTGTGGCGTGGAATTTTGGCAATAAATCTGACCTCAGGAAAACTCGGTATGGCGGCAGCGGCATGGGTGTTGGCAGCTCCTATCGCTCAGGCGGATTCGATCTACCAGGCGATGGCCTTAGCCTACGATTCCAACTCCACGCTGAACGCACAGCGCGCCGCCACGCGTGCGGCGGATGAGGCCGTACCACAGGCTAAGTCTTTCCTGCGGCCACAGATTAACTTTGCCGCTGATCTTGGATTTTCCTCCACAGTCCGAAACACGCCCCGCGTGGGCACCACCCGCACGTCGCTGCGGCCTTACGGTTTTGGTGTGACGATTGACCAGTCTTTGTTTCGCGGCTTCCGGACCATCAATTCCATCAAAGCTGCCCGTGCCAGCGTGCGCGCCAGCCGCGAGTCTTTGCGCAATGTTGAGCAAGACACGCTGTTCAACGCAGCCAGCGCGTTTGCCGATGTTGTGCAGGCACAGCGGCTTGTGAGCCTGCGCCGATCCAATATCGATTTCTTGAGCGAACAAGTGCGTTCCTCGCGGGCAAGGCTGGAAGTGGGTGAAGGCACCCGTACCGATCTGGCGCAAAGCGATGCACAACTTGCTTTGGCGCGCGCCCAACTGGCGGCGGCGCAAGCCAGCTTGGCTTCCACCAGGGCAGTCTACCGCGAGGTCGTGGGCAGATCCCCGTCTCGTCTGCGAACACCAGCAGTGCCATCGCGGCTTCTGCCTCACTCTTTGGACAACGCGATCCTCTCCGCCGTTGTGGAGCATCCCAGTGTCAAGGCGACAGAACACTTGCTCGACGTAGCGGCGTTTAATGTGAAAACGTCAGAGGGTCAGCTCCTGCCGGAACTCTCCGTTCGTGGGCAAGCGCAACAGCGCTACAACAGCACGACGTCTGGTGACCGCGCAGGCACTGCCAGCGCTACTGTCAATCTGTCGGTCCCGCTTTACCAAGGCGGCCGGGTCGCGTCTGAAATTCGTCAAAACAAACAAACCGTCGGCCAGCGTCGTATCGAGATCGATCAAGCGCGGGATGCCGTTCGCCGAGCTGTTGTTGCAGCCTTTGCACAGTTCACCAGCGCGAAAGCGTCGATCACGTCCGGCCAAGCGCAAGTCAGCGCATCACGTCTGGCGCTGAACGGTGTCACGGAAGAGCGCAATGTGGGCCAACGCACGCAGTTGGACGTGTTGGAAGCGCAAAGCAATCTATTGAATGCGCAAATTTCACTCAATCAGGCGAGACGTGACAAGGTTGTTGCCGCTTACGGTCTGTTTTCTGCCATGGGCGTTCTAAACAGCCGACGCATCGGCCTCCAAGTTCGCCACTATAAACCTGTAGCGCACTTCAACGCTGTCAAAGACAAATGGTACGGTCTGCGAACTCCAAGCGGCCACTAATTTTGACCCTACGCTTACGCACCCGCTGATCGCCCAAAACGGCGCCTATTGAACCGCCGACGTTTGGGTGAGAGGAAAAGCGGGTTGAAACAACGGGCTGGTGCCAATTAGTGCTTATAAGAAGCCGAAATCGCCGTTAGTGAATTTCTTTAACGTTGTCGCCGAGTTCTTCATAAGGCTCAACCGAACCCACATTCATCGTGTACCCGACGTCGGCGAGTATCGTTGAAACAGAATTCGTTGTCAGCGTACCAGTTAGCCAAATTGGCTCCCACACCTGCTCCAGCTTCAACCCTTTTGCGTTCTTCACGTAGATGATCTGATTGGCAGCCGGCGGCGGAACGTGGATGCAGGCACCCAAAAACGGCACCAGCAGAAACTGCGTGATGTCATCGCCATCAAAGCCCACCGGCGTCACATAACCGGGAATGCGCACAACTTTGCCATCAAGACTTCCGACAAGCTGCGCCCCACGAGGTTGCATGTCTCGCATGAACTCAACCTCACCCAAGAACTCTTTGAGTTCTTCTTCGCTCACCTGAAAGTCCTTTGCCTTCGGTTTGCCCAGACGCTCGTCCTGCTGCGGCATCACGATGCGTTTGCCGGTGAACGGTTCAGGCACCAAGTCTTCCCATCCAAGAACAAGAGGTTGGGCCATCGCAGCGGGTGCAAATAATATCGCAGGCAGACAGAGGGCCCAAGCGGAAGCGATCAAGACAGACAGTTTGTGCATGAAGGTCTCCTCAAAGGATGGGCCGGATGTTTTGTCTC
Organism: Pseudomonadota bacterium; assembly: GCA_039815595.1. GTDB lineage: Bacteria > Pseudomonadota > Alphaproteobacteria > Rhizobiales > Rhizobiaceae > Pseudahrensia. Next base: position 4,608 of record JBCBYZ010000141.1, on the reverse strand, counting down.
ACCAGATATGGTCAAAACAGCGGCGATACCAAAAATGGTAGGCATCTACAGACGGCAGACGGGTCGGCATAATGGCACGTTCATCGCCAATTTGCTGCAAATATGTCACCAGAGCGGAAACAGCCAATGACAGGGACGTTACCAATCGCTCGCTTGAGCCAAGCAACGCCTCTGTGATGCCAGATTGGCTCCGGCTCGTTGTTTTGGTGCGCTTCCTTTGGCTCAATCGAAACAGTTCGTTGAGGCCCGCGCTTTATGCGGGCAGCGCGACCCTCACGATGATCGCGACGTTGACGATGGTGGAAACGCGGTCGCCATCCACGACCCGCAACCCACCTTTTTCTAACATGGGTGAAACACGGCCATAGGGCAGTTCCTCCGCCACAGCTTGCAGATCCACCTCCTCCGGTTCCGGGGCCGCGATCCGCAATTCAATTTCCATGGCATTGGCATCCATTCCTAAATGGCGGAACAAAACAAGCGACGAATGATGAATCGCATCTTGCACCGCGCGTTTGGCGGCTTTCGTTGCATCCTCTCCGTACAGGTCTGTCCCAACCCCCATTTCAACGATAATGCGCTTGAGCGGCTTGTAGACTGATGCTTCTGCGCTCATTGAACCGCCACCTCCGCAATCACAGTTTGGGGAAGGTCTAGCGAAACGATGACAGCGGCATTGGCCAACAACACGTGCCCGCCGTCTTCTCTTGGCGTGTCCATGCCACCGTGCTCCACCGTTACGCTCACCGTGCCGTAGGGCAACATGTTCGCCACCTCTTGAACATCGACCGCATCGGGCTGTTGCGCACCGATCACCACATCGATCACCATGGCGCTGCGGGGTTGGTCAAACGCGTCAGCGACGGTCAGCACGTTTTGACGGATCGCGTTATGCACCGCACGGCAAGCCGCCTTGGTGTGGCTCTCACCTTGAATGTCGGTGCCCATGCCCAGTTGCATGACCATCTTTTTAAGCGGCATCGCTGTTCTCCCAATAAAAAACCGGCCCGCAGAGTTTGCGGACCGGCCCAATCGTCTCAACTAAAAACTCTGCTTAGCTGTCTTCAGCCTTTGGAGCTTCAGTCGTTGCAGCGTCACCATCTTTCGGCGGGTTCAACGACTTCAGGTAAGCAACGATGTCAGCGCGCTCTTGGGCACGCTTCTTGCCGCTCAGCTTGAAGGACATGTTGGAACGGGCTTTTTTGTCATCGAGCTTCGCACGCAGATATTTGCGCGGGTCTTCGACGTAAGCCGTCAGCTCCTCGGTGTTCCAGACAAGGCCGGCTTCGCCCGCAGCGACAAGGCTTTTGCCGTACTTCTTGGGGAACAGTTCCCGGCTACCGGCTTGGCGCCCGTAAACATCCGTCAAGTTGGGGCCAGCTTTGCGCTTAGACACTTCAGCTGCGTCACCAACGATGTGGCATGTCAGGCAGCGCTTCTTGAACACTTCCATTCCGCGAACAGCGTCTCCGGCTTCCTGAGCAATGGCACCCGATTGAGAGCCCAATGAAACCAAACCGGCCAGAGCCATCACGGTGTAAAACTTTGTCATGCAGTCCTCCTGTGGAATTCCAATTTGGTGCGTTTGGCGCACCCGTGCCGTCAAGTTTTCTCCACCAACTTCGTAAAGGAAATTGCTGCGTTCTTCAAACGGCTATTTGTGAGTAACAAAACATGTTGACGTGATCATGTCCAAACTCACTGACAAGAAAGGGGTGTTTTGACGCAACGCTTATCAGCCCTTCAAGCGTGGGGCAGATCAGCGCCTCCAGCGCAAGGCGAGATCAAACGCGTGAAAGGCAAATGCGACGCTCAATGCGGCCGCCATCATGATCCACGGCCACTCCGCCAGCGCAGCCCAAAGAGCAACGGCAAAACCGCCTCCCGCACCCAGAAATGACAGCAATTGACCGGCAGGGACGCCCTGCCCTGTACGGCGACGCCAAAGCGTTAAAACAACCCATTCCAGCGCCAAAAAGACCAGCAGTACTTGCGCAATGGCCGGCGTGGAGAGCAGCCATTGCAAGCCATCAAGCACTTTGGCGGACACTAAGTGCGGGCAAGACCGAGCAGATGGCCCAGGTCTTTAAAGAACACGCGCACGTGGGCCATAGGCTCACGTTTCACGAGTTCCTTGTTCATGTAGGATTCCCAAGTCAGGCGCTGAACGTCTTTGTCCTCGCAAATTTTGACGAACCGCTCCCGCCGACGGTCGCCGCCGTACCAGAAAAACTGCAAAATTCCCAATACCCAAAACACCTTGCCGTGCTCTTTCATGAACTGCTTACGTGCGCCGGACAGCGCTTTTTGCACGGACTTGGCGTCTGTCGCCTGCAAAGCTTCCATGGCCGTGTCGGCTACCATACGTCCACAGGCCATTGCGTAGTAAATGCCCTCGCCCGATGCGGGGGCAACGACACCGGCAGCATCGCCACACACGATGATGTTGCGACCATTGTCCCAGCGTTTCATCGGCTTCATGGGGATCGGGGCCCCCTCATGGCGGATAGTACGCGCACCTTCCAAGCCCGTGACACCGCGAAGATTGGCCACAGCTCCACGCATGGAAAAGCCCTTATTGGCGGACCCAACGCCAACGCTCGCCGTTTTCCCATGGGGGAACACCCAAGCATAAAAGTCCGGAGACAGCTTGCCTTGGTAATACACATCACAACGGGTGGGGTGGTACATCTCATTGTCGTTGGCGACACCCTCCATAGAAATGATCTCATGGTAGGCAAAGACAAACGGCACCGGCTTCACGTTTGGCAGCCCCTGTTTGGCAATCTTTGATTTCGCGCCATCGGCCCCGATCAGCAGACGGGCCGAAACGGTCTGCTCGCCGCCGCTGCTGTCACGATAGGTGACGGACACGCGCCCATCGGCGGTTTCCTGCAAAGTTTGAAACGTTCCCACACGGCGCACAGCACCGTTTGTAGCAGCCCGTTCGCGGAGAAATTCGTCAAACGTGTCACGGTCTACCATACCAACAAACCCGTTTTCGATGGGCATATCGACGGCTTTGTTGGATGGCGCGATCATGCGGGCCGAGCGGATGCGGGCGCAAATCTGCTCATCAGGAATATCAAAATCCCGAATGGCGCGAGGCGGAATGGCACCGCCGCAGGGCTTGATACGGCCTTGCCGGTCTAAGAGAAGCACGTTTTGCCCGGCGCGGGCCAAATCATCAGCAGCCGTGGCGCCGGCAGGGCCACCCCCCACCACCACAACATCGAAGTCTTCGCGTCCTAAGGAGGCGTCAGTTTTCGTCAAATCAGTCATGGTGCAGTCTTCCTTCCGTATTCCAAAATCATCTACTCAGCGGCTTGCAAACCAGTTTCAAACTCGTGTTCGGCCCGTTGCATCTCCGCTTTTTGCTCACCGCGTATGTCCGCACCGGGCGCGACGCGGTAGGCGATCAAGCCAGACAGCACGAACAGCACGGCCTCGGCGGCAAAAATGGTTGAATAAGCAGCGACCGGCGTTTCCAGCAGGGCCCGCGCGAGATCGACTGCGACCGTTCCCAAAAACCCGCCAAGGCCAAAGGCGACGGCTTGGGATGCTCCCCAAAGGCCCATGCGCGTGCCTTCGCGCTGCGCTTCGCCCTGTGTGGCCAGCCCCATCATGGAGCCGATGGCAGCAACAGCGAAGGCGCCATTGGCCAAACCAAGACAGAAAACGTTTGCCCGCAAAGGCCATTCCGGACCGACATGGGCGGCAAGCGAAAGGCCGACAAAAGCAACGGCAGAGGCCAAACAGCCACCAACGGCCCAGACCCGCATGGACCCCATACGCCCTCGGCCCAGGGCACTGCCCGCAATCGCAACCAGCACCATTCCCAGCATGACCCCGCCATTTTGCACGCCCGCCAACTTAGTGGATTCACCAGGCGAAAAATTGAAAACAAGGCCAGCAAACGGTTCCAAGATCAAATCTTGCGCGCTGTAGGCGAGCATGGATACGAACACAAAAATCGTAAATTCCCGCGCCTTCTTCTCCGCCCACACATCCCGGAAAGCGTCTTTGAACGGAACTTTGGGCGTGTTGTCAGCAGTTTGCGCAGCTTGTGCAGTCGCACTGCGCTTGGGCTCAATTCCCGTGACCGCCAGCACGGCCAGGATAAAAGCGATGATCGAAACGCTGGTCGAAACCGCAACCAAACGCCCCGGTGTGTACGGATCCAAGTTCGCACCAGCAACGATCGCGGTCACCACAAAACCAGCAATCATCATAATCCAAACGATGGATGCAGCAGCTGGCCTGCGCGATGGTGCAACACGGGTTGCGAGCAGCGTGAGCAGGGACGTTCCCGAAGCACCAACACCCAGCCCGATCAGCGCAAACGCAACAACACTGAGCGCAATACCACCCCAAACGGAGGTGCCCATAAGGCCCGTACCGACGGCAGCCAGCGCCCCACCAATGGCTAACACGGCCATTCCGCCAATGATCCACGGTGTGCGACGGCCACCAACGTCAGAGCCGTAGCCCCAGCGCGGACGGGTCATCTGAATGGCATAGTGCAACGCCACCAGTGCACCCGGCACGACGGCGGCCAGCGCGTATTCCACAACCATAATCCGGTTGAGCGTCGACGTCGTCAAAACC
>JBCBYZ010000068.1:0-17764 GCA_039815595.1 Pseudomonadota bacterium | reverse complement strand
GCCGACCCCGCTGAGTGAAGCGGAAGTCGAGGCGATGGTGGAAGAAGTGATCGCGGAAACGGGCGCCAACTCGAAGAAGGAGATGGGCCAGGTGATGAAATTGCTTCAGGAAAAGGCTGCGGGTCGCGCGGACGGCAAGCTTTTGTCGAAACTGGTGGGCTCGAAGCTCAGCTAGGCATTCCTCGGACCCCTGGATGTTTCCTTTGGAATGATCTCGGCCATTGTTGTCGCGGCGGGCTCTAGCCGTCGCATGGGCTTCGACAAACTCTTTGCGGATCTTGCCGGTCGCCCGGTGTTGGCGTGGAGCTTGGAAGTCTTCCAGAAGCATCCAGAGATCGCCGAGGTGATCGTGGTGACCTCGGAGGCCAACCAAAGCCGGGTCGAGGCGTTGGGACTCGCGGATCAAGTGGTTCTGGGAGGGGCTGAGCGACACGAGTCGGTCTGGAACGGCTTGGAGGCGGTGGCTTCGGACACGAAATGGGTGGCGGTGCACGATGGTGCGCGGCCTTTGATCGCGGCGGATACGATTTCTGCGGGCTTGGCTCTGGCGCAGGAGCGAAAGGCGGCTGCGGTGGCTCGCCCAGTCACGGAGACCATGAAACGAGCCGATGCGGAGGGGCGGGTGCTGGAGGCGGTGGATCGAGATGGGTTGTGGGCCATGGAAACGCCCCAGTGTTTTGACTTGGCCCTCCTCCGGCGCGCTTATGAAGCCGTTCGATCGGCGGGACGCTTGGTGACCGACGAGGTGTCGGCCCTGGAGGAGATCGGAGAGTCTGTCTATCTGGCTGCCAATGGGAAGCCAAATCTCAAAATCACGTTTCCGGAAGATTTGGCTTGGTCCTGCGCCTATGGTGCCCGCGAGATGGATCTGGCCGCTGGTGTGATGAAAAAATGCACTTTGTGCGTTGATCGTATCTACAATGACGATCTGGAAGAGGTGGACCGCCAGCCGGCCTGCGTGAAGACCTGTCCGGCAGGAGCACGCCACTTTGGCGATCTGGCTGATCCCATGTCGGACGTTTCCATTCTGGTGAAGGAGCGCGGCGGGTTCGATCTGATGCCAGAACAGGGCAACAAACCGGTCAACAAGTACTTGCCGCCCCGCCAGCGCACGTCGCTTGCTGACGCTGCCCCCATGCCGGTGCCGGAAGCGCCGGTTGAAGCCGATGGCCTGCTGGGATGGGTAGATCGTCTGCTCTCCGTCGGTGCGTCCTCCGGTAAAGGAGTAAACTGATGCATCCTGCCCCCTCCGTTATCGCGTTTACTACGCTCTCCGGTGCCGGCTATGGCCTTGCCTTCGTTTTGGCATTGGGCCACGGCAATCCGGCATTCACCTCCACCAAGATTGCTTGGTTTGTGGCGTTGGCCCTCATTGCCATCGGTCTTTTGTGCTCCACGTTGCATCTGGGAAATCCGCAACGGGCATGGCGGGCGTTTTCGCAGTGGCGCTCTAGTTGGCTTTCACGCGAAGGCGTGATGGCCGTGCTGACATTCATTCCGCTGACGGTGCTGGCAGGCATGAGTATTTTTGGTGACACGTTCCATCTGGGTCTTGGCTATGTTGGCGGCATCATGGCCGCCATCACGGTCTATTGCACCGCGATGATTTATGCCTCGCTGCGCACAATCCCACAGTGGCACACCGGTTGGACACCTGCCTGCTATCTCATGTTCTCAATGACGTCCGGCACAGTGCTTTATCTCAGTCTGTTCGGCTGGCCTGCCGGTACACAGTCCAACGACCGCTGGGTGATGTTGGCCATTGTATTTTTGATCGTTTCCTGGGGCTTCAAGTTCATGTGGTCGCGCCGCGCTCTTGCCGTGGGATATGGTGACAGCACGATGGAAAGCGCCACCGGCCTTGGCCATTTGGGGAAGGTGAGACTTCTGGAGCGCCCCCATGCGATGGGCAATTACCTTACCAATGAGATGGCTTTCCGGGTTGCCCGCAAGCATTTGAACAAGCTGGGCTGGATCGAGATTGTGTTGGGCGCTGTCGCGCCGATTGTTTTGCTGGCTGTGTCCAGCCTGATCGGTGGTGGTTTCGGGCAATTCTTGCAGATCGTGGCTTTGGCGAGCCTCATTGCCGGGCTGTTTGTTGAGCGTTGGTTGTTCTTCGCTGTGGCCCGTCATGCGGTTGGTCTCTACTACGGGGGCGACGAAGCCTTGGTACCGGCCGAGTAAGTTTCAGGTCAGGTCAGTTCAGTTCGGTCTGCCGCGGGCTCGCCTGCTCTGCCGGATAAACGTCACTTGCACCCAGAAACGCGCCACGTCGCGCCTCTAGAACAACGAGTGGCTGCTCCCCGGTGTTGGTGAGCCCATGGGGCGAGCGGGGAGCAATCGCATGGGTTGCACCCGGCTGACAGGACGTGACGTTGCCATCGATGCGGGCAACGCCGTGACCCGACAAGACATACCAAAACTCGTCGCGGCGCATGTGCACCTGCATGTCGGTGGACCGACCGGGTAAGACCGTTATGCAGCAAATACGGTGATCTTTGTCCTCGTAGACGATCCGCTCGCTGCCCCATGCGTGTTGAATCTCAGCCTTTGACCGCAGAGCTGGATGCTCGCGTTCTCGCATGGCGGCCACAAGGTCATCTGTGGGAGCTGTGTTGTCCCGGTTAGTAATCAGGGTCGCGTCTTCAGTGGTGACGACCTTCAAACCATCACAGCCCACCAAGGCAATCATGTGGCCGGAGCCCGTTGTTTCGCAGTCTATGCTGTCCAGCAGCGCGAAAGATTGGTTCACCTCGCCGGTAAGAGAAGGGGCCAAAGTCGGCGCAGCAACGCCGAGCCGCTGATTGCCGGTGACGGATGCCATTGCCAACGGTCGAAACAGAGTTTTGTCCCTTGCCCGTTCCAGCACATCTGCCAGGGACGTGTGTTCGCACAGACCGTAGTGGGTGGAGTTGGGCCATATGGCCTTAGCGTCCTGTCCACGATCGAGCCTTGCGTCGAGTGCATTTTCAATGTGGGACGAGCAGCCGTTTCCCAACCCACCGATGGCCTGTCGCCATTGCCCGTTGGTGCACAGGATCACGTCCTGCAAGGCATAGCGACGGGCCTGTACCCGCTCTTGGTTTGGTGGTCGTTGTACGAGAGTTGTGGGTGTTTGCCGGTCCGCTTCGCCCGGTGTCTGCATGATTTTGAATTGGCGGGGATGCCCAACCGTTCCCGACGCTTGAACGGTGAGACCGTTGTGCTTCACCATGTGGCTGGCCCGTTCTGCGCATACCAAAATATGGTCTTGCAAGACATCGCTCGCTACGGCTTGGCTTACGATTGTGATCACATCGTCTTTGTTCTGGGGCAATGCCAGCACGTCCATGATTGCCAAGAGACACGGTCCAAACCGCTCTTCTGCGACTGTCGCTGCGGTCAGGCTGGCAGGGGCGCCGCCGCGCTCCATGGGTTCAATGATTGGAATGAAGCTGACGCCCGCTTCCTGCGCCTGCGTGTAGGCCTCACTTATGAGGGCGGGGGCCAGGCACACAATCGGGCGGTTTGGAGCGTCTTGGTCGGACAGTCTAGCAGGTGTTTTTGCATTGAGACCGATAAGATCTTGGCATTGAAGCAGACTGCGCTGAAAGGCTGAATGGTGACCGCGTGCCCGCTCAAACTGAATGGGTCTGTCAATGCGGGACAGCGGCCAGTGTTCCAGATGGGGACTGCCCGCAAGAACAATTGGGACAAGGGGCAGGGGTAGCGATTGTGAAGACTTGACCATGAATGGACCGTTGGGCGCTGTGCAACTTGTGAGACAGGCTACGGTCAATATGTTACTAAAAGTTGTATTATTAAAATATACAACTAAGCTTGCTGTTTGCGTTGCTTTTCCTGCATCTTGCGGACACGAACCGGTTTCAGCTTCCAGCGGTCGTGCAGCCATAACCATTGAGCAGGATATTCCCGCACCCAGCCTTCGATCACAGAGTTGATCATCTGTGTGGTCTCTTCCACGTCCAATCGGCCCTTGTCGTCCTTTGGGAGATTGAGGGCGGGCAAGAGTTCCAGCCGGTACCGTCCGCCGGGCAGGCGGATGCAACGGGCAGGGTGGATGTCGCACTCAAACTGTTTCGCCAAGCGGGCCGCCAGTGGATTACCGGTCGCTTTGCGCCCAAAAAATTCAATCGGGACCCCTCTGGTCAGGGCTTGGTCTGCAAGTAGGCCCACGGTTTGCCCGCCGTCCAACACGTTGGCCAATGACCACGCGGCCCCGGCGCGTGAGGGTACAAGATGGCCCTTGGACGTGGTGCGGGCTTTCAGTACGCGCTTTGCCAAGAACTTGTTGTTGGGTGGACGAAAGAGTGCCGTGACCTCCAACCCATAGGTGGAGGCTGCCACCGGCAGGATTTCCCAATTGCCCGTGTGGCCCGTGAAAATGATGACCGGTTTTTCCTTGTCCAAGATGGCTTTGAACTGTTCGACGCCGCGCACTTCGATCCGTCCTGCATCTGGGTTGTTGACGTCGTAGTCGAAGAGTTCATCCAAAAAGACGTATTCGGCAATCGCTTGTCCGACATTGCGCCAGACCTCGCGGGCCAGAGTGTTGATCTCCTTGGTGGACTTTTCAGGGAAAGCGGCCCGCAGATTGCGTTTCGCCAGTTTGGTGCGCGGTAACATCGGGGCGAGTTGGTAAGCGATGGAACCAAAAAGCTCAGTTGAGCGGGCAGCCGGCAGTTTTTTGGCGAAGTGAATCAGCAGTCCAACCTGCTTGGCAACTATCCAATCCCACGCCGTTTTCAAACGCAACAATTGGCGTTCGATAAGCGGGTGCCGTATCAGGCGTTTTTTGCCGGTCTTGCGTTTCATCGGTTTGGGTTCACTGCCGGTCAGCGTTTGGTGCCAGCCGTCGCTAGTCGCTCATACGCATGATGATTTTGCCGAACACTTTCCGGCTTTCCATGCGTTCCAATGCGGTTGCCATGTCGCCAAATTCGATCTCGGTATCCACCACAGGCTTCACGTAGCCCTTGGCCATTTTGTCCATAGAGTGAACCATGTTTTCTATCCGGCAACCAAAGGAGCCAATCAGGCGCAACTGGCGCTGAAACAGCATCATCAAATTTGTGGGGGCGGACACGCCGCTGGTGGAGCCACACGTGACCAAGCGCCCACCGCGCTTCAAAGACAGCATGGAGCCTTCCCATGTGTCTTTGCCGACATGTTCAAACACGACGTCGACACCGCGCTTCTTGGTAATCTTGCGCACCCGCCCTTCAAACCGGTCTTCACGGTAGTTGATGACATGATCTGCCCCCAACGCTTTGGCGGGTTCGATTTTGTCATCGCTGCCGACGGTCGTGATGACGGTGCAGCCTATGGCTTTCGCCAGTTGGATGGCCGCGGTGCCGATCCCGGACCCGCCAGCGTGGACAAGGATCGTTTCCGATGGTTTGAGTTTTGCGTTGTCGAACAGCATGTGTTCGCAGGTGCCGAAGGTGATGGGTGCGAGCGCAGCGCCGATATCATCGCATCCGGGCGGTGCAGGCACGCATTGGCGTGCCGGAATGTTGACCAATTCGCGGGCGAATCCGCCCAGGTGAAAGCCATGAACGCCTTCGACATGATCGCACATGTTGTCCCGTCCATTGCGGCAGTCTTCGCAGACACCGCATGTGCGGGCGCCGAAGATTGAAACCAACTGGCCCGGCTTCACGTTGGATACACCTTCGCCCAAAGCCACAACCTCTGCACTGGCTTCCGCGCCGATGGTGAGCGGCATTTCGCGTTTGGCAAAGGCCATGCCGCGCCAGCCCCACACATCGAGGTGGTTCAATGCCACCACGCGGATTCGCAACTGCACCTCACCCGGCGCGGGCGCGTCCGGCGTGTCGAGCGTGACCGATTTGACCTCACGGTCGTTGACAAGCTGAAGCGCTCGCATGGTCGATTTCCATTCGTGTATGGGGCGTGGCCGCGCAGGGTCCGCGTGCCACCGTCTCAATAGGACTGTTCGTTGATGTAGGGCTTTATGCGATTAGGGTTTGGAGAACACAAGACACGCATTTTGCCCGCCGAACCCAAAGGAATTTGACAGGATGTGGTCAACTTTGGCTTCGCGCGCGATGTGGGGCACCACATCCAGAGGTATGTCGGGATCCGGCGTGTTGTAGTTGATGGTGGGCGGTATCACGCCGTGCTGTAATGTCAAAACGGAGAACACGGCTTCAATGGCACCGGCTGCGGTGAGCGTGTGTCCGATCATCGACTTGTTTGAACTGATCGGCACTTCGTGAATTCGGTCGCCAAACACGGAGTGCAGAGAATTGTACTCCATGCGGTCGTTTTCCGGTGTCGATGTGCCATGGGCGTTGACGTAGCTGCTATCGTCCACGTTGATGCCTGCATCTTCGATGGCGCGGCTGACGGCTGCGATCACGGGTGACCCGTCTGGCGAAGAGCGCGTGCGGTGGAAATGGTCTGCCTTTTCACCCGCGCCGCGCAGAATTGCCAATATTTTGGCTCCACGGGCTTGGGCGTGCGCGACGGATTCCAACACGAGAGAGCCCGCGCCCTCCGCCATGACGAAGCCATCGCGGTCTTTCGAAAACGGTTTTGCGGCTTTGGTAGGGTCTTCGTTTTGTGTGGTCAGTGCCGATAGCAAAGAGAAGCGGATAAGCGCTTCCATGGTCACCGATCCATCGGTGCCGACGCAAAGCGCCGCTTCGGTCTCACCCCGTCTGATCGCTTCCACACCAAGCTGCACCGCCGTTGCGCCGGATGCACACGCGGTGGACAGGGAGATCGGCAGACCGGAGGTGCCATAGCGGTCAGATAACAAGTCTGCCGTGCGGCCAAATTGCAAAAGTTCATATAGGTTTTTGTGATCGCCCTTGCGGCTGGCCTCGATCAGCGTCGCGTATCCAGGGTCGCCCTGGTGGTCGATGGCTTTGTCGAGTTCAAACCTGTGCTGCCATTCGATTTCCACCGGCGGGGAGGCGAGAAACAACGGTCCAGGAAACTCGCCTGCGTCCAGGCCTGCCTGTTCGGTCGCTTCATCGGATGCGGCTTCTGCAAGTGCGTAGGAAAGGGCAGGCGCGGAGTGCCGCTCTAGCTCCATGAAATCTACAGTTCCCGCCACCGTGGTTTTGAGATCGTCGGTGAGGAAGCGTTCTATGCGGTGAATGCCGGATTGACCGGCTGTCAGCTTGTCCCAATTGGCCTTTTTGCCTCGACCGAGGGAGGACACAACACCGACGCCTGTGATGGCGATGAGCGGGCGGCCCAAGTGATCGTGAGTTGCCATGGTCATGCTGTCGCTCCCGATCCATTCGCGTCCAACGCGCTCACCAGCGCTGCACCCTCGGCGCGGTTGTGACCGACCGTGGTTACCAAGACGGAACTTGCGCCATTACTGGCGGTGGATTCAGCCGTTTCGAAAGGTGGAATGTTGGCCGCGTCCTTGATTGCCAAAGCAGCAAGGGCGACACCTAACGGAAATTGAGTTTCAACGCCGTGGCCGAACAGAGTGCCAAACGACCGGCGTGGGGTGTTGGGCGCTGATTGCGCCAGCACTGTATTTTCAACCGCAGTGATAGACGGGACGCCGGATGCGCCAGATAAGATCAAGTCCGCGTCAGCGATACCTGCCTTGGTCACCACATCAGCGATGCGCTTCGTTTCTTTAGTGCCGTCGCGGGCGCCGTAACCCACGGAGACTGGAGAGAGTTTTGCGTATGCCTTCGCGCCCCGCGCCTTGGCATGGTCTGCGCTTTCCAGCACCAAGAATGCCCCGATGGAGCCAAGGGCCAAACCGTCTGTATCGTCCGTGCGCTCGCCGACCGGTTTGGCTTTGTCCTGTTGTGCAAAGCCGCCCAGTGAGAAGAAAAGCAACATATCGTTGCGTTCCGCGTTATAGCCGCCACCCGCGAGTGCGATTTGGCTTTGGCCAGAGGCGATGCGGGCCGCGGCCGTTTGCAGGGCGGATATGCCTGCGCCTTCTTCGCCCATAAATGTGCGGGAAGACCCGGTGACCTTGTGGACGATGGAAATATTGCCCGCCAGGAGGTTGGACAATTGCGCCAGAAACAGGGTTGGACGCAGGTCATTGGACAGCTTGTTGGCCAACAGCGCGTCCGTTCCACCGGTGCTGCGGGCTTCCGCCATGATTGCAGTATCGACGTCTTCGTCCCGCTCACCGCCGCCCGCAGCGACGATCATGTCCATGGTCCCGCACAAGTCTTCATTGTCTTTCACGCCGGCGTCTTCCAGCGCCAAGCCCGCAGCGTAGGTGCCGATCTGTTGCCACGGTTCCATCTGGCGCATGTCGCGTCGTGAGATTTGGGTCGCCCATTCTGGTTCGGCCAGTTTGTGAACGACGAAAGGCGCGAAGGTGTCCACATCAACACCCAATGGCTTGGCGGCGCTGAGTGCGGCCAAATGGGCATCTTTGCCTTCGCCCGCGGCTGAAAGAATGCCGATTCCGGTGATCCAGACCTCGTTCTTCGCCTCACTCATGATTTCGTCTCCTGTGACGGCAAATGGGACGGCAAAAACGCATCGGGCATGCCCAATTGTTTGCCGCGCTCTGCGATCATGGTTGCAAAGCCAGCGTCGGGAAAGGGCATTGTCTTGAAGGTCAGATCGGCTTCGCAAATGCGCTTGCCATCGCTTTTTATCGTACCCTTGGTCATCGCAAAACCGGAGCCGCCGTGAACCAGTTCGGCGGTAACGTCCAATATCATTCCGGGCTCAACAAAAGTACGCATTTTTGCACCCTTTACGCCGGCCAAGAATGTCATCTGATCGAATTTAAGCCCGGCCATCACCATAAAGCCTGACGTCTGCGCCATGGTTTCAATAAGCAATACGCCCGGAACCAGCGGCATGCCGGGGAAATGGCCTTCAAAAACTGGGCTTTTGTCTGGAACGGTGGACTGAACGGTGGCGGATGATGCGTCGTCTGCCATGGTGACGATACGGTCTACCATCTGGAAGTATTCCAGGTGCATGGATCAAGGACCCTCTCACGATACACGGTCAGCTTTTGGGAGGGGCGTTCCCTTGCGAACGGTCTTGTAAATAATCAAAAGGCCCGCACGCGCTGCTGCTGCGCGGGCCTCAAGTCACTTGAGTGGCTTAGGCCTTGGAGGCGACCAACTCGTCGATTTTACCGCACAGGTTTTTCAAAACGAAATACTCTTCGGTGGAAGCCTTGCCGTCGTTCACTTCCTGTGTCCAAGCCTCAAGCGGGATCTTGATGCCGAACTCTTTGTCGATGGCAAACACGATGTCGAGAAAGTCCAGGCTGTCGATGCCCAGATCGTCGATAGTGTGGCTGTCCGGCGTAATTTCCTCGCGCGGAATTTCGCTCGTGTCTGAAATGATATCTGCAACTTTGTCGAACGTGGACACGCTTGTCGTTTCCTCGAAATAGGGTTGGTGAGACCATCCGGACCAAATGGGTGTGGGGATGTCTTTTGATTTGGCGGTTCCCCTAACGCGGATATGGGGCAGATGCAAATGAAGGATGTGATCCAACATTTCTTCTGCAACCCTGTGTGATGTATTCAACAGCTATCGCGGCAGGTATTTTCATGGGCGGTGCTGAGAGACCGTAAACAACGCGCACATTTGCAACCCGACCAAGGTGCTTTGCGAAGTCGGCGCTTCGTCAAAATGTTCCATCTGAATTACGAATGGTCCAACTGGACAGTGGTTGGTGCCAGAACGGTTCGTAGATGACGGAGCCTAGAGACAGCAGTGCAGCCACATAGCTAAACGAGCTTTTAGCTGTCATCAGGACATCGGCATTGATCATCTCGCCCAGAGTTTGAAATACGTCAGTATCCAACTGCAAGTTGCAGCCATCCGGCAAAAAGTCAAAATCAGCAAGTTGGCCCTGAGAGAAAACGCGTACCTCCATTTCGGGCCAGGTCCTTCTGATCTGCATAACGGCTGTTTGAATGCAGGAATTTCCAGTCAATCGCGCGCCGTGACGCGCATTTGGCTGCGCTATGTCTCCACGACGGATGTGCACCGCTGCATAGGGGCGCTCCTGTCCCTTTGGGCGCACCAATTGGCAGGCGCCCCGCAACTCTTGTTGCAATGCACGATAGTAGTCAGGGTTGGCATCGCAAAATCCATGAAAGTGCTTGGCTTCAATAATCGGTGGCGGGCCGCTGTAGCCGTCGATAAATTGCTCAGTAGAAACGAATTTAGCTCGTTTTGGCGGGGGAGGGTGCCCGTTTGCCAGACCAAAATGCGTTTCCCAGCTCTCTGTCCACCGTCTCGAATTGCCCGGCGCAAAGGGCACGCGGGAGAGCGGCGTGTGAAAGTACGGCACGTTATGGACGTGGGCGAACAGTTTCGCTGACATAATAGCGTGCACTTGTGCTCCGCCACCATCGCGTTTCCCCCGGCAGGTAATTCCCATGATTTTTTGACGTTCCAGCGCCTCTGATAGCGCTAAAGAATCTCCGTCGGTGGCGTTTGGGAAAAGCTTGTCTTTCGTGATGCGCGAGCGCAGTCCTCGAAACATCTTGGATAAGGTTGCCACGAAATTGGTCGCCTGTTCGAAAGCAATTGAAGCGGATTGAGACTTGCAGCCTTGCCTATCTCGGGCAGTCAAATTGACCGAAAAGCACTGATGAACGCTTGGTCACGAAGCCTCACAAATGGGCGAACGGCATGGTGCTTGTGTTCCAAGCCTTTATATAAGTCAGGCAAAAATGGAACAAGGTTCGTAACATGGCTCTAACCCGACGATACGCACTCATACTATTTTCCGCTACCGCTTTGACAGGGGCGGCTGCAGCGACAACGTTTCTTGCCTCTCCCACCAGTGCCGGTGGCAAGCTTGTTTATGCGGAAGGTGGCATAGCCATCGATGGGACCGACACTGTGGCCTATTTCAATCAGGGCAAACCGGTGGCTGGATCGCCGGACATCACCCACGAATGGAAAGGCGCGACGTGGCGGTTTTCCACGGAAGAGAACCGGGCCGCATTTGCTGCCAATCCCGCAGCTTATGCGCCGCAATATGGCGGTTACTGTGCTTACGCGGTGAGCGAGGGCTACACCGCCTCCACCGTGCCAGAAGCCTGGAAGATCGTGGACGGAAAACTGTACCTCAACTACTCAACCGGCGTTCAGAAGCGTTGGGAAAAGAACTATTCCGAACGCATCGTGGCGGCTGATGGGTATTGGCCAAAGGTTGCCCAGTAGGGCTTGTGTCACCGAGCTGCGCCCGCGCTCCGTTTTTGCACTGTGTATATCAATAGGCGAGTTAGAAACTGAGCCTCATAACGCATTGTAATAGTGCACCGCTTCCGTTGAACACAGCGAGCGGCGCCATTCTATGACGGGGCCATCCAAGGCGTGGGCGTGGCGGGTGATTTCCAGCAGTGGTGCTGCGTCGGGAATCTCAAGATGGGCGGCAACGGCGTGCGGCGCGGCAATGGCTTTGAGCCGTTCTTCGACCTTGGAGACCGTGACACCGAAGGTCTTGCTGTAAAACTGGTAGAGGTTGTTGGGCAATGGTGACGTTCTGTCGAAGCCATCGAAACGTTTGGCGGGCAGGGCGATTTCTTCCCACAGAATCACTTTGCCCTTGTGACGGCGCAGACGTTCCAGCCGCCAGATCGTTTCATCTTCCGCGATGCCAAAGACCGCCTGAAGTCCGGATGGTGCCCTTTCATTTTGAACGCTGAGGAACTCCGATTGGGGGAAATCTTGTGTTGCCCCACTGCCCGATGGGGCGTCGTCCGCGATCAAGCGGTAAAACTTGAACAGGATTGCGCGGTCTTCCGCTTCGGCCACAAAAGTGCCGCGCCCCTGTTTGCGCACCAGCAGGCCCGCACCGGCCATCTCGTCCAAGGCTTTGCGCACAGTGCCCTGGCTGACACCCAGATCGTCAGCAATTTTGAATTCTGACGGCACCATTTGTCCCGGCAGCCAGGCACCGGAGATCATCCTTTCCACGAGTGTCAGGCGCACCTTTTCGTAGAGCGGTTGGTGATCCATGGGACCGTGTCTCCGGTTTTTCGGGCCAATTTATGCGCCCAAGATGGTGAGCGGGGCCTTGCGCGCAAAAATGTGGGTCTGCGCCCGTATGCATTGACTCTCAGCCTGCCATGCTCTTATGTCTTATACAAGACTTGAGATGTTCACCGCGCTGACAGGCGCATAAACCGGGCTCGGAGGAGCGCATAAATTATGAGCAACATTCCCCAATTGCTGGTGCATGACCACGAAGACAATGTAGGCGTTGTCGTTGTGGAAGGGCTGACCGCTGGCACCGAAATGCTGTGCGTGGTTACGCACGACAATTCGACTTTCAAACTGACTGCAAAACACGATGTGCCAATCGGCCACAAAATTGCGCTCAAAGACATCAAGATTGGTGATACCGCCATCAAGTACGGCGAAGACATCGGCAAGTTTGTCGGTGATGTGGGCGAGGGCGAGCACGTCCACACTCAAAACCTCAAAACAAAACGCTGGTAGGGACCATCATCATGTCTGATAAAATTATGGCTTTCCGCCGAGAAAATGGCCGTGTTGGCGTTCGCAACCACGTTTTGATCTTGCCGGTGGACGATATTTCTAACGCCGCCTGTGAGGCAGTGGCCAACAACATCAAAGGCACGATGGCGATCCCACACGCCTATGGTCGTTTGCAATTTGGCGAGGACCTGGAGCTGCATTTCCGCACCATGATCGGCACTGGCTCAAATGCCAATGTGGCTGCTGTGGTGGTCATCGGTATCGAGCCGGGTTGGACCAAAAAGATCGCTGATGGCATCCGGGCCACAGGTAAGCCGGTGTCCGAATTCTCCATCGAGCAAAAAGGCGATTTGGAAACCATTCGCGCTGCCTCTTGGGCCGCAAAAGAGTATGTCCACTGGGCGTCTGAATTGCAGCGCGAAGAGTGCGGTATGAACGAGTTGTGGATCTCCACCAAATGCGGTGAATCGGACACCACAACCGGCCTCGGCTCCTGCCCGACGGTCGGCAACATGTATGACAAGATGCTGCCAACGGGCATTACAGGTTTCTTCGGCGAGACCTCCGAAATCACCGGAGCTGAGCACATTTGTAAGGCGCGTGCGGTCAACGAAGAAGTTGGCGAACGCTGGTACGCCATGTGGAAAGCCTATCAGGACGACGTGATTTTCGCCCACCAGACGGACGATCTGTCGGACTCTCAGCCCACCAAGGGCAATATTGAAGGCGGTCTCACCACCATCGAAGAGAAGGCCTTGGGTAATTTGGAGAAAATCGGTCGGACGTCGCAATATATCGATATCCTTGAACCTGCTGAAGCGCCTGCCTCCGGTGCTGGTCTGTACTTTATGGACTCGTCTTCGGCTGCTGCCGAGTGCGTGACCCTGATGGCAGCGGGTGGCGCGGTGATCCACACGTTCCCTACGGGCCAAGGCAATGTGGTGGGTAACCCCATCGTGCCGGTCATCAAGATCACGGCCAACCCGCGCACCGTGCGCACCATGGGCGAGCATGTGGATGTCGACGTGACGGGCATTCTCACCCGTGAAAAGACCATTGACGAAGCGGGCGATGATCTTATCGAGATGATCCGACGCACTGCCAACGGTCGCAACACGGCAGCCGAAGCTCTCGGCCACCGCGAGTTCTCCATGACGAAACTCTACCGCTCCGCTTAATCCTTAAGCGTCTGCAAGGTCTTGAAAGGCGGATCCTACGGGTCCGCCTTTTTTGTTTGTATGTCAGTATTCCACCCAGCAGTGTTAAACTCTGGTGGGGCGCAAAGAGGTTTTGAATGATGTACTTTTTAAGCGGTCTGCTGGGTCTTGCTGGCATCAGCGTTTTCATTTTGGCCATTCGCACCAGCTACGCCATTGAACGGGTTACAAGTCCGCGCAAACCGGGCAGTTTGCCGACGTACACCAATGTAGTTTCGTCCGCTCTTGGTCTTGGTGTGCACCGCGATGATCACGCGACTTGGGCGCTGGTCCGTCGGTTGCGAGTGCTGCTGCTAGTGGTGCTTGGAATGATGCTTTTGCTGGGGCTGGTTGCGGCTTCGCTGTCGTGAGCCATTACATACGCTGTGCTGCCCACAGAATTGCGGGGTAGGTGAAGACGATAGCGATAAACACCGCCGATATTCCAACCGGGTAAGGCTCTCCACGTATCCAAAACGGGGCGACGAACAGGATCAGCCACAGCGACTTGTAGACAATTTGCACAAGCAGGAGCGGTGCAAAAAAGGCGGGCCATATCAATCCCGCAACTGAGCCTATCAAAATGGCGGACCACAAACTGGCCACAAGAAGACGAAGGCCGTCGGAGTCTGCAACCCGGTTTTCAAACACCGCTGTGGTGCCTCCGCCCCAGATCATGGCCCAGCACACCGGCACCAAAATCAAGATGTTTGCGCCGTATGCCAGCCACAAAATGCGAGGCTCCGTGATCATTGCGAGAGGTCCTTATGGGGCTGGTGAAGTGTTGCTGACTTATACCATGACTATCATCGGTTGGTGTTGCGCAACCGGCTAGATTGGCGCAGACAAAGTCCGCTCGCGCCACCGCAACCGCATTAATGGACGTGCTGTCTCACGTCAGAGCGGAGGGCGAAGCCTCAAATAACCATCGAGACTGACGACAGGGACACACAATGCCGGACGTGATCATCACCGAATTTATGGATGAGGCCGCTGTTGAGCGCATCAATGCGGTGCATGAAACGCACTATGATCCTGCGCTGGTGGAAGATGCTGATGCTTTGTCTGCCATGGTGGTGGACGCAAAGTGTTTGATTGTCCGCAACCGGACGCAGGTGCGTGGAGGCTTGTTGGAAGCAGCGGGTTCCTTGTCCTGCGTGGGGCGCTTGGGCGTGGGTTTGGACAACATTGATGTTGCGGCTTGCAAAGCACGAGACATTGCGGTGTTTCCTGCAACCGGTGCCAATGATCTGAGCGTTGCTGAATATGTGATTACGACCGCGCAGGCGCTGTTGCGCGGGGCTTATACTGGCACGGCTAACGTTGTGGCCGGTGAGTGGCCACGCCAAGCCATGATCGGGCGGGAGCTGGCGGGTAAAACCATGGGCCTCATCGGCTTTGGCAGCATTGCCCGGCAGGTCGCGGGCCGGGCATTGGCACTGGGCATGGATGTTGTGGCTTACGATCCAAATTTGTTGGCCGATGACCCGGCTTGGAGCCATGTGCGCAACGTTTCGCTGGACGGTGTTGCCGCCTTGGCAGACGTTGTAAGCCTGCATGTGCCGTTGGTGGAATCCACACGCCACGTTATCGACATGCAGTTCCTAAAAGCGATGAAATCTGATGCGGTTGTTATCAACGCAGCCCGTGGCGGTGTGGTCGACGATGCGGCCTTGGCGCTGGCTTTGGCGGAAGGCGAAATTGCCGGTGCTGCGCTGGATGTGTTTGAAACCGAACCGTTGACGGCAGAAGCGGGCGCGAAATTCTCAGGCCTTACAAACTTCATCGCGACGCCACACATCGCAGGCGTGACCGTTGAATCGAATGTCCGTGTCAGCCATTTGATCGCTGATCTGGTTCTCGACCATTTAACGAAAGCGTGAGCCTGCGCGGGATCCGTGCAATACGTATAAGAACAAACAAGAAAGCCGACCATGACCCTTTTGACTGTCGCCGAAATTGACACGCTCGTGCGCGAGACGCTGGTGCGGTGCAATACGTCTGCCGACAATGCGGCCAGCGTCGCTGCCGCTTTGACCGGTGCTGAGCTTGCCGGACAGGCGGGACATGGACTGCGCCGTGTGCCATCCTACGCTTCCCAAGCCTTGTCGGGAAAAGTGGATGGCCATGCTGTTCCCAAGATGGACAAGCGCGCTGCTGCCACGCTGTCCATCGACGCGGCCAACGGGTTTGCGTATCCAGCGCTGGATATGGCTGTGGAGACCCTACCCGCCCTGGCGCGGGAGTGCGGGATTGCGTTGGCGGGTATTCATAGGTCCCACCATTGTGGCGTCGCCGGGCTGACGGTTGAGCGCTTTGCCCAAGTGGGTTTGGTGGCCATGCTGTTTGCGAACACGCCTGCCGCCATGGCGCCGTGGGGCGGGACAACGGCTCTTTTCGGTACAAACCCAATCGCCTTTGCTGCACCGACTGGCGTGGCAGATGCCGATCCCATCGTGATCGATATTTCCCTATCCAAAGTCGCGCGTGGCAAGATCATGGCGGCAAAGCAAAAGGGTGAGCCGATACCGGAAGGTTGGGCGCTTGATTCTGATGGATCGCCGACGACGGATGCCAATGCTGCTTTGGCCGGAACGATGGTGCCGATGGGGGACGCCAAGGGAACCGCGCTTGCGCTGATGGTGGAACTGCTGGCAGCCTCTCTCATAGGGGCCAACACGGCGGACAAGGCGTCTTCGTTTTTTGAGGCCGAAGGGCCTGCGCCGGGTGTCGGGCAAACGTTGATTGTTATCGATCCCAATGCGATTGGCGGGACCAAAGCGGTCATTCGCATGGGCGCGATGGCGCAAGCCATATCAGATCAGAACGGTGCGCGGGTTCCGGGCCATCGTCGGGCGCGTTTGCGTGAACAGTTGCGCGCCGATGGTGTTGAAATTGACGACGCTTTGCTGGCCGAAATCGGTCATCTGGGGCGATAGAAACAGACACGCGAGGAGACCGACATGCTTGCCAAATCCAATCCGTTTTTGAAACAGGCCAATTTGATTGGCGGTCAGTGGGTGGGTGCCGATTCCGGCGACACGCTCAACGTCACTAATCCAGCCACCGGCGAGATTTTGGGAACTGTGCCCAAAGTGGGCGTTGCCGAAACCAAGCGCGCCATCGATGCTGCGGAGGCTGCGTTTTCAGGCTTTCGGGCCACGACCGCTAACCAGCGGGCCAACTGGCTGCGCAAAATGCACGACGTTATGCTCGACAATCACGATGCATTGGCCGAGTTGCTGACAGCAGAAATGGGCAAGCCGTTGGCAGAAGCCAAAGGGGAGATCGCCATCGGTGCCCAGTATCTGTTGTGGTTCGCCGAAGAAGCGCGGCGGGTCTATGGCGATGTGGTGCCATCTCCATGGGCGGACCGGCGCATCATGGTGCGTAAAGAGCCTGTGGGCGTCATTGCCGCCATCACACCGTGGAATTTCCCCTCGTCAATGCTGGCCCGCAAGATTGGACCCGCCATCGCAGCCGGGTGTACGAGCGTGGTCAAGCCTGCGTCCATGACGCCTTATTCCGGTCTTGCCTGGGGCCTTATTGCCGAGGAAGCCGGGTTGCCGGACGGCGTTATGAACATCGTTACGGGCAGTGCGTCACAGATTGGTGGCGAGATTTGTGAAAACCCCAAAGTGCGCAAACTGACCTTCACCGGTTCGACGGAGATCGGGCGCATACTCATGGAGCAGACGGCGCATACAGTTAAAAAAGTGTCCATGGAGTTGGGCGGCAATGCGCCGTTTATCGTGTTTGATTCCGCCGATATCGACAAAGCGGTGGAAGGGGGGATGGCTGCAAAGTACCGCAATTCCGGCCAGACCTGTGTGTGCACCAACCGCTTTTACGTCCAGGCAGGCGTCTATGACGAGTTCGTTGAAAAGCTGGCGGCCAAGGCGGCGCAACTGCGCGTTGGCAACGGTATGGATGAGGGAACGGAGCAGGGCCCCTTGATGGAAATGCCTGCCGTTGAGAAAGTGGAAGAATTGGTGGCGGACGCGGTCAGCAAGGGTGGAGAGATCGTCACCGGCGGAGCCCGGCACGCGTTGGGCGGCACGTTCTTCCAGCCCACCGTGATCAAGAACGCCACGCAGGACATGAGTTTTTCCAAG
>JBCBYZ010000078.1:0-15921 GCA_039815595.1 Pseudomonadota bacterium | reverse complement strand
GAATCAAGAATCCGGCAACCTCATTTAAAATAAAAAAGAAATCAACAATTAAAAAAAAGAACTTCTGGACATCAAACGAATCATCTTGCAAAAATATACAAGAATGTGGATCGGCGATCGCAAGCCCCGGCCTGACATGATCTACGCCATGCAACACGGGGTGGGCGAGCCTAGGGCATGCGGCGTTCATGGCTATTGGGTGCTACGCTAACATCCTGCTGCTTCAAGCCGGTGTTCCCTGGTTGATCGCTTTCCCGCTGGCGGGTTTTATAGCCGGTATTGTCGGCACGATCATCGCCCTGCCCGTTCTGAGGCTTCACGGTGTCTATCTGGCACTGGCCACGCTAGCGATGTCCATTTTGACCGGCGATTTCATTGTGCTGTTTGAAGAGTACACTGGCGGCGTGTCGGGTATCGCTGCACCGGATATTTCTATCTTCGGATATGAGATCAACAAATATGCCAACCCGTATGCGTTCTACTACGTTGTGCTGGCCGTGGTGATCTTGGGCGTGTTTGCCTACCAGAATACTCTGCGCTCCCCCACCGGGCGCAGCTTTGCGGCGGTTCGGGATTCTGAAATCTCGGCACAGGCCATGGGCATTAATCTCACACGCACAAAGGCCAAGTCGTTTTTCTTTTCGTGCACCATGGCCGGTTTGGCAGGGGCTTTGTTTGGGCACTCAGCGGGTTATGTCACGCATGAGACGTTCGACATCGTCATGTCGATCACCCTGCTCTTGATGATCGTCATCGGCGGATTGGGTTTCCTTCACGGGGCTTTTCTGGGTGCCATCGTGGTGGGATTGATCCCCGTCATCATTGCGAACGGGCGCTCGCTTTTGTCCACATCCATGGGAATCAACATCAACATTCCAGGCCTTGAGAGTGCGCTGTTTGCCGCGATCCTGATTGGGTTCATCCTGTTTGAACCGATGGGCCTTTACGGGCGTTGGCTGAAAATTCGCACCTATTTTGAGCTGTTCCCATTCTACCGCAAAGACATGTTCAAACGGCAGAAGAGCTATCTGAAAACGGAGCGTGTCCAATGAGCGCGCTGCTGAGCATTCAAAACGCGACGCAACGCTTTGGCGGCGTGGTCGCGGTGAAGAACGTGTCTTTGGACGTGCAAGAAGGCGAAGTGTTTGCCCTGGTCGGACCTAACGGGGCCGGCAAGTCCACGCTGTTTAATCTAATTTCACGCTTCTACACCCCGGCTGAAGGTTCGATCACATTTGACGGTCATAACCTGTTGGCCCTAACGCCAGACAAAGTGCCGTCGTTGGGCATCGCGCGCACGTTCCAAAATATCGAACTGTTCGAACAAGCTACGGTGTTGCAAAACCTGCTGGTGGGCCGCCACCGTCACCGTTCGGGCAATATGCTGAGCGATCTGTTGTTTACCCCCTCTACCCGACGTGCAGAAGTCGCCCATCGTGAGGCAGTGGAAGAGGTTATCGACTTTCTTGATTTGCAAGCGTTTCGCGACAAGATGATTGCAGGTCTTCCCTATGGCGTGCGCAAAGTGGTGGAGCTGGGCCGCGCGCTCGCCACCAAACCCAAACTTCTTTTGCTCGACGAACCGGCTTCGGGCCTGTCCGTCGAAGAGACGCAGGACATGGCATTTTGGATTGAAGACATCCAAAAGCAGATGGGTATCACAGTGCTGATGGTGGAACACGACATGGGCCTCGTCTCCGCCGTCTCCAGCCGCGTTCTCGCGCTCGCAGAAGGACAGGAACTGGCCACCGGCACTCCCGCTGAAGTCCAGTCACACCCCGCTGTCATCGAGGCCTATCTGGGCACGAGCGGCATTCAAAAGGGTGGGCAGAAGGCCTCACACGATGCCGGGAACGAAAAAGGGGCGGCGGCATGAGCGATACGGAAAAAGTCGTTCTTCGGGTCGACAACCTAGAAAGCTATTACGGGCCCATCCAAGCCATCCGTGGCGTGTCTTTGGAAGTGCGCGAGGGTCAGATCGTGACCGTGTTGGGGGCCAACGGGGCTGGCAAAACCACGCTGCTCAAAACCATTTGCGGGGTCATGGACCCGGAAAAGGGAACCGTGAAACTGGAAGGTACGGAAATCCAGGGGTCCGAGCCTGACCGGGTGGTCAACAAGGGCATGGTGCACGTGCCGGAAGGCCGGGAGATCTTCCCGCTGCTCACCGTGGCTGAAAACATTATGATGGGAGCATATACGCGCCACGACAGGGCAGAGATCGAGCGCGACGTAGAACTCGTCTACTCGTATTTTCCGATCCTTAAGGAGCGGCGTACGCAAGCGGCGGGCACGCTTTCCGGCGGACAACAACAGATGCTTGCCATCGGGCGGGGCTTGATGGCCCATCCGCGCCTGATGCTGCTGGACGAGCCGAGCCTTGGCCTGTCGCCCTTGCTGACCGAAGAGATTTTTTCCATCATCAAGCGGCTCAATGCCGAGCAAAAAGTGACAATGATGCTGGTGGAGCAAAACGCATCAGTCGCACTCGGCGTCGCCCATTATGGTTACGTCATGGAGCTTGGCAGGATCGTGATGGCTGATACGGCAAAAGCACTTGCATCATCGAAAGACGTGCAAGAATTCTATCTTGGTATCACGCAAGAAGAAAACCAGCGCAGCCAAAGACGCTGGAAGCAACGCAAGACGTGGCGTTAAATCGGACGTTTGAAAAGGCATCTGGGAGGAACCGACGACCATGGATATGAAAGCCCCTAAGGACACGACGATGCCCGCACAGCGTTTGGTGAACGGCGTTTCCATGAATGTCGATTTGACTGAAGCGCCGGTGTTCATCGATGGCTGCGATACGCTTCCAAAACTGCTGGCCAAGCGTTGCAAGGAATTGGGAGAGCGCACGGCACACCGGGAAAAAGACTACGGCATCTGGCTGTCTTACTCGTGGAACGACTTTTACAACAATGCCCGGTTGATTGCTGCAGGGATGGTGTCTCTCGGCCTGAAACGCGGCGACGCAATTTCTATCCTGTCAGAAGATAATAAAGAGTGGCTCTACTGCGATCTGGCCGCCCAATCCGTGGGGGCCATCGGCTCCGGCATCTACACGACCGACAGCGCGGCGCAGTTGGAATATTTGGTCAACGATTCCAGCAGTCGCTTTTTGTTTCTGGAAAATGACGAGCAACTCGACAAATATCTGACCGTCAAAGACAAGATGTCGGGCTTGATCAAAGCCATCGTGTTTGACGAAGACGGCCTGCACGATTTTGCCGATGACGGCGTGATCTTCCTGCGAGAACTTTACGCAATCGGGCAGACTTACTTGAAGGATAATCCAGATTTCTTTGAACAGGAAATCGCCAAGGGCCATCCGGATGATCTGGCGATTTTGGTTTATACGTCTGGCACAACTGGCATGCCCAAAGGCGCAATGATCAGCCATGGGAACTTGATGTATTCCGTGGCGTCCGGCGCCGACAGCGCCCCGGTCATGCCGGGCGACGAGCAGATTTGCTTCCTGCCGCTGTGCCACATATTGGAGCGGCTGTTCTCAGGCGTGGCGCCGATTGTTTATAAGTCCACGCTAAACTTCGCCGAGAGCCCGGAGACCGTTTTCGACAATCTCCAAGAGGTGAGCCCGCAAACCTTCGTCGCCGTCCCGCGCCTCTGGGAAAAGATTTACTCACGCGTTTCTATTTTGGTGAACGATTCCACCAGCATTCAAAAATGGGCCTACAAATCCGCGCTTACGACCGGCATGAAAAAGGCCGAATATGAGTTGGATGGCAAAGCTGTGCCGACAACAACAGCCTTGGCCTACAAGTTTTGGGACATGATGGTGCTGTCCAACATGCGCCGCATGTTGGGCATGGACCGTATGCGGCGCGGCGGCTCCGGTGCGGCTCCCATCTCCGCCGATTTGCTGACGTGGTTTCGCGCCATCGGCGTGCCCGTGCTAGAAGGGTACGGCATGACCGAAACCTCCGGTGTGATCGCGATCAACACGCTGGACAAAAATAAGGGTGGGACCGTGGGCGTGCCGGTAAACGGTGCCGAAGTGCGCATCGCGAGCGATGGCGAAATCCAGTATCGCGCACCCAATGTGTTCCAAGGTTATCTCAATCAACCGGAGAAAACGGCAGAAACCTTCACCGAAGACGGCTGGCTGCGCACCGGCGATGTGGGACTGATCGACAATGAAGGTTTCATCCGCATCACGGGCCGTCTCAAAGACATCATCATCACGGCGGGCGGGAAGAACATCACGCCAGCCGAGATCGAAAACCGCCTCAAATTCTCGCCCTACATCACCGATGCTGTGATCATTGGCGACAAGCGCAAATTCCTCACCTGTTTGATTATGATCGATCAGGAGAACGTTGAAAAATTTGCGCAGGACCGTCGCATCCCGTTCAACAATTTCGCGTCACTTTGCGCCGCTAAGGAGGTTCAAGAATTGATACGAGGCGTGGTGGATGACGTGAATAAGGACTTTGCCCGCGTAGAGCAGATCAAGGACTTTCGCTTGATAGATGTCTTGCTGACGGCGGAGGATGACGAATTGACACCGACCTTGAAACTCAAACGCGGGTTTGTGGAAACCAAACATGCCGGTCTGATCGCTCAGATGTACTGAGCCAACCGACGCGGCACGTAAGGGGGCAATGACCCCAGACTGTATTGACGTAACTGGGGCGGAAGTTGCCCCTCAACCGTTCCATGGGAGGAACTGACATGAAGACCATCAAACGCTTTGCCACCGCAGCGGCCATCGCCGCGCTATCTGTGAGCGCTGCCGCCACGGGTGCCATGGCCGAACAGGGTGTCACCGACACCGAAATCCTGATCGGCTCCAACAACGACCTTTCCGGCATTTTTGCAGCCTTTGGCGCACCGGCTACGAAAGCCGCTCAACTGGTGTTTGACGAAGTGAACGCTGCCGGTGGCATCCACGGTCGCCAAATCCGTTTCATCGTAGAAGATCACGCCTACCAGATGCCAAAAGCCATCTCCGGCATGAACAAGCTGATTAATGGCGACAAGGTGTTTGCCATGCTCTTGTCACTGGGCACACCAATGAATATCGCGGCGTTCAAACTGCAGGACGCCAAGAAGATCCCGAACGTTTCCCCGCTTTCCGCAGCCCGCCAGATGGCTGAGCCGTTCCACCCGCTGCACTACGCCGGCACTGCGTCGTACTACATGCAGATCAAAGTGGGAGCGCCGTATCTGGCCAACAAACTGGGAAAGACCAAACTTTGCTCCATGTACCTGCCAACCGATTTCGGCAAGGAAATCCAAGAAGGCACGGTGGACGCAGCCAAAGAAACAGACGGTCTGGAATTCGTTACAGAGACCACACACAAGCCGGATGATTCCGACTTCGTGGGCGCGTTGCAGAAACTAAACAGCGAAGGCTGTGAGGTCGTGACCATGGCTCTGGGCGTGCGTCAGGCGATCACAGTATCCGGCACGGCCAAAAAGCTTGGTCTCACCAATATGGTCTTCATGAACTCTTCCGCTGGTTTCCACACCGTGATGGCGAAAGTGCCGGGCGGCGTAACGGAAGGCATGTATGCAGCCGCCGGTTGGGCTGACCTGTTGTCTCGTATGGACAAGCCGGAAGTGCAGAAGTTCTTTAAAGATTTTACCGAAGCGACCGGTGAAAAATTGCCTGGCACCGGCGCTCTACTCGGTCACTCCGGAGCTGTCACCATGGTGAAAGCTCTGCAAGCGGCTGGTCCCGATTTGAACGCCGAAACATTCCAAAAAGGCATCGAGAGCCTGAACTACGAAGACGTGGTCTCCGGCAACCGTGTGGACTATTCCGCAACGGATCACCAAGGCGCTGACGAAGTGGTCATCTCCGTAATCAAGGATGGCAACTGGCAGGAAATTTCCCGCGTTGACACCGGCAGCTAAGCCAAGCTTCACATGACGTTAAAAGGGGCGCTGTCAGCGCCCCTTTTTTGTTTTACGGACCTTTATTAATGCCCGACCCTGCTCTCACCTCACACACACTCACCTGCAATGAGCAGACCATCCACGCGATGGTGGGCGGACCGGATAACGCACCGGTGATGGTATTCTTACACGGGTTTCCGGAATACTGGGTGGCTTGGGAACCGGTGGCACGACAGTTCGCCGATCGTTACCGCGTGGTGTTGCCGGATCAACGCGGCTTCAACTTGTCCTCAAAACCCACGGACCGCGAAGCCTACAACACCAAGCATTTGGTGGCGGACATGGTCGACCTAGTGAAGCAAATCGCATCCGGAAAACCCATCATTTTGTGCGGCCACGACTGGGGTGCGTCGGTGGCATACGCATTCGCCATGCGCCACCCTGAGCAGGTGGAGAAGCTGATCATCGCCAACGGCGTCCATCCGATCTGTTTTCAAAAAGCGCTTTACGAAGACCCCGCACAAACCAACGCCAGCCAATATATGAACGTGCTGCGAGCCGAGGGCAGCGAAGCCCGCCTGTCGCGGGACACCTACCAGCCGCTGATGAACATGTTTGAAAAATTCTCCGCCGCACCTTGGTTGTGCGACGCTATCCGACAAAGATATGTTGATGCCTGGTCCCAGCCGGGCGCGCTATCGGCAATGCTCAAGTGGTATCGCGGCTCGCCCATGGTCGTGCCGGACAGCGGGGCATTGCCAACGCCCTTTCCGATCACTGATGCCATGCGCGAGAAATACGCGCTCACCATGCCGCATCTGCTTTTGTGGGGGATGGACGACACCGCCCTGCTGCCCAGCGCCCGCGCCGACTTGAACCAGTTTTGCGCTGATCTCACTGTGGTTGAGTTTGAGAATGCCAGCCATTGGATTTTGCACGAAAAGCCGGACATGGTGGCGGCGGAGATTGTACAGTTTTTGGACGCGTCAGCATGAACTCAGCAGAACGAGGCGTGGCGTTGGTGACTGGTGGCGCACGCGGAATTGGCGAGGGGATCGTGAGGGATCTCGCCAGCGATCATGACGTCGTATTTTCGTTCAATGCCAGTACCGGTCGGGCTAAGGCGCTTCAGGCGGACTTGTCATCAGCTCATGGCGTGCAGGTCAATTTCGCCGAAACGGGTGCTGCCGATCATCTCATATCCGAGACCTTGTCTCACTTTGGACGGCTGGATGTGGTGGTGAATAATGCAAGCCTCGGCAAACCCAACAGCACTGTGGAAGGCGATCCGAGCCTCTATCGTGAGATGTTTGAAACCAATGTCTTTTTCCCTGTAGCGTTGATCCGGGCAGCGCTGCCACATCTGAAAGGTCACGGGCGGATTGTGAATATTTCCTCGGTGAACGGCCAGTTTCCCCCGGCTGCTGCTGGCGCATTCGCGGCAACGAAGGCTGCGCTGGAAGCCTGGAGCGTCGCCATGGCCAAGGAATTGGGGCCCAGCAACATACGCGTAAACTGCGTATCGCCCGGAGTGATCTTGGTCGACGATGTCGAACGACCCGCCGAGATAATGGCTAAAATAACGGATCAAACACCGCTCGGTAAAATCGGCACGGTCGATGATGTCGCGAAAGCGGTGCGCTATCTCGCGACTGACGCTTCATCACACGTAACCGGGGAGTGCATTCGCGTTGCGGGCGGTTACGGACGGTGAGTTGGATCAAAGCTGCCTAGTTGAACGACTCTTTCGCTCGGATTGGCTGTTTATCAAACGATGTCAGCGTCTTTCAAAAACGCCTTGATGATTTCCACCAGCATTTCGGGTTGCTCCACACAGGGAATGTGACCGCAGCCTTTGATGACCTCATAGCGGCAATCCGGGATCAACTTGGCCGTGGCCAAAACGGTTTCCGGCGGCGTTGACCCGTCCTGATCGCCCGCGATGCAAATTGAAGGCACTTTGATTTCGGTCGCTTGCAGCCGCAAATCGGCATCCCGCAACGCCATGCACGTGCCGAGATAGCCTTCATAGGGGACACGCTCCACCATGTTGCGGTAACCCGCCACATCGTCCGGCCTTTCCGCGTGGAAAGCCGGCGTGAACCACAGGCCCATGATCGTATCCAACAAAGGCGTGATGCCGCTTTCCTGTATAGCAGCAATGCGGGCGGGCCACATTTCATCATTGCCGATTTTTGCGCCGGTGCAACACAACACCAAAGCCCGCACGAGATCGGGCCGTTCTTCGTAAGTCTTCTGGACGATCAGCCCGCCCACCGACAGGCCACACAGTACGGCACTGTTGATACCCAGATGATCCAGCAGACCAATCAGATCGTTGGCATGATCTTCAACCTTGTAGGGTGCGGGAGTGGCCTCCGACAGACCGTGACCACGCTTGTCATACAAGACGATGGAACACTCCCCGACCAAACGCACGATGACATCGCGCCAAATGCGGAAATCCGTGGCGAGGGAGTTTGAAAACACCAGCGTGGGCTTGTCATCGGGCGCGCTGATAACCTGATAGTGCAGCGTGACGCCGTTGACCTTGGCAAATTGCATGGTGGGAGCCTTCCATTACGCGGGAGTGTCTTGGTCCAGCACCGTCGCTACCACAGAACTGGCTTCCAATGTGCGGTGAACAGGGCACTTGTCAGCAATTTCCAACAATTTGTCGTTGAGACCTTCGGGCACGCCACCCTCAATTTCTATGCGACGCTCAAACCGATCGATCCGGCCGCCTTTGGTCGCCTGTTCCTGCGTACAATCCTCGCAGTCACTGGTGTGCACCTTATTGTGGGACACGCGCACGCTGATGCGGCCCAGCTCCATCTTTTTGTGGTCCGCATACATGCGCAGCGTCATGGATGTGCAGGCCGCCAGGGCGGTGGAGAGGAAATCATAAGGTGACGGGCCGGTGTCCAATCCGCCACCGCTCTCCGGCTCATCAGCGAACAAGCGATGCTTTCCGGCCAGCACGGTATTTTGAAACTTGCCCTCTCCTGTCTCGGATACGCGGACGGCTTCGTCCGCATCGCTGCTGTGGCCGGGATCAGCTGGCAGATATCGTTGCACCCAACCCGTGATGACGCTGGCGGCAAATTCCGCATCTTCGACCCGGCTGAGCAAGTGATCGGCGCCGTCCAATGACACGAAGCTTTTTGGGTGTTTGGCTGCACCAAAAATGCCGGTCGCGTTCTCAACTCCGACCGTGGCGTCCATTGGCGCATGCAGCACCATCAACGGCTTGCGCATGGTCTGGATCGCCTCGCGCAAGTTCGCTTCGCGCGCGTCATCGATGAACTGTTTTTCAATCGTGAAAGCGCGGCCCTGCAGCGCCACTTGCGCGGTGCCTCGCTCTTCAATCGTTGCCAAATCCGCATCGAAATTGTGCAACACATGGCTCACATCAGCCGGAGCGCCGATGGTGGCCACGGCTTTGACCTCCGCAATTTGTCCAGCCGCCATCAGCACCGCAGCACCGCCCAAGGAATGGCCGATCAGCAAAGCCGGAGCTTCAAAGTGCTCGCGAAGATAGTCGGATGCCAAAACGAGGTCTTGGATGTTGGAGGAGAAATTGGTGGAGGCGAATTCCCCTTTGGAGGACCCAAGT
Organism: Pseudomonadota bacterium; assembly: GCA_039815595.1. Classification (GTDB taxonomy): domain Bacteria; phylum Pseudomonadota; class Alphaproteobacteria; order Rhizobiales; family Rhizobiaceae; genus Pseudahrensia. The sequence continues at coordinate 6,440 of JBCBYZ010000078.1, read as the reverse complement.
CCCGTAAAATCAAACCTCAAGACCGCAATGCCGCTGCGTGCCAGATGAGCTGCGATGCGACGGGCGGCCAAGATGTCCTTGGAGCAGGTGAAGCAGTGCGCAAACAGGGCATAGGCCCGGATGGAGCCGGAGGGCACGTCCAGCCGCGCAGACAAGACGTCGCCGCCATGACCGGCGAAGGATAAACGTTGGGTTGTCATGGTGTTCATGGGTTTTTCCTCGTTGCGGGCAATGGGCGATTGAGACGTTTGTCAAAACATAGATGGAGTGCGGTCTTGCAAACCGCACCCCAGAATGCGTGGGCCTAACTTAGAGAGGCGAACGACCCTGCTCCGCATAACGGTGAGATACCCAAGCGACAATCAAGCCGAAGACAATGTGGCCCCACAGCGCGACCCAAGTGATGCCACCCCAACCCAAGAAAGGCGGATTGCCGGACACAAGATGGGCCATAATGTAGAGGGCAAAGACAAACAGCACGACACCATAGACTGTGCCCGTAACCCACCAAGGCAAGGGCGCAACCGCATTTGAGATTGGACGGGCCAACAACATGTAGCCCAGCGGGTAGAGAAGCAGGCCTGTTAAAACGTGCATACCATGGCCCAGCCCCAACGCAGAGATCATGCCCGCTTTCACCCCAAAGATCACTCCGAGTGACTGATTAGCCAGACCAACCGGTGCGAGTTTTGCCCCCAGATAGGGGCTGGCAATGCTTTTGAGCAGAGGGGAGATGAACTGACCAAAGAGATCAAACCCGATGGTGGCGAAAGCGCCCGCCACGAGGGCGGTTGCCAAGAAGGTTCCGTTGACACGCGGAAGGGAAAAGCTGGCCATGATATGTCTTTCTGTTTCTTAATTACGTTGAAAAAGCGGAGCGCCTTAGGTCAGCTTTGCGCTGCCCAAAGGCACCGAGAACTGGCTGCACCAGACGGTGAATGTGTCAAATGCGGACTGCATGATGCCCTTGGGCAATTCATAAACCTGACGGCCATTGAGTGTTTTCAGCTTCGCAAATTCCGTTTGCTTGGAAAATTTGGACCCGTTGGAAAAGCCCAATGTGGGAGACGGCGCGCCGTCGAGGCTGAAGTCAGAGCCAAGGATCACCAGAATGCGGTCGCCCTCTTTTTCAATGGTCACGGTGCCTTTGGTCACGTGCTTGCTTTGGCCGAACAACTGACCGGAACGCAGCACCTCGCCGGCTGACGCATGGTCAGTGGCGGCGAACATCAAACCCAGAGCGAACAGGGCTGAAGCGAGCGGAGCGCCACGACGCATCAAAGAGACGCGCTTCGTTGATTTTTCGACGATGCGCTGGGCGGCTGGAGACAATGTGGTCATGGGAGTGATCCTTATTTTTGAATGGATTTCAGCGTTGTTTCGAGTTGTTGTTTATTTGCTTGTGGTGCGTTGCTGCTGCCCCGCTCCAGCAATATGCTTATTCGGAACCAATTGGTCTAATAACACCTCATCACGAAAAAGCGAATTGTGTACCATTTGGTTTATTATAGACATGCATGAACCCACACGGAGCGATGTTGCGCTTCGCCACTTGCACATATTGCAGACATAAAGAGACCGAGCATGGCCCGACCCAGAGAGTTTGAAATCGATCAAGCCATTGAAAAGGCAATGCATTTGTTTTGGAAACTGGGGTATCACGCTACCAATTTGCCGGAATTGCTGACCGCAATGGAGATCTCGCGCGGCAGCTTTTACAAAGCATTTGATAGCAAAAAAGACGTGTTTCTGCGCGCCCTCGCGCTTTATGAAACCCGCAACGTGACACCCGGCATCGCCTTGCTGGAGGATACAAACCTGCCCGGTCAGGACGCCATTGCCCGCCTTTTCAGTGCCGCCCAACAGGCCATCGAAGACGGAGACAAGCGCGGCTGTCTGCTGTGCAGTGCGGCTGCGGAAACCGCCTATCACGACCCGGAAATTGCCGAGGCGGTGAACGCACAATTCACCGCCCTGACAGACGCCTTTGCTGTGGCGCTATCGAGAGGCACCTCCCTCCCCAACATCCCCACCGCCGACCAAAAAGCCGAGGCAAATCGGTTGGCCCAAAGATATGTGGGACTAAGAGTGATGCAACGCAGTGGGGTGGGTGGTTGAGTGCCACTCGCAGCCAAGGTCTAACTTCATTCTTCCAGTCAAACTGCTTTGCCCTTTCAGATTTTCATCTCACGAAACGGCCCAAAATGATTTCGGGGAGGTTTGGATCGTTGGGTGCATCCAGTTCTGTGGGGAAGGAGCAGTAGCGATCAGCAAACACCGCTTGATCTTTTCTCAACAGGGTGACCTCTAGAACGTTGGGAAAGGGGCGGCCGTTGACCTCGACGGTTCTTGAGCAATTATTTCCATGGATATGTACCGGCACGTGATTGAGCGTCATCGCGCGCAAGGCTGGCTCAACTTTGCGCCAGTCGCGTTTCGATCCAAGTTTTGCCAGTCCATGCAACTCAACCACAATTTGCGTAAACTGAGCGAGCGTTCCTTCGCCGATCGTTGAAAGCACCGGCCACTCCGAACCCTCCACGTCCATCTTCAAGATCAAATCATCGCACGTTTGGTGTCCATTGCTGCGGAGCAAGTCTTCAAGCGTTCTCATCCGCCCGTCCATGCTGCGGTGACCATCAATGCCGAAAGGAAAAAAGACCATGCGGCTGTCGTCCGGCGCAGGATCGCGTACGGTATGATCATATTGAAAAACCGTGTGGCCCGCGTCAGCCATGTGACGATCCCAATCGATATTTCCACCGATGCCAAACGAATAGGCCGCGCCATCGGTTCTTGCTTGTTCCACCATCACGTAGCCGCCATCAAACTGGCTGCCCACGCGTGCAAAACGCCCGTTGGTGACGGCCCTGGGATGAAGCAAATCGAGAACGTGCATAGCGTTCTTCTGCAACCGAAGCTTTCGACGCGTGCCTTTATGATAGAGCGGGCGAACCCGTCTGTGGAACAAGGCCCTTATGCGTTGGTTGAAAAGACTTTTCGGACGCATGCGGACACTTGAAGACTGGAACCCTGATCGCCCTTTACAGAGATTGCGCGTGTAATCGTCAAACTGAATTTGGAGAAACCCTGCCACGCTGCTGACACACCCTGTCAGCATGGCGCAGGTTGTACCCTTTTATCCGCGTCTCGTTCGGCCCATATTCCGGCCATGGTAGACTCATCCAAAAAATCGAACCTCCCTTCCGTACGCGCATCCGGATTTGAGGAAGCGCCGCAGGCTCCTTTTGAGGGCAAGCCGCTCTCCACCGATATTGCGTCGTGGGCGGAAGAAATCGCACGCGAGGGCGATGCCGCGCCTGTGGCCGAAGCACCGGCCACCAATGAACCTTCTAAGGGCGTGACGGAATCTCAGATCGCCAAACGAGCGGTGGGCCGAAAGGCGCGGGGCAGTGCGGAAAAGCCGACTGCGTCCGGCGTCAAGCCGCGCCCGAAAACCGATGGACCGGGAAAGACGAAGAGCAAGCCAAAAACCGCAAAACCGAAGGACAGCGATTTCACATCCAGCGCGGGGCGTGCCCTGCCGTCAGACCGGCGCGACAAGCAGGTGGGCGACAAGCGCACGGGTGGCGGCACGATGATCGGCGGCACCAATGACGTGCGGGAGCGCGTGGCGGCGGGTCTCAACCCGGTGGCGGGCTTGGCCGTCTCTGCGGAAGAAGCGCTGGCGCTCGAGTCTACCTCCGGGGTGACGGCCACAGTGCAGGCCCTGTCCGATCTCATTGAACACGGGCGCGAGGAACTGAAGGGCGAGATCTGGGTGCCCCACCGGCCGGACCGCCCGGAAAAGGACCCGGACCAAAAACCCTTCAGGGTCGTCAGCGAGTTCGAGCCCAAGGGTGACCAGCCCACCGCGATTGCCGACCTCGTGGAAGGCCTGCGCGGAGTGGATTTTAGCCAAGACGGGGACCTAAGCGCCCCGATAAGCCATGGCGCGAACCGTGGGGAGCAGACCCAAGTGCTGCTGGGCGTCACCGGGTCGGGCAAGACGTTCACCATGGCCAAGGTGATTGAAGAGACGCAGCGCCCTGCGCTCATTCTCGCACCCAACAAGACGCTGGCCGCGCAGCTTTATGGCGAGATGAAAAGCTTTTTCCCGGAAAACGCGGTGGAATATTTCGTTTCTTATTATGACTACTACCAGCCGGAGGCCTATGTGCCGCGGTCGGACACGTTCATTGAGAAGGAATCCTCGGTCAACGAACAGATCGACCGGATGCGCCACTCCGCCACCCGCTCGCTGCTGGAGCGGGACGATGTGGTGATCGTCGCGTCCGTCTCGTGCATTTACGGTATTGGGTCGGTGGAAACCTACACCGCCATGACGTTCCAGATGAAGATTGGCGACCGGCTGGACCAACGCCAATTGCTGGCCGACCTCGTGGCACAACAGTACAAACGCCGTGACATGGATTTTCAGCGCGGCTCGTTTCGCGTGCGGGGGGATACGATTGAGATATTCCCCGCCCATTTGGAAGACCGGGCCTGGCGCATCAGCCTGTTTGGCGACGAGATTGAATCGATCACCGAGTTTGACCCGCTGACGGGGCAGAAGACCGACCAGCTCAAGAGCGTGAAAATCTACGCCAACAGCCACTACGTCACCCCGCGCCCGACGCTGCAACAGGCCGTGAAAGAGATCAAAACCGAACTCGCCTGGCGGCTGGAAGAACTGACCAAGGCAGGCCGTCTGCTGGAAGCGCAGCGGCTGGAACAGCGCACGAAATTCGATATCGAAATGATTGAAGCTACGGGCGCCTGCGCGGGCATCGAGAACTATTCGCGCTATCTGACGGGCCGCAAACCCGGCGAGCCGCCGCCCACCCTGTTTGAATATCTGCCGGACAACGCCATCGTATTTGCCGACGAATCCCACGTCACCATTCCGCAGATCGGCGGCATGTATCGGGGTGACTTCCGCCGCAAGGCGACGCTGGCAGAATATGGCTTTCGCCTGCCCTCCTGCATGGACAACCGGCCCCTGCGGTTTGAGGAGTGGGACGCCATGCGACCCCAGACTATTGCCGTGTCCGCCACCCCCGGCGGCTGGGAGATGGAGCAGGCCGGCGGTGTGTTTGCCGAACAGGTCATCCGCCCAACGGGCCTTATCGACCCGCCGGTGGAAATCCGCACCGCCAAGACGCAGGTGGATGATGTGGTGGACGAGATCAAACAGGTCTCCGCCCAGGGCTATCGCACGCTCGTCACCGTACTGACCAAGCGCATGGCGGAGGACCTGACCGAATATATGCACGAACAGGGCGTGCGCGTGCGCTACATGCACTCGGATATCGACACGCTGGAACGCATCGAGATCATCCGCGACCTGCGGCTTGGGGCGTTTGACGTGCTGATCGGCATCAACCTGCTGCGCGAGGGTTTGGACATTACAGAATGCGGCCTTGTTGCCATTCTCGACGCGGACAAGGAGGGCTTCCTGCGTTCCGAAACCTCGCTTGTGCAGACCATCGGCCGCGCCGCGCGCAACGTGGACGGGCGGGTGATCCTCTATGCCGACCAGATGACCGGCAGCATGGAGCGGGCCATCGCGGAGACCGACCGCCGCCGTGAAAAACAGGTGGCCTATAACACCGAACACGGCATCACGCCGGAATCGATCAAGCGCGATATCGGCGATATCCTCTCTTCCGTTTATGAGGGCGACCATGTGCGCGTAGATGCCGGGCTGGCCGATGAAGGGGCGTTGGTGGGCAACAATATGAAGGCCCATATCGAGCATCTCGAAAAAGAGATGCGCGACGCTGCCGCCGATCTGGACTTCGAAAAAGCCGCCAACCTGCGCGACGAAATCAAACGCCTGCAGGAAACCGAATTGCTGGTGGCCGATGACCCACTGGCTCGCGACGTGGGCGTGAGCAACACCCAAAAATCCCGCGCCACCAAGGCCAAACGCGGCAAGGCGGGTGGACGGGCCTCAGATTCAGAAGCCAAGAACAAGAGCCTGTTTGCCAAACCGGACTTGGACGAAATGACCGTGGGCCGGACGGAAAAACCCGCGACACCGGAAGGCTGGAAACCACCGCGCAAAACGTGGATGGAAGACAGCCGCAAGGGGATTTCAACGGATGGAGCGGAGCACGGGAGTGATGTGAAGGGTGGCGGCGCTGGCATGAAACGCCCGATGGCACGGAGCACCAGCGGGAAGCCGGGTCAGCGGGGTGGGTTTAAGGCGAATAAGGGGAAGCGTTGAGCGAGTTTCGGCCCATACCGGTCATTGGACGCAACCCCGCATGCGCAATCAGATTTTCACAAAGCCGACATTGGCTAGACCTAGTTCGGAAATTGATCGAAGGTCGGGAGTGCGGAGATAGTGTTGAAAAAGGCGGTGCTCTGACGGTGATTGAATGCCGGTCGAGTTGTCTCACTCAGCCATTTCACGCTGGAGTTGGAACGAGCTT
>JBCBYZ010000096.1:0-13025 GCA_039815595.1 Pseudomonadota bacterium | reverse complement strand
TCAGAGCAATACGGACCGCCTCCCGGCGGAAATCGTCTGTGTGGCCATGTGCCATAATTGTTCTCCTTGATGGATCAATTCCAATTCAAGGACACGGAACAAAACCGTGACAAGTCCATACCAAGTCGCGCGTGGTTCGTAGCGAACGTCCGGCGCAGGTCGTGATACGTCCAGCCTGTGATACCGGTCTCAGCTTCTAAGCGAGCCTTGGACTTCCCCCACCCATTCCATGTGACCGGCTCGAAGTGCTCAAGCGTCAGTTTGCCTACGGGAAACGAATGAGCACGTCGGTTCTTCGTATAGGCACCATCGATGTGCGCGGTGTCTCCATCGATCTCGATGTGCGGGATCTCGCTGCGGCGTTGTCCCGTCAGGACAAGCAGCTTCACATAGGTGCCATATCGATCATCAGGCAATGCTTTCCAGATGGCCTTCAACTCACCATCTGTCAGCACTCTGTCTCGGGGTCGCGTGAGCCCTTGGTTCTTCAATCCCGCAACCGGGTTGTAGTCGAGGTAGCCGTTGTTCACGCACCAATTGAGAAAGATCTGAAACCCAGCGGTCACGTGATGCTGTTGGCCTGGCTTGTTGCTCAGGCCTCGAAATATCCGCAGCAGCTGCTGGCGATCTACTGACCGGATGGACACATCAGGAAAATACCGGCGCAACAGCTTGCGATACCCATCAACCGTCTTAGGACGGTTCTTACGCGTGCAAGCTTCCAAATATGCATCAATGACAACTGATGCTGGCTTGTCCTCAAACGTTGGATCATGATCGTTGATGACCTGCATGGCAGCCGCACGAGCTTCCTTTAGGCTCAAACGAGGATAACGGCCCAGTGTCTTGCGCCGACGATCTGCGCCAAGCTGCACTACAAAAGACTTCGTACCACCTTGCGATACCCGTACACCAAGCCCCGAGGGCTCGTAGTAAACTCGCTGCCCACTGTCGGGCACGGGTAGCTTTTGAATACTCAGGTCAGTCAGCGGTCTTAGGCTCATCTTAGGCTCAGAATGTTGCTGGTAAGGGCGCTTTTCTATGTTCGCCTATGAGCATGGCTATTGTAAATAGATAAATTTAATCAACAAGTTAAGAGACGATATGAGGCGCTATGCAAATGGCTCATTTTCAAATCATAATCCGCGTGTCGGGGGTTCAAGTCCCTCTCCCGCTACCATTTTTCCCATTGGTTGATCTGGCTGCCCAAAGGGTCGCTACGGCGTTGGTACTACCGCGTCTGCAAAAGGTATCATCTCTTGTGAGACCGTGCTTTTGAAATTGGGGGCGATGGTTTCATAGCGGCTTTTGACGATGGTGGCGCTGCTCTGGTCGAACCAGTACGTGTGCACCTGTGTGTTCTTGAAGCCGGTCGTGACCTCATATGTGCCGTCCACACGGTCGAGAGGGGTGCCGTCCACAGTTTCCACACTGCACTCAATATCCGTTGCGGCCTCAACATCCTTCTTTTGTTGGGCACGCGCGGTCGCGGCCGCCACTGCATCGAATTTGGAGAGCTGCCGCCACGTCTTCCCCTCATCGGTGGACGTGTACATCGTGCCTTCAAACAGTAAGGTCCAACCGCCCGTCTTAGGCTCCAGCGATTTGGAGACCCAGTGTCGGGGACCGTTCATGATAAATTCTTGAACGGTCACATTTGGCGCATTTTCGATTGTCTGCGTCACAATCTGCCGATACTGGCCGTCGCCATTGCCTTCGGTCGCAGCGCGAACAAACCGCTCTTTACATGTCATGGCAGACACCGGGCTGGAAACAGACAGCACAGTCAGAGCCAGACCGATCATCAAACATCGAGTGGAAAACACGCTTTAACCCTCCAAGACTGCCACGCGCTCGAAGAGTGAAAGGCAAAGCGCGTTTTGACAAGCTGCGTTCGGGCAGAGACAGACACAGACGGCCAGGGACAGTCAGCCACCCTAAGCCGCGAAGGCCTCCCACTTCAGATCGCCTTGGTACCGCTGCGCAATTTGGCCTTGCTGGTCCAGCAGCACCAAATGCAACCAGTTGTTGTCAAACAACGCTCTTACCTGCGGGTGGCGACCAAGTATCACGCTGATCGCATCGGCCGGGGCTTCCACACAAATGGTCAAACGCAGCGGATCATGAGCCAACTTTTCGCCATCATGAACGGATTGCCAAGGTAGACCGGTTCGCAAGACGCCGCCATTGCCCTCTACGACGCCGATACCGCCTGTCACATTGTGCAGCAGCTTGTTACCCGCACCGAAAACATGTGGAGCCACCACCGAGCCGTAATATTGCAGGCTGATCCAACTGGCCACGACGACAGGGGCGGTGAGGATCAATTCCAGCACCTTAAAGCCCTCGTCCTGCTGCCAGTCATAATCGTGCAAGAAGGCCCGTCCCCCCAGCGCCTTTCCGCGCGTGCGGGAGCGTGGAGCCGCGATGAAAGCACTACAACCGGCAAGCGCCCATTCGGGACGTGTCTCCGCCCAGTCCGTGCTGCGTGGCGAAATGGCAGCCGCGTCATCCGCACGTGGCAGCCGGAGGGCGCGCTCGGTTTTGGCGAGCGTTGCAGCCACGTCCAACCAGCCTTTGACCCTGGCCATGCCGGCCGCTTTCTTGGTTTCAAACACGGTGACAGCATCGGTTGTTGTGTCGTGCAGAGCGCCGACGAACACCGTATCAGATGGGATTGCGATGCCTTCTTCAGCCAGACCCGCCCGCACGTCCATGTCGTTCAGCAAACCTGCCAGAAGCCGGGCATTTACATCACCTGAGTAACCCCCACAGGCACCGCAATGGAGCGCACTGGCATGGGGATTGTTGACCACATTGGCTCCGTGGCCGACCAGCAAGACCAACGGTGCAAAGTTTTGGGTCAGAGACATCGCCCGCAAAATAGTCCCTGCGGCGGCGATGCGGTCAGCCAAAGGGAGCGGCGTGGCAAGTTGCGGCTCTGGCAACGGTTTGCGCGCCTTCTTCGGAAGGCCCATGGCGTCTCGTAACAATTTTACAACGTAGAGCGGCCCGGTCGCCTCTACAAACGCGAAGGACGAGACAGCAGCCAATCTAAACCGGCCCCAAGCACGGGCAGCTCGGGCTGCCAGACGAGCACTGCGATCATCATCTTGCGAACCGGGTGCGGTGGCCGTCGATTCCAAAGCCGGACTGAGCAAGACAGGGAGCCTTGCCTCCACAACATCGGATGCAAAATCACGGTGTGCCGGTGTGAGCCCAAAAAAGCCGGCAAAACCGACCGTCTGAATGCTGGGGTCCAGCGACTCCAACGCGCGACGGAACACTTCGGAACGCACATCAATACAAAAGGCCGCCTGCAGGCTGGGACGTCCTTCGCTTTGGTCCACACCGTTTTCGGCAAGGGTTGTTGCCAGCGCCCTCTGTGCCGCCCGCTCAGCGGCGCATTGGAAAATGGTGGCTGCGACTTGGGCAGGTTCCGGCTTCGTAGGAGCACCATGTGCGCTGCGCACCTCAGCCCATCGGGAACCAATCGCGTCTTGGTAGTGCGCGTAGAGCGCCTGCTCCCACACCAAACGGATGGTGAGCATGTCCGATGTCACGCTGTCTGTTTCACCAGCCAGTTCCGCCTGCCACAGCCGCTGCCGTGCCGCCTGTGACCAGCCCCCAAGGCCGAGCAGAAGCGCGTGGAAATAGGTCGGCGCACTGCTCTCGTCGATGTCGAGCACAGTACAGGCCTCCATCAGTGCCGGTTCAGCCTTACCCGGCGTGGTGGCAACCGCTTCCGCAAAGCCGGTCAGTCCGGCAATCTCCGGCGTAAGATCTCGGCAGGCAAAACTGCGCCAACTTTCAAACGCACCCCGACCCGGCGTAACCCTCCAAAGCGCTTGGCCTGCATCAAAATATCCGGCAGCCCATGTCCCAATCCGGTCCATGATCAAACCGGGCCAATCGATGCCGGATACATCGGCAGCCAAGTCAGCGATAGTAGGAAGTGCGCTGATTGGATCGTCCATGCCGCCCGCTGCGGCTTTGAGAGCCTCTAGGCTATCGAACAGGTTCGACCCATCGGCGGACAGTGCGGCGCGCAAATCATCGTCGGTGATCGACCCATCTTCCATGCGCGCACAGTACCATGCATGGGGCATTGTCATGGACATGCCGGCGACACGGTGCATCAGGGCAGAGACCTCGGCCAACGACTGGTCTGCCTGCCCCATGAAGGGATTGACGGCCACGGAGGAAGACAGGGGCCAAAGCGGAGGGATTTCCCGTGTGGCCGCATCGGTCAGCGCAACAAGACCCGTCGTCGAATTGGCAGAATTGGTTGCGTCAGCCTTCATGTCTCGGCTCCTTCTCTTGTGGGTTTTGTAGCCGCCGACTGCGCCCAGTTGTTCAACAACCGGTCTTCGATGGCATTGATGTAAAGGCCGTTTGACAAGTGAATGCGCATCCCTTGGGCAGCCGGGTGGTAAGACCAAAGCGGCAAAGTCGCCTGCGCCAGGGCCACAGCCCCGAAACTCACCAGAGCCAACAAGATCAATGCCCATTCCAAGGAGCCGGTAGCCGGTGTGGCAGGCAAGGTGCCGGCGGTCAGCCATTCGGAAGCTGTTTGCAGTGCGATATAGCTGACGGTCGCGACCAGCGAGGCAAGCGCGGTGCGTTGGGTTAGTTCCCGGGGCGCTGCATCAGCCAACCCTTGGGCCAAAAGGTAGGCCACACCAAAGATGAGAATTGTCCCAAGAGCGATGGCCTGCGGAGACTTGCCGTCAAATCCGATCAGCGCGGCTGCGATCACATAGACGACCCCGTGAATTGCGATGGCCAGAGCAAATGCACGTGTGACGGCCCAAAGGTTGGGCACCGCCACCGGCCCCGGTTTGCGGGTTTTGGTGACCGTATCGACTGCACCGCCAGCGGAAAGAAATGCGTGCGCCTTATACAGCGAGTGCGCCACGATGTGCAGCAGTGCCAGAGGGAACAGGGCGAGACCGCATTGGAGGATCATAAAGCCCATCTGCGCAACGGTAGACCAAGCCAGTGAGACTTTCACCGTGGGCTGGGTCAACATGACCACGCCACCAAACAGCGCGGTAAAGCCGCCAATTGCAACCAAAAGAGCCAGGACAAGTGGCGAGAGCAACATCACATCGGCAAACCGGATAAGCAAAAAGCCCCCAGCATTCACGACACCGGCGTGGAGCAACGCCGAAACCGGTGTAGGCGTTTCCATCACTTCCGTCAGCCACCCATGGGTGGGGAACTGCGCGGATTTGAGCAAAGCTGCGAGCGCTAACAACGCTGCGGCGCCAGCGGCCATGCCACCGCCCTCACCCGCGCGCGCCATCACCAGAATGTCTGAAATGTCCGTCGTGCCATAGGCAGCGATCAAAAGACCTGCAGCCAAAACCAGAGCCGCATCGCTGACCCTTGCTGTGACGTATTTTTTGTGCGCCGCGCGTTGGGCCGCGATCCGGCCCGGGTAAAACAAGAGCAGCTGATGGAGGCACAAGCTGGTGGCCACCCATGCCGCGATCAACTGTACCAAATTGCCGGACTGCACGAGCAGATAGACAGCAGCGAGCGTGCCCAACAACCACACCGTAAAGGCACTTTGCCGCTCTTCGCCGTCCAAATATGTGCGCGAAAACCGCACCACCACCCAACCGATGAACCCCACCAGAAGAAGCATTATCACACTAATGACGTCCACACGGGCCGATACACCCACACCTGCGAAACCAAGCAACAGACTGTTGCCAGCACCAAATGCAAGGATGGAAACCAACGTGAGCGCCGAGATGACCAATCCGGCAAGCGCAACGCCTTCACCAATGCGCGCGCCGGTTTGCGCCGAAACGCCAGGGTTAAACTGTAACAAAAGAGCGGTGCCCAAAAGGAGCAACGGTGCCAACAACGGCAACAAATGGACAAACATGCGGAAAACCTCGAACAGCAGACTGTGCTGCGCGGCTTCATACACGCACTGATATTAGATAATAAAATTCAAAATTTACATCATATCGTTCTAATTATAAGAACATTTGTATTTGCGCACGTAAGCTTTTTCAGCTTCCATAAGATGCAACCTTCGCCTCTTAGGACCATGCAGATGCGAACACGGCAACTTGCCGGTTCCAACACCATAGGTCGGTGGTTTAGGGTCGTGGAAAGCCATTCCCAAGATACTCCCAAGTCGCTTCCGAGACGCTCCCACGACGTTCAAAGAACACGTCTTGGCCTAAAGTGAGGAACCCTGCGTGTCCCAAAACACACCCTATCCGTCGAACAGTTTCTCATCGCGCCTTACGGGCTTTCGGAGTTTGGAGCCGTCTGAACGTCTCGCGCAGATCGCAGCAGCAGCCGATTTGAATGAGCAAGACAGTAGGGCGTTGGGCGGGCAGGACGTGCTGCCCATGGAACTGGCCAATGGGATGATTGAAAACGTTGTCGGCAAATTCGAACTGCCCCTCGGCGTCGCGTCGAACTTCACGGTCAACGACAAGGATTATCTCATCCCCATGGCCGTGGAAGAGCCCTCCGTTGTAGCGGCTGCTTCTTACATGGCCAAGATCGCACGGTCCTGCGGCGGGTTTCACACATCCTCCTCCGCACCGATCATGCGGGCACAGGTGCAAATCTTGGACCTCAAAGACCCGCACGGAGCCCGTCTCAAACTCCTTGAAGAAGCCCCGGCACTGATCGCCTTGGCCAACTCAAAGGACAAAGTGCTGATGGATCTTGGCGGTGGCTGCAAAGACATCGAAGTCCATGTGTTTGACGATACACCCATCGGTTCCATGGCAGTGCTCCATCTGTTGGTGGACGTGCGCGATGCGATGGGCGCCAACACCGTCAACACGATGGCTGAGATGATCGCGCCCAAGGTTGAAGACATCACGGGCGGAACTGTCCGCCTGCGCATCCTGTCAAATCTGGCAGACAAACGGTTGGTCCGTGCCCGCGTGTCCCTGACACCGGATATGCTGACGACCGACGCCTTGGACGGCGCCGACGTTGCACGAGGGATCGTCGATGCGTGCGCGCTTGCAATTGTGGACCCCTACCGCGCGGCCACCCACAACAAGGGCATCATGAACGGCATTGACCCGGTGGTCATCGCCACAGGAAACGACTGGCGCGCCGTGGAGGCTGGTGCCCACACCTATGCGGCTCGATCCGGGCGCTACACGTCTCTCTCGCGCTGGGAAGTTGATGAGGACAACACCCTGACCGGCACGATAGAAATGCCGATGGCTTTGGGCATCGTGGGCGGTGCAACAAAAACCCATCCGGCAGCGCAAGCAGCTTTGCGACTGATGAATATCCGATCCGCAACCGAACTGGCCGAAGTGACACTGGCCGTAGGTCTGGCGCAAAACCTCGCGGCCCTACGAGCGCTTTCGACCGAGGGCATTCAAAAGGGCCACATGGCGCTTCACGCCCGCAACATCGCGATTCTGGCAGGAGCGAAAGGCGAGGAGGTGGATACAGTGGCAAGGTCCATCGCTGCCGATGGCGACGTCAGTGTGGATCATGCCAAGGATGTTTTGACCATGCTCAAAAGCCCGACATGAGTTCAAACAACATCCCAACCAGCGAAGACAGGAAGAGCGTCAACACTGTCACGATCTACGAGGTCGGTCCCCGCGATGGGTTGCAAAGCCTGGGCCAACTCGTGCCAACAGCGACAAAGATTGCCCTGATCAACGCCCTGTCCGAGGCGGGCCTTTCCAAAATCGAGGCGACAAGTTTCGTCAACGCGAAGTGGGTTCCCCAGTTGGCGGATGCGGCGGACGTGATGGCCACCATCACCCGTCAGCCGGGCGTCAAATATGCCGCTCTCGCGCCCAACCTGCGTGGTGCAAAATCAGCCCTAGCAGCACAATGCGATGAAGTTGCAATCTTCGTCTCCGCCTCCGAAGGGTTCAGCCGAGCCAATATCAATTGCTCGATTGATGAGAGTTTCACCCGCCTCACTCCAGCCATAGAGCATGTCCTCGCCGCAGGCGTACCTGTCCGGGGATATCTCTCCTGCGTGGTGGAATGCCCGTTTGATGGCCCAACCGATCCGGCAGTGGCCACCACATTATCCCGGCGCTTACTCGACCTTGGGTGTTATGAGGTTTCGCTGGGAGACACTTTGGGCACAGCCACGGCAGCCAGCACCAAGTCCCTATTGGGCGCGGTGATTGCAAGCGCTGATCCGTCGCTAATCGCTGGGCATTTCCATGACACCTATGGTCATGCCCTTTCCAACATCGAAGCCTGTTTGGAGTTCGGGGTCCGCACATTTGACAGTTCGGTGTCAGGCATCGGTGGCTGCCCCTACGCCCCCGGCGCTTCCGGCAATGTGGACACGCGCGCCGCAGTCACACTGTTGCACGCTTTGGGATACGAGACTGGCGTCGACCTCGCAGCTCTGACAAAGGCAGAGTCCATTGTCGCCACCGTGACGGCACGTTCAGAACTCCTATAAGTCGCACTTGCGGCACACCGTTCTTTTGTGCGTATCTTCTGCTTGCCAGACGTAAACCGTTGCACGTCATCCGGGGCCGCTCGCACATGTCAGAAACACCAAAGCTCCAGGCCCCAAAGCACAGAACCTACGATGTCGTCATTGTTGGTGGGGCAATCATGGGCTCTTCCGCAGCCTGGTTTTTAACGAACAACCCGGAGTTTGATGGCAGCATTTTGGTGGTGGAACGTGATCCCACTTACCAATGGTGCTCCACCTCCCACACCAATTCCTGTATGCGTCAGCAATTTTCGATTTCCCTCAACGTCCAAATTTCACAATTCGCGGCAGACTTTGTAAAAAACATGCGCGACTATATGGGTGGCGACACCCGCATTCCGGACCTTACCATCCAGTCCTTTGGCTACATGTATCTGGCCGACACCGACGATTTTGCAAACGTGCTGCGAGCCAACCAAAAAGTGCAAACCGCAACCGGCGCAGCCACCCGTTTGTTGAACGCTGAAGAGATCAAATCCGATTACCCATTTTACACCGTGGACGACATCGTTCTGGGCTCCATCAATTTGGTCGACGAAGGCTATTGGGACGGCAATGCAGTGTTCGACTGGTGGAGACGTCAGGCTCGGGAAAGGGGTGCTGAATACATCGCCAATGAAGTGGTGGCGATGACCAAGAACGCAAGCGGCACAAATATTGAGTCCGTAACTCTTGCGTCGGGAGAAACCATCGCCTGCGGCCACGTGATCAACGCATCCGGCCCGCGCGCAGCGCGCACGGCATCCATGGCTGGGATCGAAATCCCGGTCGAACCGCGCAAGCGTTATTCGTGGGTATTCTCAGCCCAGACACCACTGGACCGGGACTTACCGCTTACCATTGACCCGTCTGGCGTCCATGTGCGCGAAAATGGAGGCGGCACTTATCAATGCGGCGCACATACGGACATCGATCCGGCGGTGCCCTATGATGACTTCGACATGGATCACAGCCTTTGGGAAAACCATGTTTGGCCCATTCTAGCGAACCGCATTCCGCAGTTCGAAGCCATCAAGGTCACCAACCAATGGACTGGCCATTATGCAATGAACACGTTTGACCAAAACGCCATCATGGGTCCGGACACTGAAGTTGAGAACTTCATCTATTTGAACGGATTTTCAGGCCACGGCCTGCAGCAGTCTCCGGCCATGGGACGGGGCACAGCCGAGTGGATTACGCATGGCGAGTATCGCAGCCTCGACCTAAGGCCTTTCCACATTGAGCGAATCTTTAACGGCGTCCCGCTGACCGAAAACGCCATCATTTGAATCACCCAAGACCAGAGCTTCCAAACATCATGAAAACGTTCAATCCCGACGGCATTACACCCCCCGCTTCCAATTACAGTCATGGCGCGTCTGTCCCTGCGGGAGCGCGGTGGTTGAGCATTTCAGGTCAGTTGGGCGTCGCGCCGGATGGTACGGTGCCGGAAAGTTTCGAAGAGCAGTTTGAATTGTGCCTCGACAATATGCTGGTCGTCTTGCGGGCAGACGGGATGGACATAACTGATCTGGTCAAGATCATGATCTACGTCACACCCCATGGACCGGACGTGATCGCGGCTTATCGTGATATTCGCGACGCGAAGTTTGAAGGCCACGCCCCCACCGCCACTTATATCGGGGTCACCAGTCTGGCGGCTGACAAGTTCCTCGTGGAGGTCGATGCGATGGCTGCGAAAATCGATTAAGCGAAGTCGAGATCAACCCGTCCGAAATCGCCAAAATCCGCGTCAAAACCACTGCCAGAGGGCGCTTCGATGGGGCGAATGAAAGAGCCGGAGAGCACGATGTCTCCCGCCTTCAAGCCATGATCATATTGGGCGAGCCGTCGCACAAGCCAAACAATACCGCTCACCGGGTCATCAAGAACACCGGCACCAAGACCCGTCTCTTCCACCACGCCATCCCGCTTCACGATGGCACCCACGGTGCGCAAGGCGGCAGCGCTTTCTGTATCCAACGCGTGACGTTCCGTACCCAAGACCAAACCGGCATTGGCCGCGTTATCGCTCACCGTATCGAAGATGATGCGCGACGTGCCAGTTGCAGGGTCTTTGCGCAAAATTCGTGTATCCAGGATCTCTAAAGACGGGGCAACCATCTCCGTCGCGGTAATGACATCGCTGCGGGTCACGCCCGCACCGAAAAGATCAGAACCCATAATGAATGCGATTTCCGCCTCAATGCGCGGTTCAATAAACCGTCCCGCAGGAACCGTGTCACCGGTTTGAAACAGCATGTCGGACAGCAAAACACCGCTGTCCGGCATGGTGATGTTCAGGGCCATTTGCATGGCGCGGCTGGTGAGCCCGATTTTCCAGCCAATCTGGTCCGCACCATCTAAACGCTTCAAATCAACAAACGCCGCCTGTACCGCATAGGCATCGTCCAAGGTCATGTTGGGATAAAGCAGGCTCACCAGCGCACACTGTTGTCCGCTCGTCTCAGCTTCTTTGAGCATCCGGGCCGCGTCGGCAATTTGATCTTCGGTGAGCGTCACACTCGTTCGTCTTCAACCACACTGCGCAACACGCCAATGCCTTCGGCTTCCACCTCAACCACATCTCCAGGCTTGAGCCAGATCGGCGGATCAAACCGCGCTCCGGCTCCCGTTGGTGTGCCGCTCACGATGATGTCTCCCGGCTCCAGCGTTGTGAAAGTGGAGATGTATTCGATCTGGCGGGCGACAGGAAAAAGCATCTGCCCTGTCCGGTCGGATTGGCGAACCTCCCCATTCACCCTACATTCCAATGCAACATCTTCGATCTGGCTTCGATCAGTAAACGGCACGAGCCACGGCCCCATGGCTCCGGACCGGTCCCAGTTCTTCCCCTGTGTAACGTTGAACTTCGCGTGCCGCACCCAATCGCGGATCGTCCCCTCATTACACAGGGTCAGCGCTGCGATGTGATCGTACGCATCGGCCCGGGCGATCCGTCGCCCGCCCTTGCCGATCACGACGGCGATCTCTCCTTCATAGTCCAGTTGTTCGCTTTCCGGCGGACGGATAACCGCTTGCCCGTGGCCCACAAAAGAACGGGCAAAACGCGGAAACAGAGACATGTTGGGCGGGGCGTCCTGACCGTCCTTATATTCCGCATTGCGATCTGGAAAATTGACTCCAACGCAAATGATTTTGCCCGGATCAGGCACGGGAATATCGAATGTAAAGCTACCATCCACGTGGCTGATGGCACGGTTTTGCGCGGCGGTTTCCAACATTTCGAAACCATTCGAGGCAATCACAGCGCGCAGGTTCGGCCATTGCGGAAAATCCATCGACAAGGCGATCATGCCACCCTCGCCCACTACGCCGTAATGCTGAACGCCATCAGCGGTAAAAGTTGCAAAACGCATCAAATCTTTCCTCACGGCGCAATAATCGGGGACGCACCCAAGCTGCTCTCACGCGGTTCGATACCATCAAACACAGTGCCGTTTTCGAACCAGGAGCGGGGGGCCGGTGCGCCCCACAAAGTCTGGCGCTGCGGGTCTTTTAGGTCCCACTTGATAGGCTCAAGGTCGGGGTCAACGGTCTGATAATCGGAACAGTAGATCTCAATCCGGTGGCCATCCGGGTCCACGATGTACAAAAAGAAAGCGTTTGAGATGCCGTGTCGGCCCGGCCCCCGCTCAATATGGCCCACCCATCCGGTGGTGGCCATCAAGTCGAGAAGATCGATAATGTTGAGCGGTGTCGGCACCCAAAAGGCAATATGGTGCAGCCGCGGCCCCGTACCATTGGTGAAAGCAATATCGTGGACACCACCTTTGCGATGCGCCCACGCCGCCCATAAACGTCCGCTCTTCTCATCCTCGGTATATTCCGTCACCCGGAAACCAAGATCGCTGTAAAACGCGACCGCCTCATCCACATCCGGCGAAAAGCAGTTGAAGTGATCGATGCGCAAAGGCTTCACCCCCTTGTAGAGCGCATAATGCTGGTGAATCGGCGGCATTGTCTCCATGCGGGCGTAAAATTCCAACGGGATGCCCTGCGGGTCGCGGGTGCGAAACGTGCGTTGCTGGTAAGGTCGTTCCACCCAATCCACGGGCTGGTCTTTCTGATCGAAGTGTGCGGCCAGACGGTCCAAACTGACTTCGTCAAACACTTTAAACCCCAACGCCCCGGACGATGCCCTGTCCGATTGATGCAGAATCAAGCAGTGGTGCCCCCGCTCTTCCATGGCGCGCAGATAGAGCGTATCCGCAGTCTCATCAGTGATTTGAAGCCCAAGCGTATCGACGTAAAACGCACGGCTCTTCGCCAAATCGGTGACGAACAATTCCACATGGCTCAACCGGACTATGTTGAAATCCGGATAAAGATTGGGGGCCGGTAGGGGCATCAGTTTTCCTCCCTGATGACGGCAGTGCGTCTAAGCGCCCAGACGCGTGATTTTATGACCGCCCAAAGCGAATGCGACGTTCTTCTGTTCCATATAAAAATCAAATGACCACTGCGCCCCGTCCCGGCCTATGCCGGAGTTTTTCATGCCCCCAAAGGGTGTGGGCAGATGCCGCACATTTTCCGAGTTCAC
>JBCBYZ010000093.1:0-13314 GCA_039815595.1 Pseudomonadota bacterium | reverse complement strand
GACGGGCATTTGCGCCCTTCCCGAAGGTACGGAAATGGTGATGCCGGGCGACAACGTTGAGATGACGGTGGAGCTGATTGTGCCCATCGCGATGGAAGATCGTCTGCGCTTCGCCATCCGCGAAGGCGGCCGCACCGTCGGTGCAGGCATCGTCGCTGAGATCATCGAGTAAGCAAAACAAACACGGGCGCGGGTGGATACGCCTTCCGCGCCCTTTTTATGACAGTTTGACGCCCGCCCGAGCCGCAACCGGTTCGCACAACAAACGGCGTTAACGCCAAAGGAAACGACGACATGAACGGTCAGAATATCCGTATTCGCCTGAAAGCGTTCGATCACCGCATTCTCGATACATCCGCTCGCGAGATCGTATCGACTGCCAAGCGGACGGGCGCGCAGGTTCGCGGACCCGTTCCGCTTCCAACGCGGATTGAGCGCTACACGGTCAACCGTTCGCCGCACATCGATAAGAAGAGCCGCGAACAGTTCGAAATGCGCACACACAAGCGCCTGCTCGATATCGTGGACCCAACACCGCAAACCGTGGACGCGCTGATGAAGCTCGACCTTGCCGCCGGTGTGGACGTGGAAATCAAGCTCTAAGGGTAACCTTAAGGCATCAAGACAGGCGGAACCGGTGACCTAGATGCCGGTTCATCAACGCTAAAGGATGAAGACAATGCGCTCAGGCGTGATTGCACAGAAAGTCGGGATGACCCGCATTTATACGGACGAGGGCGTCAACGTCCCCGTGACCGTGCTGCGCATGGAAAAAGTGCAGGTTGTGGCCCAGCGTACCGAAGAGAAAAATGGCTATACAGCTGTTCAGCTCGGTGCCGGCAAAGCGAAAGTGAAGAATGTCTCGCAGCCTATGCGCGGCCACTTCGCCGTTGCCAAAGTCGAGCCCAAACGCAAGTTGGCTGAATTCCGGGTTACGGAAGAAAACATGCTGCCAGTGGGCGCCGAGATTATTGCGGCTCACTACATGCCCGGCCAGTTTGTTGATGTGACGGGTACGTCCATCGGTAAAGGTTTTGCCGGTGCCATGAAACGGCACAATTTTGGCGGCCTGCGCGCGTCACACGGTGTATCCGTGTCGCACCGTTCGCACGGCTCCACCGGTCAATGTCAGGACCCCGGTAAGGTGTTCAAGGGCAAAAAGATGGCCGGTCACATGGGGTCCACCCGCGTGACGACACAAAATCTGCAGGTAGTGCAGGTGGATGTGGATCGTGGTTTGATTTTGGTGAAGGGCGCAGTGCCCGGTTCCAAAGGCAGCTGGGTTACGCTCAAGGACGCCGTTAAAAAGCCCGTGCACCCTGACGCAATTTTCCCTGCTGCCCGTCGTCGTGACGCGGAAGCGGCTGCGGAAGCTGCCGATCAGGCCGAAGCCAACCTGGCAGCCGAGGCGGCTGCTGATTTGGAAGCGCAACAGGCTGCTGAACAATCCGCTGCTGCGGCTGAAGAAGCCAAAGACGGAGGCGCAGAATAATGGATATCCAAGTCACCAAATTGGATGGCTCTAAGGGCGGCAAAGTGTCCGTCTCCGATGCGATCTTCGGTCTTGAGCCACGTGAAGACATTCTGGCCCGCATGGTGCGCTATCAGCGTGCCAAGGCCCGTCAGGGCACGCATCAGACCAAAGGTCGGTCCGATGTAGACCGTACGGGTGCTCGCATGTACCGCCAAAAAGGTACTGGCGGCGCACGTCACCACTCGCAGGCTGCTCCGCAGTTCCGTGGCGGTGGTAAGGCGCATGGCCCACAGTCCCGCGATCACAGCCACGATCTGCCCAAGAAGTTCCGCGCTTTGGCCCTGCGTCATGCGCTGTCCGCCAAGGCAAAAGACGGCACACTGGTCGTGATGGATGATCTTGCAGCGACTGAGCCCAAAACGGCTGCTCTGCGTGGGCAGTTCGCCAAGCTTGGCCTGGAAAATGCTTTGATGATTGGTGGAGCGGAGTTGGACAACAACTTCAAACTCGCTGCCAGCAACATTCCGCATATCGATGTGCTGCCGGTCCAAGGCATCAACGTCTATGACATCCTGCGCCGCAACACATTGGTGCTGTCAAAAGCCGCTGTAGACGCTTTGCAGGCCCGCTTTGAAGGGGAGACCTCCAAATGAGCGACATTCGCAACTACGACGTGATCGTCGAACCCGTTGTTACGGAAAAATCAACGCTGGCGGCTGAAGACAACCAAGTGGTGTTTAACGTTGCGCGCGATGCGTCCAAGCCTGAAATCAAAAAGGCCGTTGAAGCCCTTTTTGGTGTGAAGGTCACAGCCGTGAACACCCAGCTGCGCAAAGGCAAAGTGAAACGGTTCCGTGGTCACCTGGGCAAGCAGTCCGACGTCAAAAAAGCATTTGTGACGTTGGCAGAAGGCCAGTCCATCGACGTGACGACAGGTTTGTAAGGCCGCAACAAGAATATCGGTTCGCCCTTGGTGTTAACTTGGGCGGGTCACAAAAGTTAAAAGAGGCGTGCCGGGAACGACACCGGCGGGAACAAAACAATGGCTCTGAAGAAGTTCAATCCGATCACACCAGGCACACGCCAGTTGGTCATCGTGTCGCGCGAAGGTCTGTGGAAGGGCAAGCCGGTCAAGACTTTGACCGAAGGCCTGACCAAGTCCGGCGGCCGCAACAATGTGGGTCGTTTGACGTCTCGCGGTATCGGCGGTGGTCACAAGCGGTCTTACCGCAAGATCGATTTCAAGCGGCGCAAGACGGACGTTGAAGCAACCGTTGAGCGTTTGGAGTACGATCCAAACCGCACGGCATTCATCGCGCTCATCAAATATGATGATGGTGAGTTGTCCTACATCTTGGCCCCACAGCGCCTCGCTGTTGGCGACAAGGTTATCAGTGCTGCATCTGCAGACGTGAAGCCCGGCAACTGCATGCCTATGAGTGCCATTCCGGTCGGTTCCATCATCCACAATGTGGAAATGAAGCCGGGCAAGGGCGGTCAGATTGCACGCTCCGCCGGGACTTACGTTCAACTGGTTGGCCGCGACGGTGTTTACGCGATCTTGCGTTTGAACTCCGGTGAACAGCGTTTGGTACACGGCTCATGCCTTGCCACCATCGGTGCTGTGTCCAACCCCGACAATTCCAACACCAACATGGGTAAAGCTGGCCGCAACCGCTGGTATGGCAACCGCCCGAAGGTTCGTGGTGTTGCCATGAACCCGATCGATCACCCCCACGGTGGTGGTGAAGGTCGTACATCCGGTGGCCGTCACCCTGTGACGCCATGGGGCAAGCCTACAAAAGGCAAGCGCACGCGGTCCAACAAGACCACTGATAAGTTCATCATGCGCTCCCGCCACCAGCGCAAGAAGTAAGGATAACACACGTGTCACGTTCAGTCTGGAAAGGCCCGTTTGTCGATGGTTACCTTCTCAAAAAAGCAGAGAAGGTACGCGAAGGCGGCCGCAACGAAGTCATCAAGACCTGGAGCCGCCGCTCCACCATCATGCCGCAGTTTGTTGGCCTGACATTCGGCGTCTACAACGGTCAAAAGCACATCCCCGTCAACATTTCGGAAGAAATGGTGGGTCAGAAACTGGGCGAGTATTCCCCGTCTAGGACCTATTACGGCCACGGTGCCGACAAGAAGGCAAAGAGGAAGTAAGTCATGGGTAAGCCCAAGCTTGAGCGGCAGCTTGCCGACAACGAAGCCAAAGCGGTCCACCGTATGATCCGGGTCAGCCCTCAAAAGCTGAATCTCGTGGCACAGTTGATCCGCGGCAAGTCAGCCTCGCGTGCATTGTCCGATCTGGAGTTCTCCTCCAAGCGCATCGCCGGCACCGTCCGCAAGTGCCTGCAATCGGCCATCGCCAACGCTGAAAACAATCACGATCTCGACGTCGACAGCCTGGTCGTCAAAGAGGCGTTTGTCGGTCAGTCCATCGTGATGAAACGGTTCATGGCCCGCGGTCGCGGCAAGTCCAGCCGCATTCAAAAACCATTTTCGCATCTGACGATCATCGTTCGCGAAGCTGAAGAGCAGGAGGCCGCGTAATGGGTCAGAAGATTAACCCCATTGGTTTCCGTCTCGGTATCAACCGCACTTGGGATTCCCGCTGGTTTGCCACAAAGGGCGATTATGCAGGCCTGTTGCGTGATGATTTTGCGATCCGCAATTATATCGAAAAAGAATTGAAGGCCGCGTCGATTGCGAAAGTGGTCATCGAGCGCCCGCACAAGAAGTGCCGCATCACGATTCACTCCGGTCGCCCCGGTTTGATCATCGGTAAAAAAGGCGCGGACATCGAGAAGTTGAAGCGCAAGATCCAGACCATGACGGGTTCCGAGGTGTCTTTGAACATCGTTGAAATCCGCAAGCCGGAACTTGACGCCACCATCGTGGCACAATCGATTGCCCAGCAGTTGGAACGCCGGATTGCATTCCGTCGCGCCATGAAGCGTTCGGTGCAGTCGGCCATCCGTTTGGGTGCCGGTGGTATCCGCATCAATTGTGGCGGTCGCTTGGGCGGTGCTGAGATCGCGCGGACCGAATGGTACCGCGAAGGGCGTGTGCCGTTGCACACTCTGCGCGCCGATATCGACTACGGGACAGCCGAAGCTGAAACCGCATATGGCATCTGCGGTGTGAAAGTGTGGATCTTCAAAGGCGAAATTCTGGAACACGACCCCATGGCATCTGAGCGCCGTTCTGTTGAGGCGCAGGAATCCGGTGGCGGCGGCGGACGTCGTCCCCCGCGCAACGGCTAAGGCGCATACAGCGCGCGGCTAAGGCATTGCCAAAGCCGCGTCGCTTGAAAACGCTCTAGCCAAACCCCGCACGAGACGGCGGGGATGGGATCACGAAGGTAAAAGACAATGTTGCAACCAAAACGCACAAAATTCCGCAAAGCCCATAAAGGCCGTATTCGCGGCAACTCAAAGGGTGGAACGCAGTTGAACTTCGGTTCGTATGGCCTTAAGGCCTTGGAACCCGACCGGGTCAACGCTCGCCAGATCGAAGCGGCCCGTCGTGCCATCACCCGTCACATGAAGCGTGCCGGCCGTGTGTGGATCCGTATTTTCCCAGACCTGCCGATCTCGTCAAAGCCGACTGAGGTGCGCATGGGTAAAGGTAAAGGCGCGCCGGAATACTGGGCCGCGCGCGTGGCTCCTGGCCGCGTGATGTTTGAAATCGACGGCGTGAATGAAACCATCGCCCGTGAAGCCTTGCGTCTTGGCGCGATGAAGCTTTCGGTCCGGTCCAAGTTCATTCAGCGCATTCAAGACTAAGGCCATATTGGGTCATCCGCTTATGTCCAACGGGATGCGGCGGTACACAACAGAAAGGTTGAGGCGATGAAGCCCAGCGACATCCGTGCGATGACAGAAGACCAGATGAAAGACGAACTGGTCAGCCTGAAAAAAGAGCAGTTCAACCTGCGGTTCCAGCGTGCCACGGGTCAGCTGGAAAACACGGCGCGTATGCGCCAGGTGCGTCGCGACATCGCCCGCATTCAAACCATCGCCCGCGTGAAGCAGGCAGAGGTCACCGCTTAACAGCCCACCAACGGCCTCACTGAAGGAAAAAACAATGCCGAAGCG
This sequence comes from Pseudomonadota bacterium, assembly GCA_039815595.1. Taxonomy (GTDB): domain Bacteria; phylum Pseudomonadota; class Alphaproteobacteria; order Rhizobiales; family Rhizobiaceae; genus Pseudahrensia. Next base: position 7,737 of record JBCBYZ010000093.1, on the reverse strand, counting down.
TATTCTCCAGGGCACCGTGGTGTCCGATAAGAACGACAAAACAGTGGTGGTGAAGGTGGAACGCCGTTTCACACACCCACTGTTTAAAAAGACAGTCCGTCGCTCCAAAAACTACAAGGCGCACGACGAAACCAACGCCAAGAAGGTGGGGGATATGGTGTCCATTGAGGAAAGCCGTCCCATCTCCAAGGATAAATCTTGGATCGTCGTCGAGAGCTGATTGGCGACCGAAACTAAGGGGTGGAGGTCTTCGCGGGCCTTCGCCCACAATGGCAAAAGCAGAGCGATAATCAGGTCTGCCGATAAGAATTGTGAGCCGGTAACGGCCTCACACAAACAAGAGAAGAATAGCCATGATTCAGATGCAAACTAACCTGGACGTTGCCGATAATTCCGGCGCGCGCCGCGTCATGTGCATCAAAGTGCTTGGCGGCTCTAAGCGGAAATATGCCGGTGTCGGCGACATCATTGTGGTGTCGGTGAAGGAAGCTATCCCGCGCGGTCGCGTCAAGAAGGGCGATGTCGCCAAGGCTGTGGTTGTCCGCACCGCCAAAGACATTCAGCGTGCCGATGGCAGCGTGATCCGCTTTGATACAAATGCAGCCGTGCTCATCGACAACAAGTCGGAGCCGCTCGGTACGCGTATTTTTGGCCCGGTTCCCCGTGAACTGCGCGCCAAGCGTCACATGAAAATCATCTCGCTCGCACCCGAAGTGCTCTAAGCGGCCCTCCCGGGCCCGCACGCACTTTCAAGGAACTTAGTTATGAATAAGATCAAAAAAGGCGACACGGTCGTCGTTTTGACCGGGAAGGACAAGGGCCGCAGCGGCACTGTGCTTCAGATGGTCACGAAGACTGATCGCGTGCTGGTGCAAGGTGTGAACCTTGTGAAACGCCACACCAAACAGTCGCAGACTTCAGAGGGCGGCATCATCGCCAAGGAAGCGCCTATTCACATCTCAAACGTCGCGCTGACCGATCCTAAAGACGGCAAGCCAACACGTGTGGGCATTAAGACCAACGACGACGGCAAAAAAGTGCGCGTCGCTAAGCGCTCCGGAGAGACCATCGATGGCTGACGCAGCAAAAGAGCCACGGCTCAAAACATTTTATGAGACAGATGTCCGCAAGGCCATGCAGGAGCGTTTTGAATATCAGAACGTTATGCAGATGCCTCGGCTCGACAAAATCGTCATCAATATGGGTGTTGGTGAATCCACTGCGGATTCCAAGAAGGCCCAGGTGGCCGCTGATGATCTTACATTGATCGCGGGCCAGAAGGCTGTTGTGACCCGTGCCAAGAAGTCCATTGCTGGCTTTAAGGTGCGTGAGCAGATGCCATTGGGTGCGAAAGTTACCCTGCGCGGCGCGCAGATGTATGAGTTTTTGGATCGTCTGATCACCATCGCGCTGCCGCGTGTGCGTGACTTCCGCGGTCTCAACCCAAAGAGCTTTGACGGTCGCGGCAACTTTGCCATGGGCGTGAAGGAACACATCGTGTTTCCAGAGATCAACTACGACAAAGTAGACCAGATCTGGGGCATGGACATCATCGTGTGTACGACGGCTGAATCGGATGATGAAGCACGCGAACTTTTGCGTGCCTTCAACTTCCCGTTCCCGGAGGAAAAGGAGAAAGAGAAAGCCGCTTAAGGCATCTCAACTCTCCCAATTCTCCACCGGGGCAATGGTGCCCGGTCGTAACGGCAAACGAATTGAAGGACCAAAGATATGGCGAAAGTGTCTGCCATCGAAAACAACAACAAGCGGGCCAAGCTTGTAAAAAAATACGCCAAGAAGCGTGCGGAGTTGAAAGCAATCGTCTCCAACCGTTCCTTGCCGATTGAGGAGCGTTTTAAGGCGCAGCTTCAACTGTCTGAACTGCCACGCAACGGCGCAAAAATTCGCGTTCGCAACCGCTGTGGTGTCTCCGGTCGTCCGCGCGGTAATTACCGCAAATTGGGCGTTTCCCGTATCGCATTGCGTGAGCTTGGGTCTCAGGGTTTGATCCCTGGCCTCGTCAAGTCCAGCTGGTAAGGGAGCGGTTCCATGTCAATGAATGATCCAATCGGTGATATGCTCACCCGTATCCGTAACGGCCTGATGCGCGGCAAGTCCTCCGTGTCGACACCAGCCTCTTCCTTGCGCGCCAGCGTCTTGGATGTGCTGGAGTCCGAAGGCTATATTCGCGGCTACACGCGCACCGACCACGAAAACGGCAAGGCCGATATCGACATCGAGTTGAAATACTACGAGGGCGCTCCGGTTATACGCGAGATCACCCGTATTTCGAAGCCAGGCCGTCGTGTGTATTCCTCGGTAAAGAGCCTACCCCGCGTGGCCAACGGCCTCGGCATCTCCATTCTGTCCACGCCAAAAGGCGTGATGGCGGACCACGATGCGCGTGAGAATAATGTCGGCGGCGAGGTGCTTTGCCGGATCTTCTGATCGGCAAGCAGATTTCAGATCTGGCAGCGTTTGCAAGAATGCTGCTTCAAGAAAAGGCGTAAAAACAATGTCACGTATTGGCAAAAAGCCGGTCACCATACCCGATGGTGTAACCGCGTCGCTGGACGGACAAACGGTCACAGCCAAAGGCCCAAAGGGTGAATTGTCCTTCGTTGTCAACGAGCAGGTGCTCGTGAAGATGGAAGACGGTGCTGTCACGGTTAATCCGGCCAACAACACAAAGACCGCTCGTTCGTTCTGGGGAATGTCCCGCACAATGATCGAAAACATCTTTTTGGGTGTCAAAGACGGGTTCAGCAAAACGTTGGAAATCAACGGCGTTGGTTATCGTGCAGCCATGCAGGGGTCCAACCTGTCTTTGTCTCTCGGTTTCAGCCACGAGGTGATCTACACACCGCCTGAAGGTGTGACGATCCAGTGCACCAAGCCAACGGAAATCGTCATCACCGGCCACGACAAACAGGTCGTCGGTCAGGCTGCTGCCGAAATTCGCGCTTACCGTCCGCCGGAGCCTTACAAGGGCAAGGGCGTCAAATATGCGGACGAGACGATCTTCCGCAAAGAAGGCAAGAAGAAGTAATCCGTCATGGCTAATGAGAAAAACACAAAGCAGCGCCGCGCGTTTCGCGTTCGTCGCCAGCTTAAAAAGGTCGCTAACGGCCGTCCGCGCCTGAGCGTTCACCGTTCCAACGCCAACATCTATGTCCAGGTGATCGACGATGTTGCCGGTACCACACTGGCTTCTGCTTCCACTTTGGAAAAAGGCGTGGCGGACAAGGGCGGCAACGTCGCTGCAGCGGAAGCTGTAGGCAAGTTGATCGCGGAGCGCGCCACAAAGGCCGGGGTTGCAGAAGTCGTGTTCGATCGCGGTTCCTTTTTGTACCACGGTCGTGTTAAAGCGCTCGCAGAAGCGGCCCGCGAAGGCGGTCTGAAGTTCTAAGTCGAGCGTGTGCCGCCTCGGTGGCGAACGCTCAGGCGGCGAAGAGCCGCCCGGCGCCTGTGCGCCGCGCCTGCGCAGCGAAGGCACTTCGGGCCGATAGCGTGAGCATCGAAAACTTTCGCCGCCGTTCGCACTTCTTCCAATGTGGGGAAAAGACGAGCGGCTAAAACCTTGTGCACCCGGAAAAGAATAAGGAACAGGATATGGCACAAAGACCTCAGCAGGGCGGACGCAACAACCGCCGCGAGGAAGAGCAAGACGACGGTTTTACCGACAAGCTCGTTCACATCAACCGCGTGGCCAAAGTGGTCAAGGGTGGTCGTCGCTTCGGCTTCGCCGCACTTGTCGTCGTTGGCGACCAAAAGGGCCGTGTTGGCTTCGGTCACGGCAAGGCACGCGAAGTGCCGGAAGCGATCCGCAAGGCATCGGAAGCCGCCAAGCGCGACATGATCTTTGTGCCATTGCGCGACGGTCGTACACTGCACCATGACGTTAACGGTCGCCACGGCGCCGGTAAAGTTGTGCTGCGCGCAGCGCCTCCAGGAACGGGCATCATTGCCGGTGGTCCAATGCGTGCGGTTTTCGAAACCGTTGGAATGTCGGACGTCGTTGCGAAGTCGCTTGGTTCTTCCAATCCGTACAACATGGTTCGCGCCACATTTGATGCTTTGAAACGTCAGATGCATCCCAAAGACATCGCTGCTCAGCGCGGCCTCAAGTTTTCCACGCTTCAGGCGCGTCGCCGCGACCTGATCGGCGCAGAAGAGTGAGATTGCAGACATGGCTGACAAGAAAACTGTAACGGTCCAGCAGGTCGGTAGCCCTTTGCGCCGTCCAAAAGACCAGCGTCAGACGCTGATTGGTCTGGGCCTCAATAAAATGAACCGCACACGCACTTTGGAAGACACTCCTTCCGTGCGTGGCATGATCCGCAAAGTCTCGCACCTCGTTCGCGTGGTGGGTGACGACGCGGCCAAATAAGGCGGGTTGGACACATGAAACTCAACACTATCTCCGATCTGAATGGTGCCACCAAAGGCCGTAAGCGCGTTGGACGCGGCATCGGCTCAGGCACCGGCAAAACCGGTGGTCGCGGCGTAAAGGGTCAAAAGTCCCGTTCCGGCGTATCGATCAACGGCTTTGAAGGCGGGCAAATGCCCATCTATCGGCGTCTTCCAAAGCGCGGCTTTTCCAACGCGATGTTCACCAGCGACTTCAACGAAGTCTCTATCGAGCGTCTGGAAAAGGCGATTGCTGCCAAGAAAATTGATGTTAAAGACACCATCACCGCTGAAACGCTCAAAGCCGCCGGTGTTATTCGCCGTGTCCGTGACGGTGTGCGTGTATTGGGCAACGGCGAGGCCTCTTCCAAGATGACGTTGGAAGTGGCCGGTGCCACCAAAGGCGCTATCGAGAAGATCGAAAAGGCCGGTGGCAAAGTTACCGTCCTGATCCCCGCAAAAGCGGAAGCTGCTGACGCCTGATTGGCGCCTTTATTGACGATTGAAGGAAGCCCGGATCGCATCCGGGCTTTTTTTGTATGTGAGTTTGGGTGTTCACGGGGTTGATTGTGCAAGCACACTTCGTGACCAAGCGGTGCAAGAGGAGATGCGACGTGATCGATATCGAAAAAATCCGTGAGGACACACCCGGTTGTAAAAAGGTCCTCCATTTCAACAATGCTGGCTCTTCTTTGATGCCCGAGCCGGTTTTTGCCGCCGTGCAACGGGTGTTGCACGATGAAAATACGGTTGGGGGCTACGAGGCGGAGCGGCGGGCGAAGGACGATATCGCGGCGTTTTACAGCGAGTTTTCCACGCTGCTGAACTGCGCGGCGGACGAAATTGCTTATGTGGAAAACGCGACCCGCGCGTGGGACATGGCATTTTACGGCATGCGATTGGAACCGGGTGATCGGGTGATCACGCACGGTTCTGAATACGCGTCGAACTATCTGGCACTGCTGCAACAGTCCCACCGTCTGGGGTTTGAGATCGATTTGGTGCCCTCTGACGCTTCCGGTCAGATCGACGTGGAAGCGCTCGATCAGATGATTGGACCCAAAACCAAGCTCATCACCATCACCCATGTTCCAACACAGGGAGGACTTATTAATCCAGCCGCCGCAGTCGGCCGGATCGCGAAAAAGCATGGTGTTGTGTACCTGTTGGACGCTTGCCAATCCGTTGGTCAGTTGGACGTGGATGTGTCTGAAATCGGGTGCGATATGCTTTCGGGCACCGGGCGCAAATTCTTGCGCGGCCCGCGCGGTACGGGCTTTTTGTATGTGAGAAAAGGGATCATCGACAAGATCGATCCACCATTTGTGGATCTGCACTCGGCCACATGGACAGAGGCTGACAGCTTTGAATTCGCCCCGGGTGCCAGGCGGTTTGAAAACTGGGAAAGCTTCGTCGCCGGACGTGTTGGATTGATGGAAGCGGTCAAATACGCAAATGCCGTTGGCCCCAAAAAAATCGAACGCCGGGTTGACGCTCTCGCTCAAGACTTGCGCGATACGTTGACGGCTCTCAGAGGTGTGCAAGTGCATGATCTTGGCGAGAAGAAATGCGGGATCGTCACATTCACCAAAAACGGTGTCGATTTGTTTGAACTCGCAGTTAAGCTGCGAGAGGCCGGAATGAACGTGTCAGTCTCCAAAATGACATCGGCCCGCCTCGATTTGGAACCCCGCAATTTGGCTGCCATGATCCGAGCATCGGTGCACTATTTCAACACACAGGCCGAGATCGAACGTTTTGCCGGGTTTATAGATGCGGCGTAGATCGCCCGGCCCCTGCGCTCGCTTCTGACACCGCGCAGTCTGATCACTTTTGCAAAACCCACATATACAGATGCCGCATGGACTTAGGCATCGATAGAAGAGTGACTTCACTTTGCCGTCGACTGCACACCCCATCACCTATCTTCGCCATCTTGCCACCAAGACGCTGTTGACGTTTTTTGACGTGGCCAAAATCATGGTGCCGGTCATGGCTCTTGTGCATGTCGCTCAGGAGTTGGGCTTGGCCAGAGTGTTGGGCAATTGGTTGGCCCCGCTGATGCAATGGATCGGCTTGCCCGGAGAGGCGGGCATTGTCTGGGCCATCGCATTGCTATCTGGGATCTATGGCGGGTTGGGGGCATTAATCGCTTTGGTGCAAGCTGGCGGTGAGGGCGGCCAAGCCGTGACGCTGACGGCACTGCAATTCAACAGCCTTGTGTCGATGATATTGTTCGCTCACGCCATTCCGGTGGAGCAGGCCATTGTGCGAAGGGCAGGGGCCAGTTTTACACTTACAACACTGGCCAGGGTGTTTTGCGCCCTCGCATTTGCCGCGCTTATGCATGCGGTCGGCAACGCCACCGGATGGTTGAGTGAACCGGCGTCGCTGGGACTGTTATCGGTTTCAGAGCCAACTCCTGGCTGGATCGGATGGATTGTGAACACCATCAAAACAATGATCTTGATGCTCGTCATCCTGTTTGCCCTGCTGGCGCTCGTCGATTGGATGAAACACGTGGGCCTGTTTGATTGGCTCACACGTAAGATGACGCCGTTCTTCACGGCACTTGGTATTGTGCCCGCACTCGCGCACTTGACGACGATTGGCATGATGTTGGGGCTCACCTATGGCGGGGGCCTGATCTTGAACGAAACGCGCAACACAAAGTTTTCCCGTAAAGACCTGTTTGCCCCGTTGGTGGGACTATCGATTTTTCACGCCGTCTTTGAAGACACCGTGGTGATGCTGGCCATGGGGGCGGACTTTGCTGTCATGCTGATTTGGCGACCGTTGTTTGCACTTGTGGTACTGGTTGCAATTGCTTTTCTTGTGCGTCTTCTGGCCGCCAAGAAGGTTGCTCCCACCGCATAACCGCATTAAGAGAACGCACTTCTGCGGGCGGGTGATCGACTGATGGCCAATTACGCTCAAAACCCCACTTGAATCCGCCTTTGGCGAAGGTCCATATAGGACGTTCATTTCCAATGCTGCGTCGTGACGAAAGATCGTTGCAAGCGCGCGGGCAGGACCGGAGAATTCCATGGCTTCAGCAGCCGAGCAACTTGCCGCCAATCTCAATTTCTCAACGTTTTCGAAAGCCACCGACCTGAAAAAGCGTTTGTGGTTTACGCTGTTTGCGTTGATCGTTTACCGGCTAGGCACATACATCCCGATCCCGGGGATCAACCCGGAGCAGTTGGCCCGCGCATTCGAACAGCAGGGGCAAGGCGTCCTTGGATTGCTCAACATGTTTGCCGGTGGCGCGGTTGAGCGTCTGGCGATCTTTGCTCTCGGCATCATGCCTTACATCTCGGCGTCGAT
>JBCBYZ010000193.1:0-3648 GCA_039815595.1 Pseudomonadota bacterium | reverse complement strand
TTGCTGGCGGCAGTGAGTGCATTCAGTGTCAGCCTGTTTGCGCTTGGGTCCGCGACCGCCCGCACGCTGTTGCGCACCCGCAATCTGGACCCGGGCGAGCGGTCGATGTTCACCACACGTTTGGCCTGTTTTTGCGTCGCCATCGGTTTTTGGTTCGCGTCAGACATCGTGCTACCAGACGCACAATGGCTGATCTTTGCTGCGCTTGCGCTTTTGGCAGGCGGTGTTTTCCCCGCAATGGTGGCGGCGTGTTGGGTGTCGGGCTTACCGGGATGGTCTGTGATTTTGGCCATTGTCAGCGGCACGATGGTACCATTGGGCATCTTGGGCATTCATATCTTGGGAAGTCCGGCCAGTGCTTTAACGCTTACACTCCAAGGGTTGAGCTTTGCGCCCATAGCCCTGTCTGGTTTGGCCACCGGATTTGCCAGTTTGATCATCGGTCGTTTGGCGGTGCATTTTTCCAAGTCGGAACTGTTAGATCCAAACCTTCGCCAGGTCCGATCATCCGGCTTGGACGCATGATCAATTGGACTTCATATTGTCCGACAGTTCAGTGCCCAACTCTTTCATAGCGCCCACAAGCCCGCGCAAAATCCGCTCGGAGGCCGACACCATTTCATCGATGTCTTTTTGCGTCTTTTTGGAGAAAAGCCCTTCGTCGCCTTTAGTCAATTTTTGACCACCGTTCTCAGCACCTTGCTGACCTCCGTTGCTGTCTGTCTCCCCTTCAAGGACCGTTATGCGTTCCTTCAAGCCAGCGATCTGTTGAGACAGGGCTTCAGTCTCGGCTTGCCACGCTTGGCGCTCGTCAGCAGCCAGGACGCAGCGCAGGCTGCTGCCAGACTGGCGGCAAAAGGTGACGGTACCCGTAAGCTTGTCCACCCGGATCACCCCGCCTTTCGTGGTCACAAGCGCAAACCGTTCGGCCTTAGCTTGCTGCGCGGCATCCTCCGCAGACGCCGAAACGCCTGCCAGTGAAGCAGAAAAAAGCGCGGCGGTAATGAAAGCGCAGCGAGCGAGTGTGGAAAGGCCGAGCATAGTATGGCTTCCTTTGAGACTGACAGCGGGTTTCGCATAACATATAGGGAATTGTGGCCGAAACACCCTTCTCCCAGATAGGACGATGTGGCACCAGTCGCTCCGATACAGTAAAGCCCTCACAGCAACCGGCGGAGTTCACACCCATGAACGAGCGCGATATCGTCTACAAAATCACGCCAAGGGTCGATTGGGAGGCTGCGGTGGCTGCAGGGCACTATGCCGGAGCGCCCATCGATCTCACCGATGGTTTCATCCATTTCTCTACAGCGGCACAGGCTGATGAGACAGCCAGGAAACACTTTCACGGACAGCATGATCTTTTGCTCGTAGCCGTCCGCACATCGGGATATGGCAACGCAATGCTATGGGAAGTCTCTCGCGGCGGCGCGCTGTTTCCCCATCTCTACGGCGCGTTTGACATGGAAAGCGTCGTTTGGACGCTGCCCATCGAGACGGACAGAGCAGGCGTTCCCCATCTCACATTTGCACAGGCCGGTACATGAACCTGCTGTTCAAGCTGGCCCAACCGGCACTGTTTTCACTCGACGCAGAAAAAGCCCATGGGCTTACGATTGCAGGCCTCAAGGCGGGCATTCACCCACGGTTTGACGGTACACGCGATCCACGCCTTGCAGTCACGATCGGTGACCCTAAAACCGGGCTTACGTTTCCAAATCCGCTGGGCATGGCTGCCGGTTTTGATAAGCATTGCGAAGTGCCCCATGCGCTGCATGCGCTCGGCTTCGGTCACGCGGAAATTGGGACAGTCACGCCGCTGCCGCAGCCGGGCAATCCCAAACCAAGGGCTTTTCGCCTACCCCGCGTCAAGGGTGTGATTAACCGCTACGGTTTCAATTCTGACGGCCACACTGTGGTGCGTGCGCGATTGGCGAGCCTGCGGGCAAACACAATCACCTCGCCGGTTGGGGTCAATTTGGGCGCCAACAAAACCAGCGAAGACTTCGCGGCAGACTATGTGACCGGGCTGGAAGCGTTTGCCGGACTGGCAGACTATTTCACGGTCAACATTTCCTCACCCAACACGCCCGGCTTGCGCTCACTGCAGGGGCAAGCGCCCTTGACCGATCTGCTCAATCGCGTCGACGCCGCCCGCCCCGCAGCAAACACTCTTAGTGATGCACGACCGCCGGTATTTTTGAAAATCGCACCGGATCTTGACGCAGGTGAAATGGATGACATCGCGACTGCACTGATGGCGTCTCAACTGGATGGATTGATCGTCTCTAACACCACGCTGTCACGGGGCGGCACGCAAGGCTCGGTCCATCGCGATCAGGCGGGTGGACTTTCAGGGCGGCCGTTGTTTGAACGCTCCACGATCATGCTGGCGCGGATGCGCCGACGCTTGCCCGCAGCCTTTCCAATCATCGGCGTGGGCGGTGTCAGCAGCGCTGCCGATGCGCTGGTGAAAGTCGAAGCCGGAGCAAGTCTGGTCCAAGTCTATACCGGCCTTGTCTATGAAGGGCCGGGACTGGTAAAGGATATTTTAAAAGGCATGAGCCGCCATCTGGACAGGACGGGCGCCAACAGCATCATCGATCTGGTGGGCACCAAGACCGAGGCTTGGGCAAACCGCTCTATCCCTGAGGCGTGAAAGCACCGGCAACCTTTTTTGGAATCCTTGAATAAAGCGACAGACCACGCGCGCCTAAAAACACTTCCAGCGCAATCCATAGTCCGTGATTTCCAAGCCAAGGTGTGAGGACAAACCACGTCGCGATATAGGCGATGAGCGACAGGAACATCATGTTGCGCATTTCCACCGACCATGTCGCGCCGATGAAGACGCCGTCCATTTGGAAGGCCAGAACACCCACCAACGCAGTTGCTGCCGCCCAGATGAGGTAGATGCGCGCCTCGGCGCGGACCGCATCATTGGTGGTCAGAAAATCGATCAGCCAAGGTCCACCGAGGTAAAACAACGTGGTGGCCAGTCCGGCCAGAACGAAACCCCAGATCAAGGTCAGGCGCACAGCACGATCAAACGCAGGACGATAGTTTGCGCCGATGGCTCTGCCCGCCAATTGTTCAGCCGCCGTGGCCAGCCCGTCCAGGAAGTAACCGGCGATCATGAAGAACTGCATCAGGATGGCATTGGCGGCCAAGGTCGTCTCGCCATAGCGCGCGCCCTGCGCCGTAAAAAACGCAAACGCAAACATCAAAATAAACGAGCGGATCATGATGTCACGATTGACCACCATGAGGCGCCCCATGCGCCTCACGTCGAATACCTGCGCGCGTTTGGGTCCGGGTTTGGCCCGGGTCAGGTGCAGGAAAATACCGATGCCCAACACGGACGCGACAGCCTGCGCAGCCACCGTCGCCCATGCCACACCGGCAATGCCCATCTCCAGATAGAGCCCCAGATAGATGGAAAGGGCGATGTTGACCGCGTTCAGCACTGTCTGGACAAAAAGACCGGTGCCCGCACGGCCCAAGCCCAACAACCAACCTAGTATGGCGTAATTGACCAAGGTGAGCGGCGCACTCAGCATTCGAATTTCGACATAAAGCCGCGTGGCTTCCGCAACCGCGCCTTTGGCCCCCATGAGTGGCAGACCAATGGTAAGAAGCGGTTGGGTG
>JBCBYZ010000062.1:0-18924 GCA_039815595.1 Pseudomonadota bacterium | reverse complement strand
GTTTGTCACCGTGCTGGTGTTTGCGGCGTAGCCTGAAGGGACGCATTTCGCCTTGGTCACTATATCGGGCTCAACACCGTAATGCTGATAGCCAAACCTTGTGCCCGTGCGGCCCATGCCGCACACGACCTCATCAATGATGAGAAGCACGTCATACTTCTTGCAGATTTCCTGCACCCGATCCCAATAGCCCTTGGGCGGCGTAATCACACCACCGCCGGCCGTCACGGGCTCAAGGATCAAACCACCTACCGTGTCGGCACCTTCGCGCAGGATGACGTCTTCAATCGCGTTGGCGGCACGGATGCCGTAGTCCTCAACATCGCCCCATTGGGAGCGGTATTCGAGACAATGCGGCACTTCCACAAAGCCGGGTGTGAACGGACCATATTGACCCTTGCGCTCGTCCTGACCACCAGAGGAAAGCGCGGTGATGGTCGTGCCGTGGTAGTCGCGCTCGCGGTAAAGGATCTTGTGTTTCTTGCCGCCATATTTGTTGTGGGCGATCTGGCGCACAATCTTATATGCCTTCTCGTTGGCCTCAGATCCGGAATTTGAATAGTAAACGCGGCTCATGCCGGGCATTTTTTCGATCAAGCGTTGGGCAAACCGGGCACCGGGCACCGAGCCGGTGGTGCCGCCGAAGAAATTCATCTTCACCAATTGGTCGCGCACAGCATCCGCAATGGTATCCCGGCCATAGCCCACGTTCACAGTCCAAACACCACCGGAGACGGCATCTACATGCTCGCGGCCGGCCTGGTTCCAAACCCGCAGGCCCTTACCTTCCACGATGATCAGCGGATCGGTGTCATCAAACTTTTTATGCTGGGTCAGGTGGTGCCACACATGGGCTTTGTCAGCCTCAACAACATGACTGATATCGTTTTCACCAACGTGCACGTTCATGGTTCGGCTCCTTCAACCTTTACCGTGTTGCCAGCATACCATCAGAAAATGAGACCGCTTGGAAGCGGGCCGCTGGGTCCAAATGAAAAATTGAATTAGGTCCAAACAACGCACCTTCAAAACAAGAAAGCCCGCCTTCCCAGTGTGGGAAGACGGGCCTTCTGGAGTGTTCAGCTAACGGCGTGTTTCGACCAGCTTTCGCAGGTTGTTGCCCTTGTGAACTTAGTAGGAAATGCTCACGCGACCGCCGGATTTGCGAACCATCGAAAACAGCTTTGCAGCGTTTGATGGGTGCAGACGCACGCAACCGTGGGAGGCTGTACGGCCCAGACGGCTGATGGCATTGGTGCCGTGGATCGCGTATCCGCCCTTGAAGAACATGGCGTATGGCATCGGTGCGCCGTTATATTTGCGCGAGAAATAGCGCTTGTGCATGCGGCCCACGCGGTACGTACCAGTTGGCGTGCGGTAGCCACCGCGACCGGAAGACACTTTCCATGTGTAGAGACGCTTGCCGTTGCGATAAACGTGCATGCGCTGAGTCGACAGGTTGATTTTGGCGACCACGCCATAGCGCGAAACGCCTTTGCGTTTTTTGCGCGTGTAGGACGCTTTTTTGTAGCGCTTCTTTTTGCCGTGCTTCTGATACCAGACCCGTGTCCAGTATGCTTTGTCCTTTTTGCCGGCATACGCGCTGGTCTCGGACTTGATTTTGATCGTCTTGCCGGATTCGGCCAGAGCCGGTGTGAGCATAAACGCCATCAAGATGGCGAGGAGTGTGGTGAGCTTTTTCAAGGTCTTCCCTCCAGTAGGAATTACAGTACTGCCCCAATTGATATTCAAGTTGCGTCCAAATCGATCAGCCAAGCTTCTCAACCCGTCCGAAAATTTATCTAACCGGCCAAAGTTAACGCGTAAGTATAGGCGCGCGCCACATTTGAAACAGTTCCAGTTTGCGTAAACAGAATGCTAAGTCTGTGCGCAAACACACAAGCAGGTCATAAAATTGCCCGCCCATGGCCACAATTTTGACACTAGCTGTTTTTGTTATTCTGCGGCACTCCGTCGTTATCACAAGTCCGTGAGGCTACTTGTCTCGCATGAAAGCTGACGAAACGGTTTGCATGATCTGATTCGATAATCGTGGAACCCATGTCATCATCGCACCAAGAGGAAGCGTTGTTTGCAGCGCTTCATCATCGCATTGATGATAAGCGCAGCGATCTCGTCGCCCTTACCCAAAGCCTAATCCGGTTTCCTACGATCAACCCGCCGGGCGAGGCCTACACACCCTGTGCAGAGTTTATCCAACAACGACTAAAAGCCCGCGGATTTGAAGCCAAACTCATGCGTGCGGAACAGACGCCGGGAGACAGCGACACCTATCCGCGCACCAATGTGGTTGCCCGCATAGAAGGCAAGCGTCCCGGCCCCACGGTGCACTTCAATTCCCACATCGATGTTGTGGAGGTGGGCCGCGGTTGGACCGTCGAACCCTTTGGCGGCACGGTCAAAGACGGCAAGGTCTACGGACGCGGGGCCTGCGACATGAAAGGAGGCCTCGCCGCATCTATCATCGCGGTGGAAGCATATCTGGAAGCCTGTCCCAACTTTTCCGGGGCCTTGGAGATCTCCGGTACGGTGGACGAGGAGTCCGGCGGCTTCGGAGGCGTTGCATGGTTGGCAAGCCTGGGGCTGTTTTCCAAGCCGCGGGTTGACCATGTCATCATTCCAGAACCGCTGAACAAAGACCGCGTCTGTTTGGGCCACCGCGGGGTCTGGTGGGCAGAAATTGAGACGTTCGGCACGCAGGCCCACGGCTCAATGCCGTTCTTAGGTGACAGCGCCATCCGGCACATGAGTTCCGTGCTCGGCGCCTTTGAAAGCGAACTCTACCCCAAACTGGCAGACAAGCGCACCACCATGCCCGTGGTGCCGGAAGGCGCGCGCCAGTCCACTATGAACATCAACTCAATCCACGGCGGCGAGCCGGAAACGGGAGCCGAGAACAAGCCCGACGACTATGATGGCCTGCCCAGCCCCAATGTCGCCGAATCCTGCCGCGCCATTATCGACCGGCGCTTTCTAATCGAAGAAAACATCAAAGACGTCAAAGGCGAGGTCGTCTCCATTTTGGAAGGCCTGAAACGCGACCGCGAAGCCTTCGACTACGCTTTGCGGGACATCATGGAGGTTTTGCCCACCATGACAGATCAGGACGCCCCAGTCGTGCAGGCAGTATCCGAGGGCATACGGCAGGTGATGGGCAAAGAGCCTGACTACGTCATCTCGCCTGGCACATACGACCAAAAACACATCGCACGCATCGGCCATCTGCACGATTGCATTGCCTACGGCCCGGGCATTTTGGAACTCGCCCACATGGCAGACGAGTTTGTTGTCATCGACGACATGGTGGAATCAGCCAAAGTCATGGCCCGTGCCATCCACGCCCTGTTGGGCATGTCCAAGACATAGTGCGCGTTAGGCCTCACCCTACAGAGCACTGACAAGTGAACGCGGAAATTAAGGCTTTAGCATTTGAACGCTTGACGCTCGCCCCGCTGTTCTGGAAGCTTTTGGGATGGAATGAACACGCCAAATGCGCGCGGGAGCACACATCACATGCACACACGCTATCCAGCCTCAAAGCGAAACGGGGCAACTGCCGCGCGCGCCGCTCAAGCCGTTCAACACGCGTGGGCGCAAGCGCTGATTATCGCTTTCCTTGTGCTCTCCATGGCACTGGCGATCAGCCTGTTTGCAGGGGCGGCCCATGCACGGGTGATCGTGAAGGAATCCACCAAATACTATTCCATTAAAGGCCGCACGGGTGTTGAGATCTACCGCTCAATCGGCCTGCGCAGCCAGCGCGGCGCGGGCGTGCAACACGCCATCGCCACCACCACCTCTTCGATTTCAGTCAAGAACGTCAAAACCAAGATCCGCCGCAGCCGCTGCGTCGTGGTCAGCGCCGATGTGCGCTTGAACCTCGTGTACCGCTATCCCCGTTGGAACCGTCGCGGAGCGTCCTCCAAAGTGCGGAAGGCATGGCAAGCGTTTTACGCGCACGCGGTCCGCCATGAAGAAACCCACGGTGCCATCGCCAAAAAATACGCCAACCGCATCCACCGAGAACTGCTGCGCACCACCGGCCGCGTCTCACGCCAGTGCTCTGATTTCGGTCGCAATGCCGAACGGAAGTTCAAACGCCTCGCCTCCCGCCTGGACCGAGAACAAAAACGCTTCGACCGAAGAGAAGCCCGCTCCTTCAGCCGCAACGTGCGGCTGCAAAGAGCGTTGTATACGGCTCGGTAGGTAATCGGCAATGAACTCGACCAAACGAAAGCAGCACCAGAAATTGGGGAGCAACCAACAAATCTCTCCAATAGCCAAGCCCCCTCCCTCGTCGTATAATCGAACCTGAATGGTGGCGTTCGATCACCACGGGACGCGTTTATCTGTGTCGTACGCCGACACAATCCAGCGCAAGGCCGTATTGCCTAGGGAGAATTGATATGGGTTTTGAGACACGTAAAAAGACCGGACGGATACTCGCTCTAAGCGTGTGTGCCTTTGGCTTGGCGCTGGCGGGGACGTCAGCGCTTTCCACTTTGGCTCACGCTGCCAAGACCACGCTGACCATGGGCATGGTGCTGGAGCCTCCACATTTGGACCCCACCGCCGGCGCGCCTGCCGCGATTGATGAGGTAGTCTATTCCAATGTGTTTGAAGGCCTCACCCGCATCGGCCCCAACGGCGCGGTTGTGCCGGGCTTGGCGGAAAGTTGGACAGTCTCCGACGACGGCAAGACCTACACGTTCAACCTGCGCGAGGGTGTAAGCTTCCACGACGGATCAGCTTTTGAATCCACTGATGTGAAATTCTCCATCGAACGGGCCATGGCGGAAGACTCCACCAACGCCCAGAAGGCGCTTTTCTCAGCCATCGACAGCGTGACGGCGACCGACCCCGGCACGGTCACCATCACGTTGAAAAACCCGGCAGGCAATTTTCTGTTCAACATGGCCTGGGGCGATGCGGTGATTGTCGCCCCGGAATCGGCAGACACCAATAAGGCCAATCCCGTGGGCACGGGACCGTTCAAGTTCTCCCGCTGGGCGAAGGGTTCCGCCGTCGATCTGGTGCGCAACGACACCTACTGGGGCACCAAGGCGGCACTGGAAAAAGCGACTTTCCGCTTCATCTCCGATCCCGCTGCCGCCCTCTCCGCCATGCTGGCGGGCGACGTCGACGCTTTCGCCAATTTCCCGGCACCGGAATCGATCCCACAACTGCGCGCAGACCCGCGCTTTACCGTGGTCGTCGGCTCCACCGAAGGTGAAACGATCCTCTCCACCAACAACACCCGCCCGCCGTTCAACGATGTGCGCGTGCGCCAAGCCATGGCCCATGCGATTGACCGGCAAGCGATCATCGATGGCGCGATGTTCGGCCTCGGCACCCCCATCGGCACACACTTTGCGCCGCACCATCCGGCCTATGTCGATCTGGTTGGTCAGTACGAGTTCAACCCGGAAAAGGCCAAGGCTCTTCTGGCGGAAGCCGGATTTGCCGATGGCATCAAAGCAACGCTCAAACTGCCCCCACCGTCCTACGCCCGGCGCGGTGGTGAAATCATCGCATCACAATTGCGCAAGGTCGGCATAGAACTCGAAATCATTCCCGTGGAATGGGGCGTGTGGGTGCCGGAAGTGTTTAAGGGCAAGGACTATGACCTCACCATCGTCTCCCACACCGAACCGATGGATATCGGCATTTATGGGCGCGGCGATTACTACTTCAACTATGACAGCGCAGATTTCAAAGCCCTGATGGCGAGCCTCGACGGCGAAGCGGATGAACAAAAACGCTATGCCCTCATGTCCGACGCGCAAAAAGTGCTCGCCAACGATGCCGTCAACGGCTTCCTGTTTCAGTTGGCAAAAGCCGGTGTGTGGAACGCCAAACTCAACGGTATGTGGGAAAACTCCCCCATCCAAGCCAATGATATTACAGGCGTAAGCTGGTCTGACTAAGCGGCGGTGAACGCGCTGCGCAGCGATACTGCCATGGCATCATTCCGCCGTTGCACGGCATAAAGGCAGGCGATGATAAAGGCCCTTGCCCACAAGCTGATCTGGGCTGCACTCACCTTGGTTGCCGCCTCGATTTTGGTGTTTCTGGCGTTGGAAATCGTGCCAGGTGACCCCGCAGAGGTTATGCTGGGCATCAACGCCACGGACGAGGCCGTAGCCGCACTGCGCAAACAACTGGGCCTCGATCTGCCGCCGTTGCAGCGCTATTTCGCATGGGTAGGTGGCCTACTCACAGGCGATCTGGGTACGTCATACACATATTCTGTGCCCGTATCAGAATTGGTGGCGGAACGTGTCGTGGTCAGCCTGCCGCTCGCGCTTATGGCGCTGTTTTTGTCCACCGTGATTGCCATACCAGTAGGTCTCATCGCAGCCGGAAAACGCGGCACCATGGCGGATACGGGCATTATGGCAGTCACACAGATCGGCATCGCCATTCCCAATTTCTGGTTCGCCCTTTTGCTGGTCTATGTACTGGCGATCTGGCTGCAATGGGTGCCAGCCGGTGGCTTTCCCGGTTGGGAACAAGGCCTGTGGCCGGGACTTAACGCGCTTCTCTTACCCGCCATCGCCTTGGCCCTGCCGCAGGCAGCCATCCTCTCCCGCGTCACCCGATCTGCACTGCTGGAAACGCTGGGCGAAGACTACATCCGCACCGCCCGCGCCAAGGGTTTGAGCCGCCGGGCCACCCTCTCCCGCCACGCCTTGCGCAACGCACTTATACCGGTGGTCACCATCATCGGCCTGCAATTTGCTTACCTGTTGGCGGGCACGATCATCATTGAAAACGTATTCTACCTGCCGGGATTGGGACGGCTGATCTTTCAGGCCATCAACCTGCGTGATCTCATCGTGGTAGAAAGCGTGGTCATGCTACTGGTCGCCACGATCATCGCGATCAACTTTCTGGTCGATCTCACTTATGTGTGGATCGACCCTCGTTTGCGCACAAGCAGTGACGCCGAAACTTCGGCGGCCCAAACGCAGACGGATGGCGCATCATGACCGATCTGCCCTCTGCGTCCCATGCACAAACCAGGTCCCGCAGCCATGCGTTCTGGCGTCAAGCCAAGTCCAACCGGTCTTTCACAGCAGGCTTCATCATCACGGCCACCGTCATCGCCATGGCCCTCATTTCGTTTGTGTGGACGCCCTATGACGTGATCGAACTGGACATCGCATCCAAACTCCAAGGCCCGTCCCTCTCCCACTGGTTCGGGACGGACCATTTCGGCCGCGATATCCTGTCAATGATCATGGTTGGCGCGCGCAATTCCATCGCAGTTGCTTTGGTCGCCGTCGTGATCGGCATCGGTGTGGGTGTACCTTTGGGTTGCTGGGCCGCATCGCGGGGCGGCTTGATGGATGAAGCTTTGATGCGCGGGAACGATCTCATTTTCGCTTTCCCGGCGCTTCTGTCTGCCGTGATCATCACTGCTATCTTCGGCCCCGGGGCGATAAACGCAATCATCGCCATCGGTATTTTCAACATCCCGGTGTTTGCCCGCCTCGCACGGGGCGCAACGCTTTCCCTGTTGCCACGAGAATTTGTGTTGGCCGCCCGTGTGGCCGGCAAGGGGGGCGTGCGCATCATCGCCGAACACATCTTGCCCAATATGGCCAACTTGTTGGTGGTGCAGGGCACGATCGCATTTGCGCTCGGCATCTTGCAGGAGGCTGGCCTCGCGTATGTCGGACTTGGCACGCAGCCGCCCTTCCCCAGCTGGGGCAAAATGCTCAACGAAGCACAAACGATGATGAGCTTCGCACCGCACATGGCCATTTTGCCTGGCCTTGCCATCGTCATCACTGTGCTCGGTCTCAACCTGTTGGGCGACGGCCTGCGCGATGTATTGGACCCCCGCTTGTCAAAGGGCCGAGAGTGATGTTGTGGGTCGATCAACTTTCACTTGCCATTGGCGACAAGCCGATCCTCAACGACGTTTCCTTCGCGGTCGCGCCGGGCGAAATTTTGGGCATCGTTGGAGAATCCGGCTCCGGCAAAAGCATGACGGCGCTCTCGATAATGCAATTGCTGCCGGATGGTTCCCGCACAGGCGGCTCGATCACCTTTGGAGATCACGCCATTTTGGATGCGGATGACACGCTGATGCAGGATCTGCGCGGCGATGACATGGCGATGATTTTCCAGGAGCCCATGACGGCGCTCAACCCCATCCACACCATCGGCGCGCAAGTGTCGGAGGGCATTCGCCTGCACCAGGGTCTGGGGCGGGAGGCGGCGGAAGCGCAGGCGGCACGCCTGTTGGACCGTGTTGGCTTACCACCCGCTCGCTACCCCCTCACGCGTTTCCCGCATGAGATGTCGGGAGGCCAGCGCCAGCGGGTCATGATCGCCATGGCCTGCGCCCAACAACCGGACTTGCTGATCGCAGACGAACCCACCACCGCGCTGGACGTAACCCTGCAAAAGCAGATCCTCGATCTGCTGCGTGGTCTGGTGGACGAACAAGGCATGGGCCTGATTTTGATCAGCCATGACCTGGCCGTGGTGGCCGAGGTAACGGACCGCGTCTTGGTGATGCGCAACGGACAAGTGGTGGACGAAGGCGCAACGATCCCCACACTGAAGGCGCTCCGTCACCCCTACACGGCAGCGCTGGCCAAAGCGTCATCCCACGCCCCGGATCGGTCTGCTCTGATCCAAAAGCAAACAAAGCGGCCGACGGAGCGCGAACCGCTTCTCAAGTGTGAAAACCTCACCCGCGACTACGGCAGCCGCAGTGGTGTGTTTGGCGGGGTCCGCAACTTCGTCCGTGCGGTGGATCATGTGGATTTGCAGATCGCTCAGGGAGAGAGCGTCGGCCTTGTCGGAGAATCGGGGTGCGGAAAATCCACACTCGCCCGCATGGTGCTTGCACTGGACAAGCCAACCGGCGGCACTGTCCGGTTTCAAGGGGCCGATTTGTTTGCCGCAAAAGGCGAGGCGCTCAAAGCCCTCCGACGCAACATCCAAGTTGTGTTTCAAGACCCCTATGCGAGCTTCAATCCGCGCCACAGAGTGGGCCGCATCGTGGCTGAACCGCTCTATCTGGAACCGGGGTTAAGCACGGTGGACAAGCAAACCCGCGTCACCGATGCGTTGCGTGATGTGGGGTTGGACAGCGATGCGAGTGAACGCTACCCACATGAGTTTTCCGGCGGTCAAAGACAGCGCATCGCCATCGCCCGCGCCTTGGTCACACGCCCCGCGCTTTTGGTGGCGGACGAACCGGTATCGGCGCTAGACGTCTCCATCCGCGCACAAATTATGGACCTGTTGGTGCAACTCCAGATCAGCCACGGGATCGCCATGTTGTTCATCTCCCACGATCTTGGCGTGGTGCGCTCCATGTGCGACCGCGTGCTCGTGATGGATTGCGGACAGATCGTCGAGCGCGGCGCTGTCGACACCGTGTTTGACACACCGAAATCAGAAGCGGCAAAACGGTTGGTGGCGGCAACACCCAATCTCCAACTTGCCCTCACCCGCCCGGCATCAAATGCCCGCACCGCATCAAAGCCATCAGGACAAGCCGCATGAGCGCACCAGATTACGCCCCCGATTACACAGCAGAGTATGACAATTCCGGACGGGTGCCCAACGCGGCAGAGCTTATAGACGGCTACATGTTGGACGCGGCGTTTTTCCGCGAAAGCTATGCGGACCACATGGAAACCGACCTGCTCTACGGGCCGGAGCCGCGCAACATGTTGGATATCTTCTGGCCGCTATCCCAATCGGAAGATGGAGAGACAGAGCACAACAAGGCCGCGCCCTTGGCCATGTTCATCCACGGCGGCTATTGGCAACGCTTGGATCGTTCCTCGTTCAGTCACATGGCCGGTGGCTTGTTGGCCCACGGGGTGGCTGTTGCAATTCCCTCCTACACACTGTGCCCCGAAAATACGGTGGAAGGCATCGTCAATGAAATACGCCGCGCCTGCATCGTGCTGTACCAGACACATCAGCGTCCGATCACGGTTGTTGGCCACTCCGCTGGCGGCCATTTGGCGGCCTGTATGTTGGCGACGGACTGGTCGGCGATCCATCCCGAATTGCCGGAGGATCTGGTGCAATCAGCCGTTGGCATTTCCGGTCTTTACGACCTGCTCCCGCTGATCCACACGCCGATTAACGAGGCTCTGGGTCTGGATGAAGATTCTGCCCGTGACGCGAGCCCTGTGCTGTGGACGCCGGACGCACTGAACCGCTTTGAGGCATGGGTCGGTGGCGATGAATCCGATGAATACCATCGCCAAAGCCGGGAACTGGCGGAGCAATGGTGCATGTTGGGCACGCCCACAGAGTATGTGATCGCCGAGGGGCAAAACCACTTCACGGTGATTGACGCCCTCACCGATCCCAACAGCACAATGGTGCGTTCGATTGTCGATTTGGTGAACTTCCCCGCCATCAACGTGCCACTGCCGGATGGTGATGAGGGACAAGAACCGGTTTTAGAACCCGAGATCATGCCGGAAGACGAGACTGATGTTACAGATAGCAGGGACGAAGCGGAACTAACTGCTGAAGCGGAACCCAGTCCTGCTGACGATGACCCGACGCCACCAGACGACGTTGAGCCAGCAGACGACAGCCAAACGGAGCAGACGGTCTTAGAAGCCGAAGACCAAGAGCAAAGCAACCAAGAGCCACAGGACGATGCCAGTGCGCTCGAAGAGAGCAAGGGCTGAGACAATGTCAGCGGGACCAGCCTTGTCGCGGCCGGTGGGATTAAACGCAACCGCTTGAATCGCTGTGTCGCCGTAACTGCGGGGACCACCCAAAGTAAGTCCCAGCCCATAGGCGAAACTCGCTTCGGGCCACCCGGCATTGGGCGAGCGGTGCAACGGCGCCTCGTCCATCACCGTCTTGAATATGGTCAGAGCGCGTTTTCCCCCGGTCTTCATCGCGATGGCGATGCAGATCAGCGCTGCGCTCAACCGTGCGGCGGGCCAATTCATCCAATCGTCCAACTTGGCCGCAGCCCGTCCAAAAAACAGGTGCTTTTCGGTCTTATGCCCCACCATGGAGTCGGCTGTGTTGATAGCCTTGTAGATCAAAATTCCCGGTAGGCCGGCAACACAGTACCAAAACACCGGGGCCACCACGCCATCGGAATAGTTTTCGGCCAAGCTTTCAACCGCCGCCTTCGACACACCCGATGTATCAAGCGTCGAAACGTTGCGTCCAACGATCATGGAAACGGCTGTTCGGCCAGCTTCAATTCCATCTTTCTCGAGTGCGTCAGCCACGGTTTTGACGTGATCGTGCAAGCTCTTTTGAGCCAGCAAAATGACTACCAAAGCCAGTTCAACTAGCCACCCCAAAGTACCCATGACGCTGTAAAGACCCAGCACGATGCCCCATACAAGCAGGCAAGCCAGCATCAGCGCGACCACCAACGCAACGCCATAAGCAAAGGCCTTGTTCGTGTCGCTGCGATCCTCACCCAACGCGCCGTCAAACAGATCAATGATCTTGCCAAATCCGACAACGGGATGTGCAACCCGCCGCCAAAGCCAATCGGGATCGCCAAACACCCGGTCCACCACCAGTGCCACGAAGAGTAAGATCACCCGTCAAAACCCTCCAAAGCAGTGTCCAAGCGCTTTAAGACGGCTTTGCCAGAAGGAATGCCAAAGCGCAGCCACTCGGGCATGGCCGGAAACGTGCGCACAAGGATGTGGTGCTGCGCCAGACTTACGGCCAACCTTTCCGCTGCATCGTGACGGACAAGGACAAAGAGATCGGTCCCCCCAACCAAAGTGCATCCGTGTTGCTGCAAGAGCGTTTCAAGCTCCTGTCTGCGCTGTTGCAATTTCTTCCGGTTGCGCTGTTGCCACGTGCGGTCCCGCAGAGCCACATCAGCCACCGCCAAAGCCGGACCGGAAACGGCCCAGGGCCCCAACGCATCATCGAGCGGCTCTATGATGGACGAAGGCCCCAAAACAGCCCCGAAGCGCACACCCCCCAGGCCGTAAAACTTGCCAAGCGAGCGCATCACCACCAGCCCAAGCCGACCCGCTTCCGGCCCAAGACCGATCTCCGGCAAGACATCGCCGAAAGCCTCGTCCACCACCAGCATACCACCCTTTACCGCCAAACGTTTGGAAAGCGCCAGCAGCGTCTCGCGGTCATGGGCAACCCCATCAGGATTGTTTGGATTGACCACGATGACGATACGGGCGGACGCTTCCGCACTTTCCAAACCGTCGGTGACATACACTTCGTGTCCGGCTTTGGCCCAGCAATGGCTGTGCTCTTGATAGCTAAAACCCGCCACAGCCACCGCCTGCGGCTTGAACAACCGCGGCAACTGCTCAATATGCATCTGACTGCCCGGCGCCAGAGAAACCGGCGTATCCGGTCCCGCGTCGCAGGAAAGACGCACCGCTTGCCGTGCGGTCTCATAGGCGGCTTCATCCGGCAGATCGTGCCAGGCATGTGCAGCAATGTCAGGAATGGGATAGCTGGACGGGTTGATCCCGGTGGACAGGTCAGCCCAGCGCGCACGATTGCCGCCAAACCGCGCCATGGCTTGGTCAATCCGGCCGCCATGGGCGAGCTGTGTCATGCGCTCCTCCGGTCAATCAAATGCATGTACGACCCCATCACGCGCCCGCGCCGTAAGCCGGCTTCCGGGAGCGCTGCACCGGTGGCATCTTCACACGCGAACAGACGATCAACATCGTTTGAGGTCGTATCTTCTCTCAAAACGACCGAATAATGAAATTCATGGGCGTCGAAGGTCCGCGCTTGATCCGCAAACACATCTGCTTCCCCCAGCAAGGACAGTCTGCGATAGCCCAATGAGAGCTTGCGAGCAGCAAAACTGGTCTCCAGCGGCAAAAGACCGGCCATGGCATGGGATACGCCGCCAGCATCCACCAAAGCGTCCCCCAAGACCATGTAGCCACCACACTCGCCATAAACAAAGCACCGGTCCGCGGCGCGACGCAGTCCGTCCAAAAACGTGCGATTGCCCGCCAGTTTTCCGGCCCAAAGCTCTGGATAACCACCCGGCAAAAACACACCATCGCAATCGCCAGAAGGGGCCTCGTCTGCCAGCGGTGAGAAGAACGAAAGCGTCATCCCTTGCTGCTGCCAACCCCTTAGCAAGTGCGCATAGAGAAACGAAAATGCAGGGTCCTGAGCAATGGCCAAATGCTGCGCGGCAAATGGGATCGCGGCTTCACCCTGATCATTCGATAGCGTTGGAGCCAACTCCTGAGCCGTTACGGTCAACAAGGCATCCATATCGATCCCAAGCTCCACAGCATCCGCGGCACGATCCAAAAACTCCTCAAGGTCAGTGCGCTCACCTGCCTGCACCAAACCCAAATGCCGGGAGGGTGTGTCCAGATCGACGTTCTTAAACAAGCACCCCAACACCGGAACATCCAGCGCACCGAGGGCGCCCCGCAACATCGCCTCATGACGGGCTGAGCCAACCTTGTTCAAGACCACCCCTGCAACGGTGACATCGGATCGAAAACTCTGAAATCCAGCCACCAGTGGCGCAACGGAATGGGACATGCCCGAAGCATCCACCACAAGGACCACGGGCAAACCCAATTCTGTAGCCAAATCAGCCGCACTGCCGGAGCCATCCGCCGCGCCGTCAAACAGCCCCATCATGGCTTCAACGACAGCAACGCTCCCTTCGCCCGCTTCATTGAACAAATCAGCCCGCAAACCGGACCGCATTCCCCAAGGGTCGAGATTGAAGCAAGTCTCTCCGGACGCCGCGGCATGGAATGCCGGATCGATATAGTCCGGCCCAGCTTTGTAAGGCGCAAGTTCGACGCCGCGACGCCGCAAAGCCCGCAATAAGCCAAGCGTCACCACGGTCTTCCCGGAGCCGGAGCGCGGCGCAGCGATCATAAATCCATTGGTCATAATGAGGTGTGGGCGCCTAGGCCCGCGCCGCTTCCGATGTGCCGCGATTGCCCAAGGGATCAGTTTCCAAAATCCGCCCCTCAAGCGCCCCCAGCCAATCAAGCGCGGAGCGAAGGCGCACCACTTCACCGATCACCACAATCGCGGGCGGTGCAAGACCGAGCCCGTCCAAGGCACCGGGAACGCGGGCTGCGCCCAAAGTGGTCTCATGCACTCTCATATCCGGCGTGGTCGCAGAGCAGACAAACGCCATCGGCTCGTCTTCACGTCTCACTGCTGCCAGCAGGCGGTCACAAATGGTGCCGACATGTTTCATCGCCATGTACATCACGATCACCGGCGAACCTTGCGCAACGCCCGTCCAGTTGATCGCGTCCGGCACCACGCCTCCGGCGTCGTGACCGGTCAAAAATGTGACATTGTGGTTGGTGTCCCGATGCGTGACCGGAATACCGGCATAAGCCAAGCCCCCAATGCCTGCGGAAATACCCGGCACGATCCGAAACGGAACAGCGTGTTCAACCAGCGTCAACGCCTCTTCGCCACCACGTCCAAAAACGAACGGATCTCCTCCCTTGAGGCGGCAAACACGTTTCCCCGACCTGGCCAGTTCGACGAGCTTGAGCGATATATCTCGCTGTTTCGGGGATGGTCGTCCACCACGCTTGCCGGCAAACTCCATCTGCGCCCCAGGTTTGGCAAAGTTGAGCACAGCTTCATTCACCAGCGCATCATATACTACCACATCGGCCTGTTGCAGCGCGTTGACGGCATGGAGCGTCAACAACCCGGGGTCCCCCGGTCCTGCCCCAACAAGCCAAACCCAACCCGCCTCAAAGGACAGCATATCTGAAACCGCTAAATCCATGGCGACCTTTATGCTGCAAACGAAACGCACAAACCATAGCTTTTACGCCACCAGCACGTCGCCTATAAGCCATGCATGAGTGATGAGCCCAACCCAGATACGGCAACACCGCTACGGCGCGGATGGACCACAGGCGCGTGCGCCACTGCAGCCACAAAAGCGGCGCTCTCAGCGCTCATTACAGGCGAGTTTCCCGATCCCGTTTCGATCCTCTTGCCCAAGGGCGAAACTCCTCATTTTCCTCTTTGCTACGAGGCTATGAATGATGCCGGAGCATCTGCCGGTATCGTGAAGGATGCAGGCGATGACCCCGATGTGACCCATGGGGCGACCATCATTTCCCACGTGGTGCCCCTGCCACCCGGCTCCGGCGTGCAGTTCAAGGCGGGGGAAGGTGTGGGAACGGTGACAAAGGAAGGCCTGCCCATCTCGGTGGGAGAACCGGCGATCAACCCCGCACCCCGCCAGATGATCCGCGACGTCATTGCGGAGGTCTGCGGCGAGCATCTGCTCCCACCGGATTTGCAGGTGACCATCAGCGTACCGGGCGGAGAAGAGCTCGCTGAAAAAACCTGGAATGGGCGTTTGGGCATAATCGGCGGTTTGTCGATCCTCGGCACCACGGGCGTGGTCCATCCGTTTTCCTGTTCAGCGTGGATCCACTCGATCCATCGCGGCATCGATGTGGCACGCGCTGCGGGTTATGATCGGGTGATCGCCGCCACGGGGTCCACGTCGGAAGACGCGGCACAACGCATCTACGATCTGCCCACAACAGCTCTTCTGGACATGGGTGATTTCGCGGGCGGGGTCCTCAAATACCTGCGCGCTCACCCCGTGCCCGCTATCACCTTGGCAGGTGGCTTTGCTAAATTCACCAAGCTTGCCCAAGGCGCACTCGATCTGCATTCCGCCCGCAGTCAGGTAGATTTTGACTGGCTTGCGAACCTTGCCGAACAGATCAACGGTAAAGCCGTTACGCATCACGTGAAGCAGCAGATTCAATCCGCGAACACAGCGGCACAAGTGCTTGAACTAACCCAGTCTTTGGACATTAACTTAGCTGAGGCCGTTGCACTGAAAGCCTTAGAAACAGCGACCCATACGCTGCGGGGTGCAAAAGTGTCCGTAGAAATTATGATCGTAGATCGCAAAGGCACCATCATCGCCCGCACCGACGGTAAGGCTGAAGTTTAGACGGTGAAGCAGCGCATTCTCATCCTTGGCGGCACGAAGGAAGCTGCCGCCCTTGCGCAAGAATTACATGCCGCCGGTCACACAGTCATCACATCTCTGGCCGGGCGAACGAAAGAACCCAAACCCGTTTCGGGCAGTGTGCGCGTTGGCGGGTTCGGTGGCCCGGAGGGGCTGGCACAGTTCTTAAACGATAATGCTATTGATCGCCTGATCGATGCGACCCATCCTTTTGCAGAACAAATATCCCGAAACGCGAAGGCGGCGGCCAAATCGGCTGGCATCCCGCTTCAGCAGCATCAAAGGCAGCCATGGAAAGCACAACCGGGGGACCGGTGGCAGACCGTTCCAGACATCGCGACAGCCATTCAAGCTCTGCCAGAAAACGCCCATGTTCTGCTCGCACTGGGCTCACAGCACATTGCCCCGTTTGCCACCCGCCGCGATGTTCATTTCACTGTGCGCATGATCGATCCTCCGGCAGCTCCGCTGGCCTTTAACAAACACACCCTCGTTCTGGCCCACCCGTCGGCAGATACAAAGGAAGAGGAAGACCTGTTGCGGAAACATGGGATCACGCACATCGTCTGCCGCAATTCCGGAGGGCCCGGCGCCTATGCCAAGATAGAGGCTGCGCGGACGTTGAACCTTCCCGTCATCATGATTGAGCGAATCAAAAGCTAACCCGGTGTGCCAAAACGCATCAGTGAACTGCGCAATTACGCATTGTGAGACAACACACGCCGGTGCATTGTCGTTAAAGAAAAGTCTGGGAGACAGTCGCCATGGAAATGGTCAAAAAATACGCGCCCTACCTGATGATCATTATACCGGCTGCGATCTTCGCGCTGGCCGGTGGTGCAAAAGTCATGGGTGTGCCGGACGTCATGAAATCCTTCGCCGATA
Source organism: Pseudomonadota bacterium (assembly GCA_039815595.1). GTDB lineage: Bacteria > Pseudomonadota > Alphaproteobacteria > Rhizobiales > Rhizobiaceae > Pseudahrensia. The sequence goes on along the minus strand of JBCBYZ010000062.1, from coordinate 2,042 downwards.
TGGGTTTCCCGGCTTGGTTCGGCACCTTCATCGGCGTGGCAGAGATCGCCGGAGCCATCGGTCTGTTTTTGCCCCGCCTGCGCGAATATGCAGCCGGTGGACTGTCCATGATTATGTTCGGCGCAATCTTTTACCACCTCATGTACGGAGGGTCTCCGGTGTTAGCGATTGCTCTGTTCGTCGTCATGATCGTCGTCATGGTGCGCCGCTGGCCAAAAGCGGAAAGCGCTTCTTAGGCCCGCGCTTTCTTTCCTCGATTGCGGAGCACGTGGCTGTAGTCTGCATTGTAGAGGTCGGAATCCCGAAACTCGACATCGCCAAACACCCGGCCCACCAAAACCAGCGCAGTGCGTGTGATCTTCGCTTCCCGCACGGCCTCTTTCATTCCCGCAAGCGTCGTGCGGATATACAGTTCGTCCGGCCATGTCGCGCGATAGGCGATCACAACCGGACAGTCCGGTCCGTAGTGCGGTTCAAGCGCTTCGCGAATGTAGACCAGATTGCGGATCGACAAATGGATCGCGAGTGTCGCGCCGGATTGGCCCAAAACCTCCAACTGCTCGCCTTCCGGCATGGATGATGCCTTCATGCCGGTGCGGGTGACGATGACGGTTTGTGCTATCTCAGGCAGGGTCAATTCGGTCTTCAGCTTAGCCGCTGCTGCCGCGAACGCTGGCACTCCAGGTACCACTTCATATCCGATACCCAACCCATCCAAACGCCGCATCTGCTCAGCAGTCGCACCATAAATTGCAGGATCTCCGGAGTGGACCCGCGCAACGTCCTTCCCCTCAGCATGCGCTTTTGAAATCTCATCGATGATCGCATCAAGATGCATAGGTGCGGTGTCCATCACCAGCGCATCGTCAGGTGCCGCAGCGACAATTTCCGTCGGCACCAACGATCCCGCGTACAAACAGACGGGACAGCTTTCAATCAGGCGGAGACCACGCACGGTGATGAGGTCCGGCGCGCCTGGCCCTGCCCCAATGAAATAGACGGTCATGAGGCTTGTCCCAATTGCGTGCCCTCTTTGGCGGAGTAACCGCGCGGCGTATAAACCCACGTTTGGCCGCTGCCCGTTGTCACCGTGCGACTGTCGCTGGACCCGACGACGACGACGGTGAGCATATCAACATCATCAATGTTCAATTCGCCCAAAGGCACAATGCGCACAGCCTCTCCCGGACGGCCCAGATTGGTAGCCAGAATCACGGGCGTATTCGCAGGCCGGTGCTTCAACAGAACGTCGCGGGCGTAAGCCAATTGCGTGCGACGACGCTTGGAGACCGGGTTGTAAAATGCAATCACAAAATCCCCTTCCGCTGCCGCCTTCACGCGGGTTTGGATCGACTCCCACGGCGTCAGCAAGTCCGACAGTGATATCGTGCAAAAGTCATGACCTAAGGGTGCGCCGGCGCGCGCTGCAGCGGCTTGCAAAGCAGAAATTCCAGGGGCAACCGTCACGTCGATGCGGGCGGCAGCATAGGAAAGACCGCCACCATTGAACAGTTCAAACACGAGTGTCGCCATGGCGTAGATGCCGGCATCGCCGGAACACACAAGCGCGACGTCAAGACCCTGCCCTGCAAGTTCCATGGCATGACGCACCCGATCTTCTTCCGCGCCGAGGGGGAAGTCATGCCGGGTCTTGCCCGCAGCCAAGTCCTCCAACAAATCAAGGTAAAGCGAATACCCGACCAAATCGCTGGCATGGGCAACCATCGCACTCACTTCCGGCGAGCGCCATTCCGCATTGCCGGGGCCGATGCCAACAACCGACAGATGCCCCCTCGCCCGGCCACAGCCTAGCGGATCAATCACATCATCTGACCTTGCGATTGCCACCGTGGAGCGTTTTGATTTCTGCTTGGCCAGAACCAAGTCGGCACTTGCGCCACCCGCTGCAAGTGCAGCGCCTTCGCAGACGCCGTGGCATCCCACTTCGGCAAACACAATGTCGGACGGAGTTGCCAAGCGCGGCGTCTCCGCTTCCAATTGTTGCGCTGTGAAGAACCGTGCCGGCACACCAAAGTGCGCCG